>JBBDIP010000050.1:0-15057 GCA_040880305.1 Bacillota bacterium
CTGACGAAATCGGGAGACACCAAAGATGCCGGCTGATGCGCGTCCACGAAGAACGGAGTGTCGTCGGTAAGTCCGTATTGCCGCACCAAGCGCATCCGCCCCCGCACGCTTGCCCACATGAGGTCTCCCTGGAAGGTCGGGCCGCCTGGGTCAACGATGAGGACGTCGCCGGTGCCCGCCAGAGGCTCACAGTCGGAATGGGTCAGGAGGACGCCGTAGCTCTCGTGTCCCAGGTGCTCCTCCAGGTGTGTTTCCAGGCTGCCGTGCGTGGACTTCAGGTCCGTGTCCGAAAACAGTGGGAATCTCGTTTCGCCCGTATCCCGGGCGACGATAAGGTCCGTACGCCTGGAAACCGGGAGAGTGCGCCTGAGCACGCTTTTCTTGAAGTCTCTCATGCCCGAATATCCGGACTTCCCCAGCCAGTAGTAGACCGATTTCTCTTCAGCGTACCCCAGATGCTTGGCGATTTGTCTGGCTGTCATGTTCGGATCAGCCAGCACGAGTCTGGACATTTGGTCAATGACGGACAAAACTGGCTCACTCCCAGGGATAATCCATAGGTGAAGAGAAGTTATACCGCCAAGAAGAGATCCCTTTACCCTGTTCGCGTAGAGTTCTGTACATAAACCCTGTACTCTCGGGAGGAGCCAGGTTCTTTGCTTAGGAAACTCTCACTCCACGGTTTCAAGTCGTTTTGCGATCGTACCGAAGTATCGCTTGGGTCGGGCATCACTGCCATCGTAGGGCCCAACGGGTGCGGCAAGTCTAACTTAGCTGACGCGTTGCGATGGGTGCTCGGTGAGCAGAACCCGAGAGTGCTGCGGTCGGCCCGGGCCCAGGATGTCATATTCGCCGGCACACAGAGCAGGAAGGCCATGGGCATGGCCGAAGTGAGGCTGCTCTTCGACTCCATTTCCGACGGCGCGGAGACAGAGATCACGAGGCGTCTCGCCAGGGACGGGAGCGGCGAGTATCGCCTGAACGGCAAGGTGTGCAGGTGGAAGGATGTTGTCGAGACTCTGGCGGGGACTGGTCTGGCGCACACGGGCTACGTCGTCATCGGCCAGGGGACCATTCAGGAACTAGCCTCGGGGAAACCCGAGGACCGGCGCGCCTGGATCGAGGAAGCGTCAGGCGTCGCCAAGGTCAGGCTCGACAAGCGGGATATGGAGTCCAAGTTGGAGGCTGCCCGGGCGGATATCGCCAGGCTAGAAGACCTCATGTTCGAGCTGGCATCGCGCAAGGAGCAGCTGGCCGGCGACCGGGAGACCGCCAGGCAGTACCAGGACCTAGCCAAGCAACGCAGGGAGCTTGACCTCTCTATGTGGATGTACCAGTTTGACGACGAGATCAAGAAGTCGTCGAGCCTGAAGCGCAGGCTCGAGAAGTACGCGGCTGACCTACGTGACGCCGACTTGGCCGCACCCAGGCTGATTGACGAAGAAGCGTCGCTCCGGCAGAAGCGGGAGCCATTGGACGCGAGGATCGCCGATCTGACCTCTCGCAGGGAGTCCGCTGCCCAGGAGCTCCTCTTTCTTGAGAAAAAGCGCGACGCGGCGCGAGGTCAGATAGTTGTGCTCAAGCGCGAGGTCGACGCCCGCACCGCGAGGAAAGCGGCTATAGAGCGCGATCTGCTTAATCTCGCCACGGAGCGGCAGACCCTGGAATCGAGGCGGGTCGGCATCGCGTCAGAGTTTGAACTTGCCTCTGCCGCGCTAAGGGGCGCTGAGGAGAAGAGGCAGTCACAGGAAGCGGCCCGCAAAGAGCTCAGTGAGAAGGTCATCGGCGTGCGCACCGACGTGGTCACCCTGACCGGTGAACTTGGGTCGGCCGGGCGGGCGCGCGATGACTTCAGGCGCGGACTGGAGGAGGTCCGCAGGGAGAAGGCGTCCTTGCAGGAGTATTTGAGGCTCGCTACCCTCGAGCGCGAAAAAGACGGGCGGGAGCTGGCGAGCGTAGGCGAACAGCAGGCGGCTGTAGCAGCCAGTGGGGAAGAAGCCAGAACGCATCTTCGGTCACTGGAAACGCGTTCGACCGAAGTCAAGTCGCTGCTCGACAGGGAGATATCTTCTGAGAAGAACCTGGGCGCCAGGCTATCGGCGCAAAGGGCCAGGCGCAAACTGCTCGAGGACATGGAGCGAAACTTCGAGGGATACGGCAGGGGGCCGAGGACTATCCTTGAGGCCCACGCAAAGGGGCTCCTCAAGGGGATACAGGGCTCCGTGGGCCAGTTGTTCTCTTGCGAAACCCGCTACATACCGGCGCTATCGGCCGCTGTCGGCGGCGCGGCCGAGGACATCATCGTTGCCGACGAGACCGCTGCCAAGAGCGCCATCGCTCACCTAAAGCAGATGCGCGGAGGGCGGGCGACGTTCCTGCCGCTCTCCGCTCTCCGTCCCAGGGACATGAACCCCAGGGCCGAAGCGGCCCTCTCGAGAGTGAGCGGCGTCCGCTCACTTCTCTCGGTCGTCTCCTACCCAAGCGAGATGGAGTCCGCAGCCCGTTACCTGGTAGGCCGCATTGTCCTGGCCGAAACCCTGGACGTTGGGCTGCAGTTTATGCGGGAATCCGCGTGGACAACCAGAGTGGTCACCCTTACCGGGGAGAGCATTGAGCCGGGAGGGGCCATTAGCGGCGGCGAAGCGCCGAGGTCAGAGGGGTTGTTCAGGCGCAAGCAGGAGCTTTCCGAGGCCCGCGAGAACGACGCGGCGCTCTCCAAGGAACTCGAGTCCGTCCTTGCCAAGCGCAAGGCTTTGGAGAGAGAGGCATCGTCGTTGGCGGACGAGTCGGCGGCGGCCAGATCCGAGACAATGCGCATAAGCACGCAGGCCTCGAGACTGACTGAGACCAGGACGCGGCTGGAGTCGCAGGCGAGGACGCTGGAGCGGCAGACTAGGGAAAGAGAATCCCAGGGTCCGGCCCTTTCCGACAGGGAAGAGAAGCTCACATCTGAGATGAGGCGGGTCGTCGACCGCGAAAAGGAGATAGCCGCCCAGATGACGTCCCGCCAGGAGATCCTGCGCGGGTATGAGTCGAAGATGAAGGGGAGCCTTGATTGGGACCGGCAGTTTGAAGGCCAGATCCGCAAGCTCATAAGCGACAAGGAGGGGCTGGAACGAGACCTTTCAGCAGTGGTGAGGAGGTTGGAAGGCCTGTCCGGCGAAGGGCTCAGCCACCGGCGCAGCTTGGAAGAGGAAGATAAGGAGATTGCGCGGCAGGGGTCATTGCTAGTGGACGTCGAGGGTGAGGAAAAGTCGCTTGGCGAAAATATAGAGGTCCTCGACCGGGACGTGTCCGGCCTGGCAGGCGAGGCGCTAGAGGCTGAATCTCTGCGCGAACGGCTGACGGCAAGGTTGTCGGATGTCGCCCGAGAGATGGAGAGGCTGGCGCGTGACAAGGTCACGCTGGCGAGCCGGTTTGACGAAGCTAGTGCCGAAGTCGAGACCACCGCCAAAGCCCTGCAAGACATCGCCGATCTGGTCGAGCAGGAATTCGGCCTGACCGACTTGGTCGAAGTGGACCACCCCCGCGTCACGAGGGCGGAGGGGCTTCCAAAGGCTGAAGACCTTGACAACCAGTTGAAGGCGCTTGGCGGCGTGAATTTGAAGGCCGAAGAGGAGTATGCTGACATCTCGGACAGGATAGACCTCCTAACCACTGAGAAAGCCGACGTACTTTCGGCGATTGAAGAGATAAACCGGGCGCGCGAAATTGTGGAAAAAGAGATGGAAACCCGCTTCATCGGGACCTTCTCTCTGGTCGCCAGCAGTTTTCGAGAGATATTCCAGGAACTTTTCGGAGGCGGGAAGGGCGACCTCGTGCTAATCGAGGGGTCCTTAGGGGTCGAAGTCATCGCTGAACCGCCTGGGCGCAGGCAGAAGCATCTGAACCTCCTCTCGGGCGGGGAAAGATCACTGTGCGGTATAGCTCTCATATTTGCCATACTGTCGGTCAAGGCGTCGCCGCTTATCGTGCTCGACGAAGCGGATACGGCCCTTGACGAATCCAACATAGTTCGGTTCAGCCAGTTCCTTAAGAGGTATGCAGAGGACACCCAGTTCCTGGTCATAACCCACCAGAAGGCGACCATGGAGGCCGCCGAAGCGCTCTACGGGGTGACTATGGAGGAGCCAGGTGTGTCCAGAATCTTCGGGATGCGGCTGGAGAACCGCTAGAACAGGAGCACGCGATGAACCTTTTTGAGAAGATGAAGCAGGGATTGGCCAGGAGCTCCAAGAGCCTCCGCGACAAGGTGCAGGGGATCTTTGTTCCCGGCCACATCACCCCCGAGTTCTTGGACGACCTGGAAGAGGCCCTGATCCAGTCCGACGTCGGCGTCCAGGTTGCGGCCTTGCTGCGAGAGCGCATCCAGGAGGAGAACCGCAAGCGCGGGCTTAAGAGCGAGGACGAGTTGTTCGGCGTCATGGCCGAACTGGTCGAGGAGATATTCGACGGGGTAACGGAGCCTCTGCGCCTATCTGACGAGGGACCGACAGTATACGTGCTCATCGGTGTGAACGGTTCAGGCAAGACCACGACCATCGCAAAGATGGCCAAGCGCTGGAAGGACCAGGGCAAGAGCGTTGTCATGGCTGCCGCCGACACATTTCGCGCTGCTGCCGGCGACCAACTGGCCGTCTGGGCCCAGCGCACCGGCTCAATGATAGTCCAGCACCAGGAGGGTTCAGATCCAGGCGCGGTGGCGTTCGACGCCGTGAAGTCTGCCGTGGCGCGCAAAGCGGACCTGGTACTGGTAGACACCGCGGGACGGCTGCACACGCAGAAGAACTTGGTTGAGGAACTCAAGAAGGTCATCCGCGTAATCGGCCGGGAGCTTCCCGGCGCCCCCCACGAAGTTCTCCTAGTTATCGATGGGACGACCGGCCAAAATGGGCTTAACCAGGCCCGGATCTTCACCGGTGCGGCCGGGGTAACCGGGATCTGCGTCACGAAATTGGACGGCTCCTCAAAGGGCGGGATAGCGGTCGCCATCGCCGAGGAACTGAAGATCCCCGTTAAACTGGTCGGAGTGGGCGAGAGCATGGACGACCTCAAGGAGTTTGACTCGGGAGCCTTCTCGAAGGCGCTGTTTGGGCGTTGACTCCTCGCGTTCCATCCCTCTCGGTTGACCACTCCGCCTTCTCTAGTGTAGGATTGTTTGGTGTGTAAAGGTGATCGCCTAGACAGCGATCAACCAGCAGTTTGGAGGTCATGAGTTTGGCCGGCGGGAAAGTCGAAGAGCAGTCGTCGCCGGAGAAGGTCCACCGGCTTTCGGTGCTCCGTGACCTCTACGAAGGACTACTTCCTCCCAGGCAGCGGGAGGTCATCGCGATGAGACTGGACGAGGATCTTTCGCTGGCAGAGATGGCCGAACGTCTCGGAGTCTCGCGACAGGCATGCGAGGACGCCCTGAAGAGGGGCGAGAGAGCGCTTCTCGAGACGGAGGAGCAACTGAGCATCGGTAAGCGGTTGTCACACGAAGGAAAATGCGTGAGCGAGGCCGTCTCATCTCTTTGCGAGATGACCGGCGACAATTGGCAGGGCACCCGGGACCTCGCTCTTAAGTGGCTGAAGGCGTTCAAAGAGGGTGGTGAGACCGACAGTGGAGTTTGAGAGCCTTTCATCACGCTTAGCTAACGTATTCAAGAAACTCCGGGGGAAAGGCAAGCTCTCGGAAAAGGATGTCGACGAAGCTCTTCGTGAGGTGCGTTTGTCTCTCCTGGAAGCTGACGTCAACTTCAAGGTGGTCAAGGAGTTCGTGGCGGCCGTGAAGGAGAAGTGCCTTTCGTCCAGTGTCCTGGAGAGTCTCACCCCCGCTCAGCAGGTCGTCAGACTTGTTAACGAGCAACTCGTCGAACTTCTAGGCGGCAAGGCGAAACCAATCGACCTCTCGGGTAACCCGCCCGCAGTAGTGGCTTTGTTTGGCCTGCAGGGGTCTGGCAAGACCACGACCGCCGCCAAACTGGCGCTCCTCCTCAAGAAGGGCGGGCGCAAGGTGCTTTTAGTATCCTGCGACATCTACCGGCCCGCGGCACAAAAGCAACTCCAGATCCTATCCGAACGCGCCGGGGTCGGGTTCTTCACAATCGAGAAGGGCGCCTCGCCAGAGACCATCGCCAGAAAGGGTATCGAGAAGGCCATTTCATCGGCCCAAGACGTGGTCATAATCGACACCGCGGGCCGCACTCAGTTGGACGACGAGATGATGGAAGAGGCGCGCCGGATCAAAGAGGCGACTTCGCCCAGAGAGAGCATCCTGGTTGTCGACGCCATGACCGGCCAGGAGGCTTGCAGGGTAGCGGAATCTTTTGACCAGACCATCGGCATAACCGGCGTGATACTCACCAAGATCGACTCCGACGCCAGGGGCGGCGCCGCGCTCTCCATCGCCAAGGTCACGGGCAAGCCAATAAAGTTTGCGTCCAACGGGGAGAAACTTGAGGATTTCCAGGCGTTCCATCCCGACCGCATGGCGTCCCGCATCCTCGGCATGGGCGACGTACTGACGCTCATCGAGAAAGCCGAGGAGTCGTTCGACCAGAAGAAAGCGGAGCAGATGGAGAAGAAGCTCCGAAACAAGGAGTTCACGCTAGAGGATTTCATGGACCAGATGAAGGAAGTCAAGAAGATGGGTTCCTTCGGCGATATCCTCAAGATGATACCGGGAATGGGGAAGTTCAAGCTCACGGATGTTGAAGTGGACCCCAAGGAATGGGGCAGGATCGAGGCGGTCATCAGCTCCATGACGCCTACGGAGCGGCGAAAGCCGGAGATCATTGACGGTTCGCGCAAGAAGCGCATCGCCAAAGGCAGCGGGACCCAGGTCCAAGACGTCAACCGGCTGCTGAAGCAGTTCTTCCAGGCAAGGAAAATGCTGTTCTCGATGACGCCCGACAAGATGGGGAAACTCGGGCTGCGTTAAGAGCCCATTTCTATCGGCAAACGGAAACGGAAAGGAGATGCAAAACACTTGACAGTCAAGATCCGGTTGAAGCGTGTGGGAGCAAAGAAGAGCCCGGCGTACCGCATCGTGGTGGCGGATTCCCGCGTCCAGCGTGACGGCAGGCCCATTGAGGAACTCGGGTACTACGACCCGATGGTGAACCCGGCAGTCTTCAAGGTCAACGAGGAAAAGGCCCTCATGTGGCTGGAACGTGGCGCTACGCCCACTCCTACGGCGAAGACCATACTGAACCGCGCCGGGGTCCTGGAGAAGTGGACCGCAAACAAGGCGAAGTAGCTCGGGAAGAGGGGGACGCGTATGCTTCGGGATCTGGTGACGTTCATCGCGCAGTCAATAGTAGATGAACCGGACAGAGTCCTGGTCAACGAAGTTGAAGGCGAGCGGGCGGTCGTGTTCGAGGTCCGTGTAGCCCCCGAAGACATGGGCAAAATCATCGGCAAAAAGGGCCGCGTGATTCACGCTGTGAGGAGCCTGGTTCAGGCTGCGGCAGCCAGAGAAGGCAAACGGGCCGCCGTGGAGATTCTGGAGTAGTTTTTCTGGAGGGCATCACCTGTGCTTATAGCCCGGGCCGTTACCGTAAAGTCGAGGGTGACTCCAAACCTCCGTTCTCAATTGGCCGCTGAGACCGGCAAGGCCATGAGGGATATTGATCAGGAGGTCGAGAGGGTCACGCTTCCCAAAGAGCGTGACCGGCTTTCGTCCAGGAAAGAAGACCTGGTGCGCCAGCTAAAGGACATCGCCAAGCTCGAAAACGGGCACGAGGTCGTTAGAGGGCAAATCCAAGGATTTTACGAGCTGAAGGTCGGAGACATCTGGCCGGAGGTGCTCTCGTGCGAAATAGTTGTAGAGGACGGCCGGGTCGTCGCGATCCGCGAGGGCAGGACCGTATCGGTTGCCTTCGACCCTGAAGTTGGGGGAGTCCTTAAGTGAAGTTCTACGTCCTGACCCTTTTCCCTGAGATGTTTGGGGGAGTTCTGGGGTCCAGCATCCTGGGGAGAGCCCGGCAGGAAGGGTTGCTCTCTGTGGAACTGGTGGATCCAAGGCAGTTCTGCGGCGACCCCCACAAGACCGTCGACGACTACCCGTACGGCGGCGGCCCCGGGATGGTTATGAAGCCCGAGCCTGTCTACCTGGCGCTGGAGTGGGTCGAGAAGGACCTGGGCAGGAGACCGTACGTGGTGCTGATGACTCCCCAGGGCAGGAAGTTCGACGCGGGTCTTGCCAAGGACCTCGCGGCTCGTGGGGACGTCTGCTTGGTGGCGGGGCACTACGAGGGCTTCGATGAGAGGATTAGGGCGGCGGCCGACCAGGAAGTGTCCATAGGCGACTTCGTCCTGACCGGCGGAGAGATCCCCGCCATGGCTGTACTGGACGCCGTATCGCGGATGATCCCAGGCGTACTTGGGGACGAGGTTTCGGCGCAGAGCGACTCGTTCGCAGACGGTCTTCTCGAAGGGCCGCAGTACACACGACCGCCCCTGTTTCGGGGCATGGGAGTGCCCGAGGTCCTCTTACAAGGGGACCACGCCGCCGTGAGCCGGTGGAAAAGGAAAGAGGCCCTAAGAAGGACGCTCTCTCGGAGGCCCGAGATGTTGGAGGTCGCCAGATTGACTTTTGAAGATAGGCGATACCTGCAGGAAGTCATTAATGAAGAAGCCGCTGTCGTGGCTAAGGAGTGATAGCTGTGGACGTTCTGAAACTACTGGAAGATTCCCAGATGAAGAAGGACATCCCCTCGTTCGGCCCGGGAGACCGAGTCAAGGTCTTCTACAAAGTGGTCGAAGGCGGGCGTGAGAGGATCCAGACCTATGAAGGCACAGTCATCGGACGCCAGAGAGGCGGGAACCGAGAGACTTTCACGGTGAGGCGCGTTTCCTACGGCATCGGCGTGGAGAGGATCTTCCCGGTCCATTCGCCCAGGATAGACCACCTGGAGATTGTCCGCAAGGGGCGCGTAAGGCGCGCCAAATTGTTCTACCTGCGCGGGCTTTCGGGCAAATCAGCAAGGATCACTGAGCAGAAGCGCTAGCCCATGGACACTACCGTCCGTGACATATTAGAGACAGTGCTCGCAGCTCTCCTGATCGCGGTGCTCGTGAGGGGATTTGTGATTGAGCCGTTCCTTGTCAACGGGCCCTCTATGGAGCCCACGCTGTGGACCGGTGAAAGGCTCTTCGTATCGAAGATATCGTACCGGTTCGGGACGCCTAAGCGTGGAGACGTGGTCATGTTCAAGTATCCCTTAAACCCTGCCAAGGACTACGTAAAGCGCGTGGTCGCGGTGGGCGGCGACACCATCGAGCTGCGGGTCGGCCGGCTCTACGTCAACGGACAGCAGGTGCAGGAGCCCTACGTGCATTTCGCGGGGCTCTACAACATGAACGCTCTATCTGTCCCGGAGGGCACTATCTTTGTGATGGGCGACAACCGGACCAACAGCGAGGACTCCAGGGAGTTTGGCCCAGTGAAGCTCAGCCTTGTCAGGGGAAAGGCCGTGTTTAGGGTATGGCCCCCGAAGAGCGCGGGGTTCGTAAAGTAAGGGCGCGCGCTAAGAGTCCGAATCCAAGAAAGTTCATCCACCCTGGTCTCCCGGGTCCTCGGATCCTGGACCTGGTGGATATCTTTCTTTTCCTGGCCGATGCCCGGATTCCCGGCACCTCGGTCAGGCTTGCGGCACCGTTCCTCACTCGGAGCAAGCGGCTCTACGTGCTGGCCAAGCCTGACCTGGCCGACAGGCGGGTTACATTCGGCTGGATAAAGTGGTTCGCAGGGCGCGGCATCCCTGCGCTCGCGGTGGACTGCCGCACGGGTGACGGCATGGATGGACTCGTCGGCTACCTAAGGAAGCGCAAAGAAGAGTTGGATCTGAAGAGGCCGCAGGGTACGACTCCCAGGCCCCTTCGTCTCATGCTGTTCGGGCCGCCCAACGTCGGCAAGTCTTCGCTGGCCAACAGGCTGCTCGGCACGCAAAAGGCGCCGTTCGGCGCCATGCCTGGATTGACCAGGGGCAGCCACTGGCTGCGCGGGCGCGGATTTTTGGAAGTGCTTGACACGCCCGGCGTGGTGGAGACATCGCAGATCAGGGGCGAAGCCAGGTTCAAATTGGCCGCCGTTTGGGCGCTCCCCGAAAGAGCCTATGACGCCGGTGACCTCGCCATGTGGCTAGTCCAGAAGATAAGGGGCGGCGATGCTCCGGAGGGCGTCGAACAAGAGGCCGCACTGGCCTTTCTCGAGGAGTTCGGCAGGCAGAGAGGTTTTCTTCGTCAAGGTGGAGTAGTCGATCTTGACAGGACCTGCAAAGCCTATGTACACGCCTTCCGCGAAGGGCAACTCGGGCGGTTCAGCCTGGAGGAGCCTCCAAATGAAGTGTCGAAGGACAACGCAATCACATAGCAGAAAGGGGACCGGCAGGAATGGCTACATACATGAAAGAACTCGAGTGTCCGAAGTGCGGCACTAAGTACGACCCCTCAAGGCTCTACAACATGTGCGAGTGCGGGACTCCTCTTCTGGTTAGATACGACCTCGCTAAGATGTCACGGGAAGTCGACCCCTCATCGTGGCGCGCAAGGCCGGAGGGACTGTGGCGCTACGAGGAGCTCTTGCCCGTCGTCGATGAGAAGAACCGTCTGTCCTTGGGCGAGGGCGGGACCCCGGTTTTCGCGATTCCCAAGATGGCCAAAGAGTACGGCCTCAAGGAACTTTACATTAAGGACGAGGGGTTCAACCCAACCGGTACGTTCAAAGCCCGCGGCGCGGCGGTGGGCGTATCTAGAGCCAAAGAATTGGGAGTAAAGACCGTGGCCATGCCCACTGCCGGTAACGCAGGTGCAGCTTGGGCAGCCTACTGTGCCCGCGCAGGCATCAAGATGGTCGTGGCTATGCCCGAGGACGCCCCGGCGACAACTCAGGCCGAGTGCGTCGCGTACGGCGCCGACACCTACTTAGTTAAGGGCATCATCTCGGATGCCGGGCGAGTCATTAAGGAAGCCTCAGCCAAGAACGGCTGGTTCGAGGCATCTACTCTGAAAGAGCCTTACCGCATCGAAGGCAAGAAGACCATGGGGCTCGAAATCTGGGAGCAGTTTACCGCCAAGATGCCTGCGGCCGTGATCTACCCGACAGGCGGCGGAGTCGGCATCATCGGTATGTGGAAGGCGTTCAAAGAGCTCCAGGAGCTGGGCTGGCTTACCGGACCACTCCCCAAGATGGTGGCTGTCCAGGCCGAAGGGTGCGCCCCCATCGTGCGCGCCTACAAAGAAGGCAAGGACAAAGCCGAGTTCTTCCAGGGCGCCCACACGCTGGCCGCAGGGATCCGCGTCCCGTCCGCCCTTGGTGACTTCCTGGTGCTCGATGCCGTTCGTTCTTCCGGCGGCACCTGCCTGACGGTGACTGACGACGAGCTACTTGCCACGTGGAAGCAGCTCTCCAAGACTGAAGGGGTCCTCATCTGTCCCGAGGGCGCTGCCGCGGTGTTGGCAGCCAAGCGCATAAAGGAGCAGGGCCTGGTCGGCGCCGACGACGCGGTGCTGGTACTGAACACTGGCGCAGGCATGAAGTACACCGAGCTCCTGACCGAGAAAGCAGTAAACATAGGGACCGCCGGCTTGGTTAAGTAGGACCCCATTCGAGCGTATCTTGGGCCGGGCCTGCATGAGAGCGGGCCCGGTTCTCGATTTTCGGCCCTTGCGGTGGCAATACTACTGTGAAAGGGCGGAGGGCGATGATGCGCGAACCTTTACGTTTTTCGTGGCGTCACTGGTGGAACCTGGTCATGGTCCTGATCTTGGCCGCAGGCGCTACACTGTGGCGGCTCGGGCTAGTCGACGGGCGGCTGGTGGCGGCTGCCGGCCTGGCATGGCTCTTGGCAGGCCAGCTCCTCGCACCCTCCATTATGTATGAACACCTGGGGTTTCTTGACCGGCACGTGTTCCACGACTATGGCAAGGCCAGGGCACGCTACCGCAGAGCCGAGGACACCAAAAAGGCCACACCCCAGGGCCAATGCGTACTTGCCAGCCTCTCTTTTGGCGAAGGTGACGATATCGAGGCGGCCCGGCTTCTTGAGGAGGCTGCGATCAAGCGTCCCGACGACCCACACCTTTTCGCGCTGCTGTCGCGGGTTCTCTCGCGCCTGGGCAGGCACGACGAAGCCGTAGCGGCCGCGCTGCGATGCGCGAATATGAAGGGGCGGCAGCCGCTGAGCGACGCCGCCCTGGCTGATGCCCTTCGGGCCAAGGGAGAAATGGTGGGCGCGGCGTCGGCATACCAAAGGGTAGCCAAGGCTAGGCCGCATCTGCCCGGCCCCCGGATAGGCTTGGCCGGGACGTATTTATGGATGGGAAAATTCGACGCCGCCGAAGAGGAGGCCCGCGCGGCGGTCGCCATGTCCCCGAGAGATCCCGACGCGCTCTACTGGGCCGGCAAGGTCGCTGAAGCCAAGGGCGATGCCGTGGCAGCCGGCCGGTACTACAGATCGGCCCTGGAGGTCCGCCCGATAGGGGACCGCTCATCCTTGGTGCCGTACCAGGACCTGGTGCGAGCGGTCAGCGCCTCGTCCCTTAAAGAAGGGCCGTCACTTGGTCAGGACGAACGTCAGGTCCGAGGTATCGGGACCCCTGACCATAAGTGAGACAGTTGCCTCCGCGGTGGAAGAAGCCGTCGCCACGTTGAAAGCCACAGCATAAGGCCCTGGGGAGATCCCCCAAGGGACCTCAGCCACGCCCCGCCACGTTGCACCTGCGCGTGACAAATGCACGGTCATCCCGAACAGGGTCGCTTCCGCCGAAGTCACGGAAGCGGGCGCAAGGCACGTGAGGTCCAGGTGTTGCCCCCAAGCGGCAGGGTTTGGCGACACTGCCGGGTCCAGCCATATGTCTTCCGCTCTGGTGAACCACAAGCTGGCTATGCGCTGGGTATTCTCGAACGATGCCGCTACCTGGACACTCTGGGCTCCTGCCGGGAGAAACGGCCCCATGACCAAGGATAGCTCCCAGTACGTCTTTGCCTGAGCGGCGTAGAGAGAACGCCTTATGCCATCGGCGAACGTGGCTGTGACCGACCGCGCGCCGGGATTGGTCACCGCTGAGACCGTGAGCGTTCGACCATCGATGCACGTCGCAGGCTGGAGCCAAGTGGACAAGGTGTGGCGTTCCAGGTTCAAGGGTTTTCGGACAGACAGGTGCTGCCGGCCCTGGTTGTCAGTCACCAACGCCTGGTAGTAGTACCTGCCTGTCGGCGCCGCAGAACCCGACTGGGTATTTCCTGCCCAGGTCAGGGAGGCCGGAGGTGTACCGGTGGCCCCGGGCGGACCAAGCGAGCAGACAGTCGCGCCGAGCCCGTCCTGGATCGCTGCCTGCCAGGAAGCGATGCCGCGGTTTTTTAGGTACGTGAGGTCAAATGTGGCGACTTCGTCCAAACCGTCGCCGTCAGGTGAGAAGGTGCTCTGCCTCGCGGTCATCCGTATCATGCACGACCGGGCCACGACAGTCGCCGCCTCACCCCGTGCCAGGCACGCCGAGGGCCGCAGCGAGCCGTCCTCGTAGCCCTTGATTATCCCCATCTGTATCGCGCAGGCCATGGATCCTCTTCTGTCCTCG
The DNA here is from genome assembly GCA_040880305.1 of Bacillota bacterium. Classification (GTDB taxonomy): domain Bacteria; phylum Bacillota; class Sulfobacillia; order Fermentithermobacillales; family Fermentithermobacillaceae; genus JBBDIP01. The sequence continues at coordinate 13,564 of JBBDIP010000050.1, forward strand.
GACACGTACCGGTGGTCCCAAAACCGGCCGAGTATGGAGTCTTGTTCCACGGCGGAAAGCGATGCGGCGTACTCGTCAAGGTCAAGTGACCTTATCAGCAGCTCCACCGAGTCTTCCCGGCCTATGTACTTGTCCGGTTTGAAGTAGTAGCCTGGCGGAACGAACGTTATCCCGCCGTAGTAGGCTCCCTCGATGAAGCCCCATCCCGGTTTGTTCCAGAAGAGCCTGTAGCTCTTAGGGACGTCCGGATAGGTCGGCCATTCCGGGTACATGGACGGCAGGCTGAACACCTTGCACAACAGGGTAGCCAGCTCAGCCCTCGTCGAGAACTCCTCAGGCCAGTACTTGGCAACGTCGGGATTGACCGACGGAATGTAGCCATCGGTAACCGATTCCTCCCACAGCACCCTTATGTAGGGCTCTGCCCAGTGGTTGCGTACGTCGTTGTACCACGGGTCTCCCGCGCAAAAAACGTTCGCGGGAAGAGCGACGACGAAGACGGCAGCCAGGATACACGTCAGACAGAAACGTTTTTGTGGCATCGCGAGAACCTCCTATGCCACCGGCGACCATACGATACCATATTATGGCATGTCTTGTCATGGATTGGAAAAATTGTCATATCATGTTGACAGGATCTGGAAACGCTTGTAGAATGACGACGCATGGTAAGTCTTACCAGCGGCCGTGTCCGGAACGTGAGCCGGAGCGTAGCAGCCCGAAAGGGGGTGACTTGCGCTCGCCACCCGGCCCGCGTTGTCCAGGCCCCCGCCACCGGCGCCCTTCGCAGCATTTCCAGCCGGACACGGCCGGCCAAAGAGGTGAAGTCCGTTGAGGACTGCTATCCGTAGACACAAACTTCTTCTCGTGTCGCTTTTGCTCGGTTTCTGCGCATTCGCTTTGTCGTATTCGGTCTTATCCGGCTACGTCAAGTCCGGCCCGGTCGTAGTCGTGCTCCGAGATCTGGAGTCTTACGTCAAGATTGGGCCTGGCGATGTGTCGCTGACCAGCCTACCCGTCAAGGGCATACCACGCGGCGCAATAAAGACGTTGGAGGACGCGGTGGGTTCATACACCCGGTCGCGATTGGTAGGGGGTCAGACGCTGCTCTGGGGACACATTGTTCCGCTGAAGGAGAAGGCCGGCTTGTCCTACGATCTGCCTTCCGACTGTCGAGGGATGTTCTTGCCTGTGCCTGCGTCGCGCTCGGTCGGCGGATTGGTGCGTGAGGGCGAGAGGGTGGACCTCTTGGTCGCAGCCAGGAGCCTGTCAGGAGGGTATGGCGTCCCTGCCACGCCTGCGTTCACAGCGCTGAGGGGTCTCCCGGTGGTCGAAGTTGTGAAGGACTCGGACTCTGGCGAGTTCCTCGGCATCGTTGTGCTGGCGTTACCACATGAATGTGAGACCATCGCGAGACATCTGGAGGAAGGCAGCGTCTACCTTGCGCTGGTGCCGAGGACAGCGGGCGACGACGAACTGAGAACGGGGGTCTGG
>JBBDIP010000051.1:0-14859 GCA_040880305.1 Bacillota bacterium
CCTGGATAGTGCCGCACGCCAAGGTCCACTTCCCGAGCAATGTGCCCGGGGTCCCGTTCCACCACTGGTGCGCCGCCATCGCTCCGGCCACGTCCATCGTCCATAAGGGAGAGGTCGCCGGGGCCAAGGTGGTGGCGGGGACGCTGCTGGACCTGCTCGGCAATCCTGATCTGGTTGCGCAAGTTAAGGAGTGCTTCGCCCAGGAGAGCAAGGGCGTCAAGTACGAGCCTCTGCTGCCGCCGGACACGCATCCGTCAGCGGAACTGAACAAGCAGATGATGGATACGTACAGGCCGGAGATGAGGAAGCGGTATCTCAATAAGGCTGTGAAGTTTGTGTAGGATCTGGTCCCTCCAGGCAGCATGGTGGGCTGCCTGAACTGCCAGAACTGCCAGATAGGACGGGGGTCGGCGAGGAGCCGGCCCTGTCTGTTAGCAGGACTTCTCGCGAGAGGGTGCCATTTTGGCAGGCTTTCTGGCCGAAGGGTGCCATTCTTGACAGGTGTTATTCGGAAAGCATGACAGCGCTGTCATGCTTTCCTTTCGATAGTGCGCCGGAATGGCAGTCTGTGGTTGTCCCACGGTTTCTTTGACGATGGGTATCTGAGTTCTAACATTCGAGTTGGCCTCATCGCCTACTCTATCAGGGTCGCAGCGACCTCTTCAGTAATCGGACCATCCACGAACAGCTCAAGGTAGGGGGCATAGGCGAACACTCGGTTTCTTTCGCCGGACGTTATCGCCTTAAGAATGCCGATGTTGGTCAGCCGTGCTATCAGCCTGTTCGCGGAGGCATAGCTGATGCCCAGATGAGATTGGGCTGCGGCTACGGTAATAACAGGTTGTCTGTAGAGTCCGCTGAGAACACGTAGGGCATTGTGCGTGCGCGGTATCTCGGCTTCAACCAGTGACCGGTGCTCTTCCCGCATTCTGACCAGTCTCTGAGCAACATCGGTTGCTTCGTCGGCAATGTCTGCCACTCCACGCAAGAAGAAGACAACCCACCCTTCCCAGTCGCCCTTCTCTCTCACGGCCATGAGGCGATCATAGTACTCCTGCCGGTTCTTCTTCAGGTAATAGGACAGGTAAAGCATGGGATGACGCAAGATGCCTTGCTGGCACAGGTAGAAGGCAATGAGCAGGCGGCCAAGCCGGCCGTTTCCGTCCAGGAAGGGGTGGATGGTCTCAAACTGGCAATGGATGAGAGCGCACTTCACGAGGGCCGGCAGGGCCCCACCCTCGTGGATGAACCTCTCAAGGTCGCCCAGTGCATCGACCATGTCCAGAACCGGAGGCGGAACAAACATAGCATCGGTCAGGGTACACCCTGCGGGACCGATCCAGTTCTGTGACCTGCGGAACTCGCCCGGGTCACGCTCGGCTCCGCGGCCGGCTGCGAGGAGCCTGGCATGGATCTCACGAAGCAGTCGAAGCGATAGCGGGAGATCCTTGAGTCGCTCGAGCCCATAGTTCATCGCGTCCACGTAACGGACGACTTCGCTTACGTCAGGCGGCAGACGCCGCGACGTTCCCCGAGCCTCGTACTCCAAGAGGTGTAGCAGCGAAGTCTGAGTTCCCTCTATCTGAGATGAGAGAACCGCTTCCTTTCTCACATACATTGCCAGGAAGAAATCGGGATCCGGTACAGCCACGGCTATCCCATCGAGCCGGCCGAGGGCCCGGTCCGCCCGGGAGAGCAACGTCAGCAGGTCGCTGTCTATGGTCAACGGGGGATCCGGCGGAAGAGGCTTCGGTATGAAAGCCCGGTGCCCGCCTGTCTGCATGACGTATTTGCCTGCACGTGTGGAACGAGGCACGGCGGTGTCCATACGACCAATCCCCTTGAGGCATCGCTTGGGTCATGCTGCGAGCCGCTATGTTCATTGACGATAATAAGCGATCTCGTTTGACGCCTTATTGTCATTTTGGTGCCTTGAATGATAATAAGCAACCCAAATCAGACCGCGATGAGCGCGAGGCCGACAAAAGTGGGCGAACAGTGATCATGGACGTAGGATGGGAGTCCTCCGCGAGCACCTTCCCCCGACCCAGCGCGCCACTCGGTAGAGGCCTAGTACGATGCACTCGCCTTCGACTTTCTGATGGCCGGCCATGCGTTCATGGCTGCTACTCCTCTATTGCTTGAGTGAGACCTGCTTCGGAGGGATGCGGGACTTCATAGAAGCAAAAAACCCCAATGGTCGTCACATTCCTGGCAGGATTCCCCACACTGGTGCCGAACACCAGAGATGATGAGTATCATCTGACGTAATTGAGTTTCACCAGATGAAACTGCCAGGGGGTCTGGGACTGCCGATGGATGCGCCACAAAGCCTTCAGACGGTCGACAGGGCACTTGACATATTGGAGCAGGTCGGGGCCTCCGGCAATGGGATCACTCTTACCGAGCTCTCGACGAGGGTTGGCCTCAGCAAGGCCACTGTCTCCAGGTTGGTCGCCAGCCTCGCTAATCGGGGCTATGTAGGGAGAGACCCGGGGAACCTCCGGTACAAGCTTGGCCCCAGCATTCTTAACCTCACTGGAGAGTTTCTCCAGTCAATCGAGTTTCGGGAGGTAGCGGTACCTCATCTGAGAGAGCTTCAGCGCCTGTCCGAGGAGACCGCCAACCTAGCCATATTGGACGGAACTGAAGTCGTCTACATCGACCGCATCGAGAGCCCACACGCCGTCAAGGCATCCTTCAGGGTTGGCAAGAGGGCTCCGTCCTCCTGCACAGCCCTCGGCAAAGCCATGCTGGCATACATGGATAGAGACCAGGTCAAGTTCCTTCTGGGTAACGGTGAACTCGCCCGCAACACCGTTCACTCCGTATCCTCGCTGGATGACCTGTTAGTGCAGCTGGACAAAGTGCGCGGTCAGGGCGTGGCCGTGGACGACCAGGAGCACCAGATCGGTGTCCGGTGCCTTGGCGCGCCTGTGTTCGATATAACCGGGCGCGTGATCGCGGCCATTAGCGTCTCTGGCCCCATTTCGAGGATTCCAGCCAAGCGAGTGGAAGAACTCGCCGCAATGGTCAGGAGAGCAGGCCTCTCCATATCCGCGGAGTTGGGCTGTAGGGGGAGGAATTAGTATGGACGTGCTTCTTGGCATTGACGTGGGGACTTCCGGCGTGAAGACCATTGCCCTCACTTCCGAAGGGTCGGTCCTAGCGAGCGACTCCGCTTCGTACCCCCTGTTGACCCCACGTCCAGGTTGGGTGGAGCAGAACCCTGAGGATTGGTGGGCTGCGGTTGTGGACACGGTGCGTGCCTGCCTGAATCGGATCCCTGGAGGTCCGTCAAGAGTAGCCGCAATCAGCCTATCAGGCCACATGTCCAGCGTGGTGATGGTGAGCAGCGAGGGGCAAGCCCTCAGACCCTGCCTCATGCTTACGGACGCGAGGGGCGTTGAGGAGTCCCGGTGTCTTGCCGAACGAGTCGAGGACAAGGTAAGGGCTCTTACTGGCGGGTCTGTTCGGGCTGGAAGTATGGCGGCCAAGTTACTTTGGATTAAGCGTCACGAACCTGAAGTCTACAAAAACGCCACGGCATTCCTCACCGCAAAGGATTTCGTCCGCATGAGGCTCACCGGCCAAGCGTGCACAGAGCCCACCGACGCCGGTAACACGATGTTCCTCGATCCCGTGACTAGGCAATGGGCCGTTGACCTTTATGAGGAGATGGGGCTTGACCGAAAGCACCTGCCTCGGCTGATCGAAACGACGGACTTGGCTGGTACCATCACCGCTGAAGCCGCTCGACAGACGGGCCTTCTCGTTGGGACTCCGGTCATCGCCGGCGGTGCGGACATGGCCTGCAGCGCGGTAGGCACGGGATGTGTTGAGGACGGGGTCGTAGCGGTGACCATCGGCACCGCAGCGCAGGTTGTCACTCTGGCCCACAAGGTCGACCCCGGCTGCGCTGGTCGTGTCTCTTTCCACCCTCATGCTTTCAAGGGAGCGCTCTATGCTATGGGCTCCATCTTTTCTGGAGGCCTGACGCTCCGGTGGATTCGCCAGGCCATCGGCGAGAACGATGCCGTGCGAAGCCGTAGTGGCTCGTATTACGACCGGCTCTCCGAACTTGCTGCGGAGGTGCCCGCTGGTTCTGGTGGGGTTATCTTTTTGCCCTTCTTGGTGGGCAGCGGAAGTCCTGAGTTTGACCCGTCCATCCGGGCGGGTTTCATCGGATTATCGCTAGCAAGCGATACCGGGGATCTTGTCCGCGCGGCAATGGAGGGTGTGTCCTACAACGCCCGGGATTGCCTTGGAGTCTTTCGCGAAGCAGGCCTGCCCGTGCGGACCCTGCACATGGGCGGAGGGGGCTCTGTCAGCAAGACTTGGCGAAGCATCATGGCAGGTGTTCTGGGCGGACTGATCCGTCCACTGGCGAACCGCGACGCTTCCGCGGTGGGGGCAGCTATCATTGCAGGCGTGGGTATTGGCGTGCTAGGAAGCGTATCCGAGGCCTCAAAGAAGATAGTCTCCTTCGATGAGGATGTGGTCGCCGCTCCTGCCGACGTCTCTACATATGATCGGAATTACCGCGTTTACGACATGGCTCGAAATGCGTTGAAGTCGGTCTACCGTTACCGAGACTCCAACGGTGGGTGAGTGTGTAGAGGAGGTGGCATAGAGGTTACGGCTGCGAAGTGCTCTGGGCTGTCTAGATAAGACTGGGAGGGATTAAGTTGTTCAAGTACGCTCGCGTATTGACTGTAGTTGCTCTTGCGCTAGTCCTGGCTATCGGGGTTATCGGGTGCGCGCCAAAGGCGGCTCCGGCTCCTACCGCAAAGAAGTGGAAGATTGGGTTCGACATCTACTACGCAGGCAACACTTGGTCGGTTCAATCGGCTGAGGAGTTCAAGGCCGCGGCGAAGCGTCACACTGACGTAATCGAGCAAGTGTTCTACACGGAATCCGAAGGCAAGGCTGAGAAGCAGATCGCCAACATCGAGGACCTGATTTCCAAGAAGGTCGACGCCATCATCATGTCGCCCATCTCTGGTCCGGGCGCCTCAAAGGTCATTGATAAGGCAGTAGCGGCAGGTATCAAGGTTTTCGTGACGGGCAACGCGGGACTTGAGACCGACAAGTACACTGCCTGCGTTACAGTTGACGACAAGGCATTCGGCACCGCCGGTGCGGAATGGCTCGTCAAGGCGATGGGCGAGAAGGGCAACATCATTGCTTTGAACGGCATCGCCGGCATCCAGACCAGCGCTCTGAGATTTCAAGGTGCCAAAGAGGTATTCGATAAGTATCCTGGCATCAAGGTAATCGGTCAGGCCTCCGCTGACTGGGACTACGCCAAGGCCAAGATGGCCGCCGCCAATCTCCTTGCTGCTAACCCGCAGATCGATGGAGTCTGGTCACAGGGTGGAGAGATGACCAGGGGAGCCGTTGAGGCTTTCCAGGCCGCAGGACGCAAGCTCGTCCCCATGACCGCTGAGGACAACAACGGTTTCCTCAAGGTTTGGAAGACACTCAAAGGCATCGACAAGTTCGACAGCATCGCCTGCTCCAAGCCGACCTGGCTTACCGCCGAGTGCTTGGAGGTAGCGCTTAAGGCCCTCAAGGGCGAGACCATCACCAAGGTTCAGGTCCTCCCGGTACCTACCATCACTGCTGCGGACTTGGACAAGTATGCGAAGGCCGACCTGCCCGACAGCCTGTGGTGCAATACCAGGCTGAGCGCCGCGGATATCACGGCCCTCTTCAGCAAGACGAAGTAACCAAAGCACGCGGCAGGAGGTCCTTAGGGGCTTCCTGCCGCTCCCGTGAGGGGATAGGAACCAATGACTACCGGACTTGAGCAGAAAACGGGCGTCGTCCTCATGAAGGGCGAAGGTCTCAGCAAGTCGTTCCCGGGCGTGCGCGCTCTTCACGAGTTCAGTATCGAGCTGAGGCAAGGCGAGGTCCTGGCCTTGGTTGGCGAGAACGGAGCGGGGAAGAGTACTTTGTGCAATATCGTGGGCGGAGTGTTCGCGCCCGACAGCGGGACGATTGCATTCGCGGGCAATCCCGTGAAGATCCGCAGCCCTCAACAGGCCCAGGAGATGGGAATCGCGTATGTTCACCAAGAGAACAGCCTCCTCCCGCATTTGACGGTAGCCGAGAACATTATGCTTGGCCACGAACCCAATCGCAGGGGAGTGCTTGACCAGCGCGGCATAGTGGACGCTGCCGCCAGAGTCCTCTCCGGGATATACCCCAGCATTGATGTGCAGTCGATGGCTTTCACTCTCTCGCCGGCCGAGACGCAGATGGTCGAGATAGCTAAGGCCCTATCACGCAAGCCTAAGGTGCTTATCCTCGACGAGCCTACGTCGAGCCTGTCGAGCATCGAAGTCGACCACCTCATGGCTTTGCTGTCGACCTTCACAGACGAAGGAATCGCCGTCGTGTTCATATCGCACAGGCTTGATGAAGTGTTCAGGGCCGCTGACAGGATTATGGTCATGAAGGATGGGGAGCTGGTCGGTGTCAAAGACGTGGACGACATCACCAGGGACCAGCTCATCACCATGATGGTGGGCCGCGAGATGACCCACACTTTCCCCCCCAGGCTCGCGGAGGCTCCCGGCGAGGTCGCTTTGAAACTTGCGGGCGCCACAGTACCCGGGAAGGTGTTTGGCGTCGATCTTCAGATAAGGGCGAAAGAAATCGTAGGGCTAGGGGGGCTGGAAGGCCAGGGCCAGAGGGAACTAGTACGGGCCCTATTTGGCGTAGAGCGCTTCACCTCCGGTAGGATGTCTGTATTGGGTCGCGAAGGCTTCCCCAAATCGCCTTCCGACGCCATTAAGTCCAGGCTTGCCTTCATCAGCGATGACAGAAAAGTCGACGGCCTGGCGCTGCCGCTCTCTGTCTCGCAGAACATGATCCTCGCCGACCTCAAAAGATTCACTAGGTTTGGACTCATAGACCTCGGCAAGGAGCGGACGGAGGTAGGCAGCTTCATTGTGAATCTGGGCATCAAGACGCCAACCCAAAGCCAAAAAGCCAAGAATCTTAGCGGTGGTAATCAGCAAAAAGTGATCTTCGGAAAATGGCTCATGACGGGGCCAAAAGTATTTGTCCTACATGAACCTACCAGAGGAATAGACGTTCAGACCAAGATGGATATATACCGGCTGCTTAGAGACCTAGCCAACGCTGGGGCCGCTGTCTTGGTGCTTACGAGCGACATGCTTGAACTCATCGGGCTTTCAGACCGCATCTACATCATGTATGAAGGCAAGATGGTGGGTAGCATGCCTGGGGCTGAGGCGTCTGAGGAGAAACTCATGCTCCTTAGCAGCGGAGGGGGTGAGGTGGCGTGATCGGATCTCAGAGGTATCACATCAAGCAGGGCATCCCTATCTATCTCCTTGTGTTGGCTTTGATGGCGATAACAGGGATGCTGTCGTCAACGTTCCTTACTCTCGGCAACCTCGGGAACGTCGCTGATAGGATAGCCCCTCTTGCTGTCACCGCTCTGGCCCAGACGGTCTGCATCCTAAGCGGAGGTACGGATCTCTCCTTGGGAGCCATTGTCTCTCTGGCGACGGTGATCCTTTCTTTCACTGGAGGAGCCGGCGCTGCGCTAAGCCTACCCATGGGAATCATGCTATGCCTGGTTATGGGTCTTCTGGCGGGTCTGTCGAACGGACTTGGTATAACGTACCTCAAGCTCCCGCCCCTTATCATGACCCTTTCGACATCGGCCATCCTGCAGGGCGTCGCTCTATATCTCAGAGAGACCCCCGGCGGCTCGGTGAACGGTGCGTTCTGCGACCTCATCGGGTGGCGTCTGGGATTTCTGCCCGTGAGTTTTCTTCTCTGCCTGTTGCTCTACGGACTCATTTGGTGGGTACTCTCCTTTACCCGAATTGGCAGGAGTATATACGCGGTCGGGGGACACCCCGAAAACGCCCGCAAATGCGGCATAAGCATTGTCGGGGTCAGGATTAGGGCGCACATGCTGGGAGGGGCGCTCGCGTCCATCGGAGGCATGATGCTCGCCGCAAGGGTGTACTCAGGTGACCCGGTCATAGGACTCCCCATGGGTATGGATTCTGTGGCGGCCACTTTGGTCGGCGGTACGGCAATTGTTGGAGGCATTGGCGGGCCTGTCGGGACTCTCGCGGGGGCCATCCTTCTTTCCATGATGTCCAATCTTCTGAACCTCCTCAATGTATACGTCTACTACCAGTACATCCTAAGGGGCCTCATCCTGTGCGGGGCTCTCGTCCTCTATCAGCTCCGCAGGAAAGAAGGTGGGGCGAGATGACCGCGAAACGGAGTATTCCAAACTACGCATGGGTTTTTGCCCTGCTAGGCGTGGCCCTTCTAGCCATGGGCATCCTGTCGCCCGGTACTCTTACATTGCGGCATGTCATGGACCTCATGCGCCAGGCTGCGCCCCTAGGTGTTGTGGCTGCGGGTCAGACGCTTCTTCTCATGTCGGGGAACATTGACTTGTCTTTCGGGGCCCAGATAACCCTCTGCAACCTGGTGCTATCCACCGTTATGGCAGGGGGGAAAGATCCTGGGACGATACTGCCCGCGGTTGCGGCTGCCACCCTCGTTGGTCTCTTGGTGGGCGTGACCAATGGATACGCTGTGGCCAAACTCAAGATTCCTGCCTTCGTGGCGACACTCGCCATGGGGCTCCTCATTCAGGGCGGATATCTCATCTATACCAGGGGGGCACCTTCCGGAAGCATAGTGCCACAGTTTAGGGTCATAGCAGAGGGTTGGATAGGCGGCATCGTGCCGTGGTCAGTCGTGATCTGGTTGGCCGCTGCCGTGACCTGCAGCCTGCTGGTTCACAACAGCAAGTTTGGGAGGCAGATGCTGGCGGTAGGCGGGAATCCCAGGGCAGCCCACCTTTCAGGGCTTTCTGTGGAGCGGACGACCATGATGACCTACGCGGTGGGGAGTCTGCTCGCCGTTTTGAGCGGATGCCTTATCTCGGCGTATATCGGCCTGGCCTCTACGGGTGTCGGCGAGCCTTACACCTTGAACTCAATAGCCTCATCGGTCATAGGCGGCACCCCGTTCTCCGGCGGTGAAGGGACGATGGCGGGTTCGTTTGGCGGGGCTCTGATCATGACCGTCATCCAGGCGATTCTCACAGGCCTCAATACTGGCGATGCAGGCAAGATGGTATCCCAAGGCCTAGTCATCATCATAATGGTCAGCATCTATCAGCGAAGGGCCAAGTAACGGCCCTGGTTGAAGTATGGGAGCGTGGTTGAGGATGAAGTACGTCAGGACGATCTTGGGGAATGTGTCGGCGGACCAAATTGGCATCACGTACTCACACGAGCACACGGTTTCGCAGCCGCCGCGGCAGTTCAAGTACTGGGAACCCGACCTTGTGCTGGATAGTGTACCTAAAGCGGTAGCCGAAGCGCTTGACTTCAAGGAACTGGGGGGCAACTGCGTAATCGATGCTTCCGCCATCGACTATGGACGGAACGTAGGGGCGATGGCGGAAGTCTCGTCCCAGTCCGGCATCCACTTGGTTGCTACCTCCGGTTTCAACAAAGGCGCGTACTTCACGCCGGAGATAGAGGCTCTTTCGGAGGACGGATTTTTTGAACTCATCCATAGAGAGGCGACCGAAGGCATCGAGGGGACTTCCCATAGGCCCGGGATGCTGAAGTTCGGCACAAGCTACAATTTCATCACTCCTGCAGAGGAGAGGGCCGCGCGCGCTGTCTGTCGAGTCCAAAAGAAGACCGGCCTCCCACTCTATACGCATACCGAGATTGGGACTTTGGCCATGGAGCAGCTGTCTATCCTTCGTGACGAAGGCGTTGACCTGGAACGCGTGTGTATTGGCCACCTTGACAGAAACCCTGACCCCAACTACATACGCCAAGTGCTGAAGGCGGGCGTGTTCGTAGGGATCGACCAGATATCCAAGATCAAGTATCACACTGAGGCTACCAGGCTTGACCTCATCAAATACCTAGTCAAGATAGGCTACGGCAAGCGTATCCTCATTTCCGGCGATATGGCCAGGCGTAGTTATCTTCGCTCATACGGCGGAGGGCCCGGCTTTGCATACATCCTAAAGATGTTCATCCCCCGCCTGAGGGACGAACTGCGCGAAGACGGCGTGTCCGTCGGGGTGGCGGACGACATCATCGCCGATCTCTTGGTCAACAACCCGAGGGATTTCTTGGAGATGAGTATGTAGAGATGGAGGAGGAACCGACTTTGAAGACCCTGGTTGAATGGGCTAAGCTTACGTGGCCCGAAGCTAAAGCGGCCGTCGAACGTATCCCGGCGTGCATCTTGCCTGTTGGCGCCATAGAAGCCCATGGACCCCACATGACGCTTGAAACCGACAACCTTTTGACGACCGAGATCTGCAGGCGAGTCGCGAGAGAGACCGGCATCGTCCTTATGCCTACAATGCCATTTGGGCAGGTCTGGTCGCTGTACGACTATCCCGGGACGCTCTCAATTTCCATCGGCACCCTTATCGCCGTGCTCAAAGACCTAATCAGGAGTTTCAAGGACAAGGGCTTCAAGGTGGCATTCGTCCACTGTGGGCACCTGGGCAATCTGCCTGCGATCAAGCAGGCGGTCCGCGAGTGCTACGAGGAGACTCCAGAAATCAAGTGCGTTATCTTGCACGGCGGCTTCAAGGATGCCAAGCGCGTCCTCACCACCAAACGGAGTCACCATACTTACCTTCACGCGTGCGAGATTGAGACGTCAGAGATGCTTGAATGCGCTCCGGAATCGGTGTACATGGACAGGGCCGTGTGTGATTATCCCGATTACCCGATGGACTTCGATATCACACCGACCAGGTGGTCAGCAGTCACGAAGACGGGCGTGCTTGGCGACGCCACGGCTGCCACTCTTGAGAAGGGGAAGGCCATTGTTGGGGAGATAGTGGAGTCGCTTTCTAAGATAGTGGAGTATGAACTGAAGCATCTACGAAAGGTGGAAAAGTGATGAAGCTTAGCGAACGGGTCTATCTTGTTGGAAGCGGCCACCTGGGTTTTGAACTCACAGATCCTTATGACTGCAATGTCTACTTAGTGGATGGTGGGAGCGAACTGGCCGTGATCGATGCAGGCTCAGGCATGGGTGTCTCGCTCATCCAGGATCAGATCAGAGCCCACGGTTTCAAAATCGAGGATGTACATTACCTCATACTCACTCACGGACACGGTGACCACGGTGGCGGGGCGTGGGTCTGGCGTAAAGAAATGCCCTGGATGAAGGTGCTGGGAACTTCGGCTACCCGCGATCGCCTCTCATATGAAGGTGACGGTGGCGAGACCCTGGCCATGGCAAAGCGCCACGGTTACTATCCTGACGATTACACCCTCCATTCGTGCAAGGTTGACCGCATTGTTGAGGACAACGAGCTCATCACTGTGGGTGATGTGAACCTTCGCGTTATCGCGACTCCTGGCCACTGTGATGGGCACATATGTCTGGTCATACAGGAAGAAGGCAAGAAGATTCTTCTGGCGGGGGACATGATCTTCAGCGGCGGAAGGATCTCCACCCAGGTTGTGGCTGACTGCCGGCCGGTAGCCTATTACGAGAGCATAAAGAGAGTGGCCGCGGAGAAGATCGACGCTCTGTTTCCGGCTCACTACGAGTTCATATTTAACCGTGGGTATCGTCACGTCGAAATGGCTCTGGAGTACTTCAGGCGCTTGGCACTTCCACCCAGTGTGGTGACTTAGGTACCCCTCAATAATGTGGCGGACCCTCTTGAGGGTGACCAGTCGCACGGAAGGTGGCTCTTCACATGGCCAAAACTGACACTGAAGCGCTGAACATGATCTGCCTGCGAAAGCTTGTAGCCGTGGTCAGGTGCGATTCTGAGGATCAACTGCTACCTATAGCCGACGCTCTCATAGATGGCGGCATCGATGTGATAGAAGTCACGATGACCGTACCGGATGCAATTCGTGGGCTGCGGGGCCTTGTCAATTACGTTAGAAGCCGAGCCATTGTCGGCGCCGGGACGGTTCTGGAACAGAGTTCATGCGTCCAGGCCATTGAGGCGGGTGCATCCTTCATCGTAAGCCCGTGCTTCATCCCAGGAGTGGTCAAATCGGCGGTCGATAGAGGGATACTCGCCGTACCCGGATGCTTCAGCCCAACAGAGGTGCTTGTAGCTCTTGAGATGGGAGCGCCTCTGGTCAAGTTGTTCCCGGCCTCGGTTCTTGGGCCCAAATTCATCCGTGAAATGCACGGACCGTTTCCTGCCCTCAAAACTATGCCCACAGGGGGCATAGATATCGACAACATTGACGCGTTCTTCGCAGCAGGGGCCAACGCCGTTGGACTTGGCGGTCACCTTGTTGACAAGGCGGCCATCGCCAGGGGGGACTTTGCAGCGATTACTGAGCACGCGGCGGAGTTTAGAGCGGCGGTGGGTGAATAAGCCAGTGTTTGAGGACGCAGCGAACCGCTGAGGTTTAGCACAGATCTCAAGGAAGACGCCAGTCTCCTTTGGTAAGGGCCGGTAGGGTTTCTACTTCCCAGCCGGCCAAACTGGATGTGATCCTCTAGATCGCCGATCGGCATGGACTGGTCGTCATCGAGGGCTCCTGCGGGTGACTCGGGCGGGATGGTCGTCACCGACGACCCCGAGATCACCCGCCTGTGCCGCAGCATGGCCAACCAGGGCAGGGGAGAGGCGGGGGTGTGGCTGTCCCACGAGCGCCTCGGGTTCAACTACAGGATGGACGAGATGTCCGCGGCCCGAGAGGCAGTCGGAGATCCGCAACCACGTGATGGAGGTCCTCCAGAAGAACGAGGTCGGGTGCAGGCCGTACTTCACGCCGATCCACCTCCAGCCGTTCTATAGGGATATGTCGGTTTCAAGGAGGGGGACTTCCCCGTCACCGAGAAGGCCGGCCGGACCAGCATCGCGATACCTTTCCACAACAACCTGACACCTGTGGAAGTGGAGTATGTGGCGCAGGTGTTGGAGGAGGGAATCAGGACGGCGTGGTACACAAGTCAGTATGAAGAGTCGAGTCCAGTCCATTCTCATATTCATGCTGATCGTTACCCTTGGTTTCATCTGGGGCAACTCTATAGGAAGCGCTCCAAAATCCCACTCAGAGAGCCAGAAAGCTTTGGAGTATGTGAGACCAATCCTTGAACCCGTTGTCGGTGCTGACAATTTCACCGATCATCTCGTCCGAAAGATTGCGCATTTCGTGGAGTTCGGGGCGCTTGGCGGTGAATTAGCCGCACTGCTCGTTGTGCGACGGAGAGTGCGCCTACAGGGTATTGCCAACTGCCTATTCGCTGGATTGTCTGTCGCCGTCATTGACGAGACGATACAGATATTCTCAGATCGAGGTCCTCTGGTGCAGGATGCGTGGCTGGACTTTGCGGGAGTCTGTGCAGGCATCGCTCTCATTCTACTGATCAACTGGCTCGCTGTTCAACTCGTAAGGGGGCGCGTGTTGCGGCGTGACTCGGCCACCGCATCCGGCGCGAGCCGCCGCTGACTGGGGCACTCCGCCTGTTGATCCTTGGGATCCAAGAGCGTGACGACTTCACGTAAATGTCATTGACTCTCAAGGCGTAGCCGGTGATATACTACTTCCAACAGAGCCCACCGCGCCTCTCAACGATGCGTACCAGGGTGGGACATTTGTTTGTGGGGATGAGCTCGTACGATGAGCGCAGACACTCCTCCAGCACTGAAGACCCCAACGACCTATGAAGAGCAAGTACAGTTGCTCAGGAGTAGGGGGCTGCATATTCCTGATACCGAGACTGCAAAGCAGATCCTCCGCAACGTGAACTACTATCGCTTTTCTGCATACCTACTCCCTTTCCGCGTGACCGGTAGTGAGCAGTACGCGGAGGGCACAACGCTTAACAGGGTATATTCCATCTACGAGTTCGATCAACGCCTTCGAAGTCTCATAGTCTCAGCCCTTGAACCGATCGAGATCATGCTTAGGACTCGTATCGCGTACTACCATGCTCACACCTATGGTGCGGATGGATACATGAACTCTGCGAATTTCGAGGACTGCAGCCGCCATGACGAGTTCATCGAGGAGTTCAACAGTGTCGTCATGAAGAACTCGAAGTCGTTGATTGTCCAGCACCATGGCATCAACTACGGAGGCAGGTTTCCGATTTGGGTTGCCGTCGAGTTGTTCTCGTTTGGCATTCTGTCGAAGATCTACGCAAATATGAGACCCGAAGATAGAAGACAGATAGCGCAGGATCTGGGTCAGGGTCCTGAGCACCTCAAAAGCTGGTTTCGGTGTCTCGCGTATCTCCGAAATCTGTGCGCTCACTACGCTCGACTGTACTATGAGAATATGAGATCCTTGCCGCGACTCCCTAGGGGTAAGCCTGAGATTGCCAGCGGCAGGGTGTTCGACATCGTCTACGTCATGAAGTTTCTGTATCCAGACCTCGGGAAGTGGCGGAGTAGCATCTTGCGGGAACTGCAGGCGCTAGTTGGCGAGTATGGAGACAACGTTGACCTGGAGTGCATCGGATTCCCAGCCAAGTGGTACGAGCTGCTTGCCAAGTAACCAGAGCCCTGCTTCTATCCGTCCGTTGTCGTAGGCCGGGCTAGACGCAGTCTGGGGTCGTCGGCTCGGTGATGGGTACAGACCATCTCCGATGAGGTCTCTGGCCAGCCGGCCAAACTGGACTGATCGTAGATCGCCGACCGGCATGGACTGGTCGTCATCGAGGACTCCTTCGAGTAGCTCGGGCGGGATGGCCGTCACCGACGACCCCGAGATCGCCCGCCTGTGCCGCAGCATGGCCAACCAGGGCAGGGGAGAGGCGGGGGTGTGGCTGTCCCACGAGCGCCTCGGGTTCAACTACAGGATGGACGAGATG
>JBBDIP010000052.1:0-14053 GCA_040880305.1 Bacillota bacterium
TGTACACGGACATCCTCCTGTCTCATTTCGAGTCCAGGTTTTTGTCCGCACCTCCCATGGTGACATTTTCTCTGTCCGCTTACAGGGTGACAATATCACTGTCCCGTAACATGAATCCCCCGGTCTTGTTGACAGCGGTGATCTGCACTATCTATAATATTCCTCAGTTAGCACTCACTGCACGTGAGTGCTAACAAAGTGCTTACATATTAAGCAGAAGGGGGTTTTTCTTGGTGTTGAGGCCTCTAGCTGACCGAGTAGTGGTTAAGCCTATCCAGGCTGAAGAGAAGACCAAGGGCGGAATCGTTATCCCCGATACCGCCAAAGACAAGCCGCAAGAGGGAGAGATCATTGCAGTCGGCCCCGGCCGCGTTCTGGAGAACGGGATCAAACTCGCCCCGGAAGTCAAAGTTGGCGACCGTATCATTTACTCCAAGTACAGCGGCAGCGAGATCAAGATCGAGGGCGATGAGTACCTCATCATCCGCGAGAGCGACATCCTCGCAGTCAAGCAGTAAACCCTAGATCGGGATTTCATTAGGAGGGAAAAACGCAAAGTGGCAGGAAAGATGATTGCTTACGACGCTGAGGCACGGAAGGCCCTGGAAGCGGGCGTCAATGCTGTCGCCAACGCCGTCAAGGTTACTCTAGGCCCCAAGGGCCGCAACGTTGTTCTGGACCGCAAGTTTGGATCCCCGATAATCACCAAGGACGGCGTCACCGTCGCCAAGGAAATCGAGCTGTCGGACCCCTACGAGAACATGGGCGCTCAGCTCTGCCGTGAAGTCGCTTCTAAGACCAACGACGTGGCTGGAGACGGCACCACAACCGCCACCGTCCTCGCCCAGGCCATCGTGCGCGAGGGCATGAGGAACGTAGCGGCCGGCGCCAACCCCATCTTCATCAAGAGGGGCATCGACAAGGCAGTCGCTCGGGCAGTTGAAGAGATGAAGAAGCTCGCCATCCCCGTGGAGGGCAAGGACGACATCGCCCATATCGCCGCCAACGCCGGCAACGACAAGGAGATCGGCAACCTTATCGCCGACGCCATGGACAAGGTTGGCAAGGACGGCGTCATTACCGTCGAGGAGTCCAAGGGTACCGCCACTACTATGGAAGTCGTCGAAGGCATGGAGTTCGACCGCGGTTACAGCTCGGCTTACTTCGTGACCAACACCGAGGCCATGGAGGCCGAGCTCGAAGACCCCTACATCCTCATCTATGAGAAGAAGATCTCGGCAGTGGCCGACATCCTACCCCTGCTTGAGAAGGTCGCCCGCACCGGCAAGCCTCTACTCATCATCTCCGAGGACCTCGAGGGCGAAGCCCTCGCCACCTTGGTCGTCAACAAGATCCGCGGCACCCTCAACGTGTGCGCGGTGAAGGCCCCCGGTTTTGGCGACAGGCGCAAGTCCATGCTGGGCGACATCGCCGTTCTCACCGGCGGCAACTTCCTGTCCGAGGACATCGGCGTGAAGCTCGAGAACGTTGACCTCACAATGCTGGGCCAGTGCGCCAGGGTCCGCGTGGCCAAAGAGAAAACCACCATCGTCGAGGGCAAGGGCGAGAAGAAGGACATCCAAGGCCGCATCGCTCAGATCAGGCGCGAGCTCGATGAGACTGATTCAGACTACGACCGCGAGAAGCTCCAGGAGCGCCTGGCCAAGCTCGCCGGGGGAGTAGCCGTCATCAAGGTTGGCGCCGCTTCCGAGACCGAGCTCAAGGAGAAAAAGCACAGGTTCGAGGACGCTCTCGCCGCTACCCGCGCCGGAGTCGAGGAAGGCATGATCCCCGGCGGCGGCACTATCTTCATCAACGTAGCCCCGTGCCTGAGTGAACTCAAGGTTGAGGGCGACGAGAAGGTAGGCGTCCAGATCGTGAAGAGGGCCCTCGAGGAGCCTCTCCGCCAGATCGCCCATAACGCCGGTCTGGAAGGATCGGTCGTCGTCGAGAAGGTTCGCAACAGCCACAAGAAGGGCTGGGGCCTCGAGGTCCTGTCAGGCGAATTCATCGACCTGGCCAAGGCCGGCGTGGTCGACCCGCTCAAGGTGGTCCGCTCAGCCCTTGAGAATGCGGCTTCGGTCGCGTCCATGGTGCTTACCACCGACTGTCTGATCGCCGAGAGGCCCGAGAAGGAGAAGGCTCCGGGCTATCCGCCCAACCCGGAGATGGACTACTAGACCGCAGGGCTGCAAGACCTCCTTACGCTGGGTGAGAAGCCCGCGTGACGGATGCAACAGACCCGGTAGGCGAGAGCCTGCCGGGTCTTCCTTACGAACCCTGATGAACCCTGATGAAGGAAGTTGACATAACATCGCATATAAGGCACTTCGGACGCGGCAGTGCCTATTTGGTGGGCACTGGTGGTGTTATGTAAACCGGATTTGGTAGGCAGATGGCTTCGGGATTGAAGAATGGCCCCGTGGAATAGCATGGAGTTTACATAACTGACCGTAATCCGTAACTAGCAGGAGATTTGGGTTAACATAACTCAGCATTGAGTACGACGTGTCCCGGCAGTGCCTATTTGGTGGGCACTCGGACCATTATGTAAACCACCTTCGGCGGTTTGGACCATTGGAGCTCCTCATCACCGTCTCTTGGCGGCCCCCGAACGACCTATTCGGTACCTCTGGCATCTTCTCGAGCGGGCGATAGGCCAAACTACGTCCGATAATGTCCGATTAGCGGGGTGCGGGACGCCGCAAGTCTCAGCGGCAACGACGACCACTGCGGTCAGTGCCCATGTAATAGGCAGTAAAGTTGTTATGTAAGCCGCCTCCGGTGGTTAGGTCACTCCGGTGGTTTGTGCCATCCTGGACTGATGCTGGCATTGGAGGTAACAAGCGCCCGGTCAGAGAAATCTTTGGAACAAATCCCAGGCTAGTGCGTCTATGGCACTTGTGGGGGAGTGGGTTTTCTGATCCACTGATCGAGACCCTCCGGGAGGAGAACACGCATGCGGAAATTCCCTGTTAGATGGGCGGTTGTGACCGTCGTAGTGCTGGCAATTGCCGGCCTGGGTTACTGGGGCGTCACGTTCATGTCTAAGGACAAGAGCGGCGGCGAGTTGGTCATGGCCCTCAAACCGGTGACCAGGGGCGATATTGAAGTGACAGTGAGAGGCTGGGGCCAACTCCAGGCCACTCAGGAACAGGACGTTGTTTCCGGCGCCAAAGGAATTATCAGAGAGATGCTCTTTCAGCCTGGGCAGAGCGTGACCAAAGGTCAGGTGCTGGCGGTCGTTGACGCCGGGACTCTGTCCATCGAGCTCCGCAGCAAGGAGATAGAGCTCGAGGCCAAGAAGGTGGCGCTTGCCAGGGATTTCGGAGTACCGTTCGACCAGGTCGCTACGGTGAACCCCGAGATCGCCTTGACCGTACGTGCCCCGATAGCAGGAAGAGTGAATGGGCTTACCGTCTCAGTTGGAGGCAGCGCGGACGCGGGAAAGGTCTGCAGCGTAGTCGACGACAGCCGGCTGCTCGTCCGGCTCCAACTGCCTAAACCTCTTTACGACCTTCTATCGGTTGGCACCACGGTGACTTTCAGGGCCGACAGGTTTGAGGGAGGGACCGATGGCATCGTCACCAGACTCGATCCCAACCCTATCAAGGGTGATGCGGCTTACTATTATGACGTGTCGGTCGAGATACCGAACCCCGGCCTGCTCAAGGTCGGTGACAAGGGGATCCTGATCTTCAGAGCTCCTGGAGGCGAATTCCAGCAGGATGCCACGATAACTGCGTTTGCCACCGAAGAGACTGTTCAGTCGGCGGTCACAGGCAGAGTGAAGGCTGTGTACGCGAAAGAGGGGATGGTCGTCCAAAAGGGTGATCCCATCCTGGAGTTCGAGCCAGGCGTGGCGCTTCTAAGCGCAATGACCCTTCAACTTGGGGTCAAGACTCTCATGGCCGATGTTGACGGGCTCCGTTCCCAGCTCGCCAACCTGTCCATTGTCGCCCCCATCGACGGAGTGATTGTTTCGCAGAACATCGGGCTCGGGCAGCCGGTAATCGAGGGCACGAATATCACCAGGATTTCAAACTTCACCAAGATGAACCTCATGCTTAGGGTGGACGAGATGGACGTGCCCAAGGTCCAGCCAGGCCAGCAGGCCAAGGTTATTGTGTGGGGTCCGTCCGGGCAGCAAGAGATCATGGCAGAGGTCTCGCAGCTCGGTGCCATAGGCGATCCCCGGGACGGGATGTCCTCGTTCAACATCACCGTGGCAGTTGCCAACCCGGGCTTCCTACGGCCTGGGATGGGGGCTGAGGCCCAGATATTCGTGTCCAAGAAGGAAAACGTGATTCTGTGCCCGGTGGAGGCCCTGTACAAAGAGGATGAGAAGTGGTTTGCCGACGTCAAGGAGGAGAAGGACCGCCTCCCGGTCGAGGTCCAAGTTGGCGCCATGAACGACCAGGTCGCCGAGATAATCAGCGGCCTAACCGAAGGACAGGAAGTAGTGGTCGGGATGACCAAACAGCAGGACGAACCCTCCAAGGGCGGCAGCAAAGGCATATCGATTCCCATCAAGGGGCGGTGACGGGATGCATCTCACTGATCTTGTGACCGTCTCGTTTCGCGGCCTCACCAGCAACAAGATGAGGTCGGTGCTCACGATGCTGGGCGTCATCATCGGAGTGGCTTCCGTAATCGCGCTGGTCTCTATCGGAGAGGGTGCCCGCAAGGACGTGGTGGAGAACTTCGAGTCCATCGGCACCAACATCCTGCGGCTCTACATGCAGCGGTGGGACGTCAGGCTGACGCTGGACCAAGTGCAGGAGTTGAAGCAGCGGGTCCCCGACATGGAGATGATCATGCCCCAGGTCGGGTGGGGGACCCAGGTCACCTACGAGGGGAAACAGCGCTACTACGGAGTCCAGGGCGTGACCGACATCTTCCCCAAGATGCGGAACCACGACCTTTGGACAGGGAGGTTCTTCACGGCCGTGGAGGACGAGATCGCGCGGCCCGTGGCGGTCGTGGGATGGCAGATCATGCAAGACATGTTCGCGGGCAGGGATCCGGTGGGCAAGAAGATCACCCTGAACCAGCAACCTTTCGAGATAATCGGAGTGCTGGAGGAAAAGGGCCAGAACATGGGGGAAGGCGTCGATCAGATGATCTTCGTCCCCATATCTGTGGCCCAGCGGGGGCGCGGCACCAACAGGGTCGATGTGGTCTACATGAAGGCCCGGAGCAAGGACACCGTGCCGGTAGTCCAGGTCACGGTGGAGCGGATATTCGAGTCCAGATACGGGCCTGATGCTGTGAATGTTTGGACGCAGCAGGCCATGCTGGACCAGATGCAGCAGTCGACCCGGACCATGACTCTCATGCTTGGAGCCATCGCGGGCGTCTCGCTGCTGGTCGGTGGCATCGGCGTCATGAACATCATGCTGGTCGCGGTGGCCGAGAGAACCAGGGAGATAGGACTGCGGATGGCGATGGGCGCGAAGCGGCATCAGATCCTCTTACAGTTTCTGTGGGAGTCCGCGACGTTGTGCTCCTTGGGAGGGGCAGTGGGGGTGGCCGCGGGACTTGGCGCGTCGCGATTATTGGCGAGGTTCGGACCGAAGACCTCAGTCGCGCCGATGTCGGCTTTGGTGGCGTTTGGTTTCGCGGTCCTTGTGGGCTTCCTGTTCGGAGTGTACCCTGCCTACCGCGCTTCACGGCTAGCGCCGGCTGACGCTCTGCGCAGCGAGTAACCGCTGACATACACGGCCCTCGATCTCGCCTACCGGCGCGACCGAGGGCTTTTTGTTCTGTAGCGGCCAGCATCCAAATTCTGGAAGGAAAGCGTTGCCGGGGCGTGGAATGTGTCGGATGTGATCGACTACCGCGACGTTGACCGCGAAAGAAGGCCCTACTTCCATAAGGTGCCTCTGATCTGGGCTGCCGTTGGGGCTCTTGCGGGAGCCACGGCGGCTGACCTTCGCGCGGGGTTTGTGGCTGCGTCGGCTTTGGCCCTCGTGCTGGCGTGGCGACGATTTGGGCCAAAGCGGAGCGCTGGATCGTCGCAAAGCGCCAGGCGGACCGGGGCGCTGCTCGCGTTGCTGCTGTCCTTCGCCATTGGGACGGCCCGCGGCGCCTTTTGGAGCGCCAAATGGACCCGGGTGGAAGGGACAGTGTCAGCGGGGCCTTGCGAGGTCGTCTTCCTGCCAGTGACGCCGGCGGCGGTGAGCGCTCTGGGCAGTGAAGCGACCTTTCGCGCGCGGGTATTCACACCTGCAGCTCTCCGTGGCGACCTGGCCGAGGTAACCATCCACGCGAGGGATGCCCTCAAGGTGAAGGAGGGCGTTCCTCTCGGCGCCACCGGGCGTTTCGCCCTAGCCGAGCAGGCCATGAACCCAGGGGATTTCGACCTCCGCAGGTACCTTTCGGCGGAGCGTACCTTTGCAGCCTTCGAGTGCTCTCGGGTTGAGGAATGCAGTGCATCGGAGGTGCCCTGGTCTGCTCGCGCCTTCCCTTCCGTAATGGGGGCTCTGCGTAGAGGGGTGGCAGGGTCCATCGACCGCTCACTGCCTACTGTTGAAGCATCAGTCCTGAAGGGCATTATGCTCGGTGACCGCAGCGGGCTACCCCGCGAAATATCGCTGGATCTTCGCCGTTCCGGCTTCTACAGGTTCGTCACGATAGCCGGTTTTCACGTGGACGTGGTATTTATGCTGGCCGAGAGGTCATTGCGCAGGCTGACTCGCAGGCCGACCGCGTCGAGACTGTCCGCAGTCGCTCTAGCGTGTCTCTACGCTACTTTGTCGGGGTGGACTCCCGGCGCGTTAAGGGCCTTCACCTGCGCTTCCATGAGAGCGTTCGCCCCTGCTCTCCGTCGGCGTTACTACCCTTTGGCCGGACTGTCGGTGGCTGCCCTTCTGACGTCATGGGCTATCCCCTTTCCGCTAACGGATGTGGGGTTTCAGCTCAGTTTCTTGGGCGCTCTCGGCGGCTTTACGGCTGCCAGGTACTTGCCGCAGTCCCGCCGCCGACTGCGTGGCCTTGCCCTAAGCGCGGCGCGTCTGGGGGTCCTGGTTCTCTTCTTGTTCCCGGTCACGTCCGCGGGCTTCTCCGACGTCGCCCTGGCCGGCTTCGCGTTAGGCCCTCTATGGGCGGCGGCGGTTTCGGCCCTGATTCCGCTGTCGGTTGGCGTACTGGCGCTGCCGCTCGTGGGACGGATCGCGGGGTGGCTGCCGTACCTGGTCATTAGGGGGGCCATCGCGGTCTCTTCGCTGGTGTCCTCGCTCCCCATATCCTCCGTTGCGGCGCCCGCTCCCGGGAGGGCGGAGATGGCCGCGCACTACGGGCTGCTACTGGTTCTGGCTATCCAGGGGGAGCGCAGGCTGCGGGCGAAGGCGTCGGGTCCACGGGCGAGAGGGTCGTTTCAAAGTCTGGCTGTGCTGGGCTGCTGCACCGTCCTGTTCGTCTCGGCGCTGCTACGAGTCTACGTGCCCTGGCCCGAGGTGACCTTCCTCTGCGTGGGCCAGGCCGACTGCGCCCTGGTGCGGTACAAGACGACCGCTGTCCTGATTGACACCGCAACTCCGGGCGCTTTCACACGCAGCGTTGGCCGCTATCTGCGCAGGCAGGGCATCAGCCGCATCGACCTGTGCGTCTTGTCGCACATGCACCAGGACCATGCCGGAGGATTTGCGTCCCTCTGCGGCGAGGTTCCGGTTGACGCCGTGCTGACGTCACAAGGCACCGGCGGCGAAGTAGCGGCGCTCCTCAGCGCCTCATCCGGACTTGATGCGATCTCTGCGCCGCCGATTTTAGAGGCCGTGCCGGGTACAACCTACAGGTCGGGGAGCCTCTTGGTTTCCGCGGTATGCCCGCCTGACCAGGGCCCTTCTGAGGGACGTGAGAACCAGCGATCGCTGGTGGCCGTCTTTCAGCTTTTGGGAGGGGGTGGGCCGCTCATGGAGTTCTGGGGGGATGCCCCCAAGGAGGCGGTGTCCCGCTATCTTTCCCGCTATCCCGCGCTGTTCGGTGAAGATGAACAGTTCCGCGTGGTCAAGGTCCCTCACCACGGCAGCCGCGACGCCCTTGCGCCGGATTTCTACTCAAGGCTAAAAGGCAGCGTCGCCGTGGTCTCGGTGGGCACCAATTCGTACGGGCACCCGTCTAAAGAGGTACTCCAAGCGGCCGGCGGCAGCGCCGTGCGGTTGTTCAGGACCGATCTTCGCGGGGCTGTGACGGCCAGGTTCCTGCCTTTCGGGGCGGTGGTCGGGACGTTTCGATAGGAAAGCCGCCGTGAGAGGTCGAATTCATCAGTCGGAGATGAACGCATGCGCGCCCTTACAAGTACCCGAAGGTCGGACAAGCAACCCATAATGATCCTGGTGGTCCTGTTTGCCCTTAGCCTGGTAGCCGGAGTCCTCCTGCGGCACGACGTGGTCGGACGGAACGTTTACGCGTTCGGCGTGGCCCTCGGCGGGCTGAGCAGGGGCGAGGCGGCGCAGGTAGTGAGCGACAAGGCCAGAGAGGTCGAGACCGGATCGCTTACTTTTGCGGCGGGAGACCGCTCCATCGTAGTGTCGCAAGCGGACATGAAGGTACTTTTGGATGACGAGCGGCTGGTAGAGGACCTTGACGACGCAGTCTCGTCCCGGTCACGGTTTATCCCCTCTTTCGTGATCCGGATGGGGACCAGGGTAGTGATGGCCGCGCCGGCGCGCGTGGTTTCGCCGGATGCCGGCGAGACGGTTGCCAGGATCGCTGCGGCCCTTTCATCCGAGGCGTTCGGGACGCGTTACGGGTTTGTGGGTAAGGAACTGAAAGTACTGCCGCCTCAAGCGGGGCAGGCGGTGACCGGAGACGACGTCCGCCGGGCGTTGGAACAAGTCTCTGGCGACGGCATCGAGGTCGCCTTCAAGCAATTGCCTGCTCTGGCGGCGAAGGAACTGCCTCTGCTCAGTCTCACCGGCGAGTTCTCCACTCCATACGACATCGAAGACACCGACAGAAACGTGAACCTTTCGCTGGCCGCCGCAGCTATCCACGGGAAGACCCTCCTTTGCGGCGAGACCTTCAGTTTCAACAAGGAGGCTGGCGAGAGGACCGAGGAGAAAGGTTACAGGTACGCCAGCGTGGTGGTGGGTGACCACTTGGAACCCGGTCTGGCGGGCGGGATATGCCAGGTGACCACAACCCTGTTTGATGCCGCGACCTTGGCCGGGCTGGATTTTCCCGAAGTCCACGCCCACGGTATCCCCGTGGGCTATGTCCCGCCGGGCATGGATGCCGCCGTAGCCTGGAACTACCTCGACCTCAAGATCCGCAACGGCACCAGTTCGACCGCGGTCTTCGGAGCATGCGTGGAGGGCGGTAAGGTCACCGTCAGAGTCTTCGGCGAGACTAACGGCAAGACTTACGAGCTGGTCCCCGTCACGGTGAAGACCTATCCCGCGCCCGCGCCCAAGGAGCCGGGGCTGCTCGTGGAGACCTACAGGCTCGAGAAGTCAGGCGGGCAAGAGGTGGGGAGGGCTCTGCTCCTCCGGTCCATGTACCTGCCCTACGTGAAAGTCACTACTAAGGACTGAATGAGGCCGGTATGAAAGCACAGAGCGCGGAATCCGCCATACGTGATATCGCTCCGGGGAAGATAGCCCCGGGCTACTTAGTATTTGGCGAGGAAGTGTATTGGCATCGGAGCCTGATCGCGACCCTCTCGACCGCGTTCGTGGGCGGCGGGGAGACGCTGTCAGGCGATGAGACCCCGTGGGACTCTATGAGAGAGGTGCTCGCCCAGCCCTCGTTCTTCGGTCCACAGCTGTGGGTCGTCAGAGAAGCTCAAAACATGTTCAGCGCCGGCGACGAGCGCTACGTCGACGCTGTCTCGCCGGGTACCTGCCTGGTCCTCTCGTGCACGGTCAAGGATAACCCCGCGCCAAAAGCCTTCTTGGAGAAGTGGGAACGCCTGGGCGGTCACTTGATTGAGGCCGCAGAGCCGTCCTTCGCTGAGGCCTCTCGGTGGGTTGTTGAGAAAGTGAACAGCGACGGTTTTCGGATATCTCCCGATGCTATCGAGAACCTGATCACGGTCACAGGCAGGAGCATAGAGCGGCTCGAGCAAGAGCTTCTGAAGATCGAGACGTACTTGGGGTCGAAAGCCGAGATTGGGGCCCAGGTCGTGCTGCAGTGCGCTTCGGCCGACCCCGAGAAAACCTCCTTCGGACTCATCGATGCGGTGGCGGCCAGGAACGTGTCCAAAGCCTTTTCGGAGTACTCGGACCTTAGAGCCAGAGGCGCGAACCCGGTGGCGACGGTCGCTCTCCTGGGATCCCACTTTGGCCTGGTCTGGCGCGCCAAGGAGGCCGAGCTAAAAAAGGTACCCCAGGGCGCTCTTCCAAAAGCCCTGGGGGTACATCCCTACGCAGCTAAGAAAGCCTCACTGGAGGCCAGACATTGGACCTTCAGTCAGATCGAGTCTGCGCTCAGGACACTGTGCGCAGTCGATGAAAACTTGAAACGGGGCCGGGTAGATCCGGACCGCGCGATGGATTACCTGCTCTCGAGCCTCTGCAGGACGCAGTAAGGGGTTAGAACTATGCTCCTTAACAATCGGAAGCAGAATGTCTCCCGCAACGGCTCCGCCCTTGCTTGCGACGCGGCAAAAGCGCCGCTATCGCTCTGCTTTTGCCTAGAGTAGCGTGGCTAGCCGCGACTTGTACCTGGCAGCGGTAGTGGCCTTCAAGACTCCCTTGGTGACAGCCTTGTCTATCATGGCCTGGGCCATCTTGTAGGAATCCTGCTTCTTGCTCTCGTCTCCGGTGGTCGCTACTGCCCTGAAGCGGCGGATGTATGTCCTGACCGCAGATTTCACTTCGAGGTTTCTGACGCGGCGCTTTTCGGACCTCCGGATATCTTTTTCGCTTGAACGTATGTTAGCCAAAACGGCACCTCCACCAATGCTACTCAACCAATGCTACTCAACCAATGCATCTTAACATGCGGTCTAAGCGGTACGCAAGGCGCTGCCGCGGCTCGCCGGCAACACCTGTTGCCCGCTCTAGCGGCAGCGCCTAAAGAGTCAGTCCGCCCGATCTCAGAGGGCTACGGGCTTAGTTTCTTCAACTCCGCGGCGTAAGTATCGATCGCCTTCACGAAGGCCGATGCGCCCGAGGCAGCCTTAGAGCTGTCCCCGCCTGCGGCATCTCTGGCGCCTTTGACCGCTTCGGCCAGGTCGGAGACAATCTTGACTGCGGCTCCGTACGCCGCCTTGAGCGTGTCACCTGGAGTGATCTTCGAGAGGTCATCTCTCACCGCGTTGATGTCGGTCTCCATTGTCGCCAGGTCCACCGTGTTCTGCCGCCCCAGGTACAGCGCGTCCCAGAAGGAGAGGAGCGACTGGAGCGCGTTGTCGGTCTTCGCAAACGCGCTCTGCAACTTAAGTGTGACCGCCTCGTCTCCGGTCACCGTAAACGACCTTGAGGCAATAGTGGCGCTGGCGACGTACAGAACGTCGTTCTTGCCTATGACGCTCCCGGCCAGCTTGGTCTTGGCGCTCTGGGCGAGATTCTCCCCGGCCTCTTTGGTGGCGGCTGCGCCGCAGTAGACCTTGTAGAGCGGGTCAGGTGTGGCGACGGCAGCCCCGACGCCCTTCCCCTTGACCGCATCCGCGACCTTGTCGGCGTTCTCTTTTGTGGAGAACGCTCCGACCTGGACGCGGTACAGGGAAACCGGCTTGGTCGCTATCTGCACAGTCGCCGGGGTTCCCTGGACGGGCGGCTTTGGCCCAGAGACCGGTTCACCCCCGTTCGGTCTCTGCAGGAGAGAAGCCAGGAAGTACCTGCCGATGAGATAACCTGAACCTACGAAAGCCACGGCTATGACCACGAAGATGAGTCTTTGGGTGAAAACGCGGCTCTGGCCCAGACGGGTCCTCCGCATGGACTCTGCACCTCCTTCTCACAACTTGGCACTCACTAACCCGCGTCCGGTGCCGCCTTTCCGTAAATGGGCCTGCGTTCCGCCAGGAGAGCGCCTTCAACCGACCGGAACCTGAAGATCGGAGACTGCCCTCCCCGGCGATGGGGTATCAGCAGGAAGAGGTGCGGCGTTGTCATCGCCATGGTAACTATGTCGTCCGGCCCCGGTTCCTGGAAGTCCACCGTCACGGTCACGGCATCTCGTCGCGCGCGGACCGCCTTGACCCGGATGCTGTACCCTCCGGTAGGACAGAGACCCTGGTGGATCGCCACCAGGTAGTTCCTTTGGAAGTCCATGACGGCGACCCTATCTGCTTCCGGAGCCGCATCGCCGTAGTAATCCTGGAACGAATCCCTGTCGCCGAAGACTTGGAAGTCGCGAAGCAGCGCCTTCTTGGACCACAGTCCAAGCAACGGGTTAACCATCTGGTACCGGACCGGAGATCCGTCGACGGTCGCTGCGTCTGCGGAGCGAAAGAGCAACTGAGCCCTCCCCCAAAATACGGAAAATACCTAACTAATCAATGCTTATTCTCTCTCATGCCCGGTCATGCCAAGCCTGGCCCTAAGATGGGTCCGGGCAGGGCCAACAAGATACAGCGACCCGCAGCATAAGACAGCGTCTTGGGGGCTAGCTTTCGCCAGGGCGGCGTCCAACGCCTTCCCGATGTCGGGTTCGACGACGACTTTCGGGACGTATCGCCCCACTTCGTCAGCAAGCGCGCCCAGATCGAGCGCCCTGGGCGTATCCGGCCGAGTCACGATGACCTGGTCGCACATGGGGGCGATGATGGACGTGGCTTCTTTGTAGGCTTTGTCCCCGAGGATGCCGAGGACGCAGATGAGGTGCCTTCTCGGGACGTGGCGCATTGCTTCGGCCAGTACTCTGGCTCCGTCGGGGTTGTGGGCGCCGTCCAAAATGACCATCGGGTTTCGCCACAGCACTTCCAACCTCCCCGGCCATACCGTGGCGGCTATCCCACGGGCAACCGCGGCTCTGTCCAGGTAGATCCCCTTAGTGCGCGTGCAAGGACGGGCAAGCTCCAATGACGCCACCGCGAGCGCCGCGTTCTGTTGCTGGTGGCGACCCATGAGGGGGACCTTGAGCCCCTTGTATTCGAAAGAAGGCCCATGCACGTCTATGACTTGTCCGTCCATGGAGTAAGATACTTCATCCCATGTCACGTCCGCATCTCGCGACTGGGCGACCACGTACAGGGGAGACCCGAGTTCGTTCGCCCTGTCCCTTATGGCCGAGAGCGGCTCCGAAGCCGTGACTCCCGTAACCACGGGCACTCCCGGCTTCACGATCCCCGCCTTCTCATATGCTATCTTGCCAAGCGTGTCGCCAAGGCGGTCCATGTGGTCAAACGATATCGTCGCGATCGTCGAAACGGCAGGTGTGACCACATTGGTGCCGTCGAACCTGCCGCCAAGCCCGACCTCGAGCGAAACGTAATCGCACTGCTGCCTGGAGTAGTAGAGGAAGGCAAGCGCCGTGATGATCTCAAACTCGGTCGGGTGTTCGAAGCCCTCGGCCAGCATTTCCTCGACTGCGGGGCGCACCTCCCCGGCAAGGGACACGAGGTCAGCCTTGGGGATCATGCGGCCGTTCAGGACGATCCTCTCGCGGAAGTCTTCCAGGTACGGCGAGATGTACATCCCCGTGCGGAACCCGGCCGCCCCAAGGGCGCTGGCGACCATGGCCGTGACCGACCCCTTGCCGTTGGTTCCCGCGACGTGGATGTATTCCTGATCCAAGTGGGGGTCGCCAAGGAGGGACAGGAGGCGGCGCACGCGCTCAAGGCCAAGCTTGGACCCGAACCTCATGGTGCTGTGTATCCAGTCAAGCGTTTCTTGATATTCCCGTTCGGTGACCGCGCTCATTGCTTAGCCTTCTTTAGCATGAGAACTCTGGATTCCAAGGCGGTGACCTTATCGGTTTCTTCATCAAATCTCTTGCGCTGGGCGGCGACGATCTGCTGCGGGGCCTTCTCCAGGAAGGTCGGGTCTTGCAGCCTCGCGCCGGTCCTCTCGATATCGGCCCGTAGGTCCTCCATGGCCTTTTCCAGCCTAGCGATTTCTTTATCGAGGTCGATCACGCCCGTGAGGGGCAGATAGATCTCAGC
>JBBDIP010000053.1:0-13444 GCA_040880305.1 Bacillota bacterium
GCGGTTTAGGTCCGGACGAGGCATCAGAAAGGCGCTTTCACTGTCAAAGTCGGGTTACGAGGGATACAAGAATGCTCCCTACTTCGGCAAATTCGACGCAAATACCTTGCACGACGGTGAATTGCAGCTTTGCCCGACCGATATATGAAGTGAAGTTTCTTGGGGAGTGATCACCGTGGGTTTAGGCAAAACGATACGAGTGACAGCGCTTCTTGTTATACCCGGATTGTCTCTCCTTGCCCTCGCGATAATGGGACGCCTCGACACCCCTGCAATACCGGACATTCTCCTCGGCATCTGGGCAGGTCTGGGGATAGGAGTTGTCTTCTTGGGCGCCAAGCGGGAAGACCGCGACCCGGCTCTGAGCATCCGGCCCAAACCCGATGCAGGCGCCCTTGCACCGGCGAGCAGTCTCCTGGCAGCAATACCCATGGTTCATCCCACGAAGAACGACCAGGTCGAGAGAGCCGCAGCCGTGCTGGAGGAGTTGCCCGAGCTGGAGCAGGCGGCGCTCGAGGTTGAGGGTGGCACAAGCGCCGTGAAAGACACTTTCGGGGAGGTCATGAGCCTCACGGCCAACCTCAACAGCGATCTGGAGAAGATCGCGGTAGGGGCCAGGAAGCAGGCCATGCGTTACCAGGAGATCGGCAACCTGGCCGAGGACATGGCTGAGTCCACCAGCGGCGTATCATCCAGGGCCGAAGCGATGGCCGCATCTGCGGGGCAAACACTTTTGTCGGCGCGGTCCGGGGCGGCCGCCGTCACCAAGACCATCGATGAGATGAAAGCCATCCGCAACACGGTAATCGAGAACGCCGAGAAGATACGCCAGCTCGGCGACAGGTCCACCCGCATCGGGGAGATCGTGACCGTCATCGGTGGACTGGCGAATCAGACCAACCTTCTGGCGTTGAACGCAGCCATCGAAGCAGCCCGGGCTGGAGAACAAGGCCGCGGCTTCGCTGTAGTGGCTTCAGAGGTGAGGCGTCTCGCCGAGCGGTCAAACAAGGCCGCAAAGGACATAGCCGAGCTGGTAGGCGACATAACCGGTCAGACGTCGGAAGCGATCCTGGCCATGCGGAGCGGGACCGAGCAAGTCGAAGCCGGCGTTGTGCTCGCTGATGAGGCCGGAAGGGCGCTGGGCGAGATCGATAGGGTAGTCGAGCAGTCAGCCAGCGAGATCCGCTACATCTCGGAGAGCGCGGCCCAGAGCGCACAGAGGATCGAGGAACTGGTCAGGTCGATCGAGGACGTGGCTGCGATAACCGAAGAGAACTCGGTCACCATCAAGCAGATAGCTGAGGCCGATTGGTTCTCCAAAGCCATACGCAGGTTCGAGAACCTGGCGGAGGATACCCACCAAAAGTCCGCGCTGGTGCTCGAAAAGGTTGCTGCGCTCCGGCGCCGGACGGCTGGTTAGGCCTTGCGCCTCATTTGGCGCAAATCCTGCTCAAGACGACATCAAGTCCGGTTAAACCCGGCTTGCTTGTGTCGATAACAGCAAGGGAAGGGAGGCATCGCATTTGGCAAACTGCGTTAGCTGCGGAGTATCAAACTTAGGAGTAGGGAGAGCAGCCCTGGTCCTGGTCGACGGACAGTGGTACTGCGACGATTGCCTGCCGGCTAAAAAGGGGCACGTCAAGTGCCGGAAATGCGGCAAAGAGCCGTTCAGCTCGGATGACCACTTCAAGACAGTGAACGGCCAGTTGATGTGCACCGAGTGCATGGAAAAGGCCGGCATTATGAAGAAGTACGACTACATAATGCAGTCCATCGCCGCCGCAAGGCCTACAGCGGCGAAAGAGAGCGCCGGTCCAGGCAAGACTGACACCGTAGGTGGCTTGGGTGGGCTCCGGCTCCTCCTTGACGAGAACCTCTCGCCTGGAGAGTCGGTGACCCTATCAATCCAGGGCAATGCCGGCGAAGCCATCGCGTGCTCGAAAAACGGCCTGTACGTGCTGAAATCCGGTCTCGCCATGGGCTCCATCACCGGCCGCAAGTGCTCGAAGTTCTCGTGGTCCGACGTTTCGGGTCTGGAACTCAAGGTGGGAAGCCTCTACGGAGTGCTTGAGGTAAGTAATCCGCGCATGCCCAGTTACGACCCCAACGATGTGTCAAAGGCCAAGAAGGCCGACAACGCCATCACTTTCCTCCTATCGAGGAAGCCGGAGTTTGTCCAGGCAGTGTCTACCATGCAGAGCTACATTCACAGGTAGGGAAGACTTTCCTTAGCCGTCAAGGCAAAGAAACCTCCCGCGCAAGCAACACTACTTAACGCGGGAGGTTTTATGTTGAGCTTACGCGCGCCAGTAAGACATCAGGGCAACGAGAGCTTGTTCCTGGCGGTGGAGATGTCCTTGGTATCCACCCTCGCCGGGGTTCCTCTGCACATACACGCGGAGGGTCTTAGAGGTACGGGCAAGACCACCGTCATGCGCTGGGCCAAAGGAGCGATGCCCAGCATCAGGCGTATCGCGGACTGTCAATACTACTGCGATCCCCAATCGCCGCGGTGTCCACAGCATCGGGCGGCGGCTTCTGGCGGCCCCTTTGCGTCCGAGGAACTCCCAATGCCTTTCGTGGAGATCGGGCACGGGGCGAAACTGGGGACGGTCCTGGGCAGCATCGACTTGGGGCGCCTGACCGGCAAGTCAAGACCAGAGGCAGCGCTGCTTCCCGGTTCAATTCCCATGGCGAACCGGGGCATCATCTTCATCGACGAGGTCAACCGCCTAGCTGAGACCGCCCCAGAAATCACCGACGTCCTGCTCTCGGTGATGGGGACCAAACCGGGACTGGTGAAGATCGAGGAGGTAGGCCTGCCGCCCTGTGAGATTGAGGTGTCGGCGTCGGTCTGGGCGGCTTCTAACCCTGACGAGGACCCTGGGCCGCTGGAGGACATCCGCAGACAACTGGCCGACAGGTTCGACTTGGTTGTGCCGGTGCAAAGACCCTCCGACCCGGCGGTAGTGGAAAGGCTCCTCTTTGGAGGGGCAAGCCCGGCGGACGAAGACGCGCCCCTCCTGGGCCTGGCGCAAAAGGCCGCCCGGCTCAAAGACGTGAGGGTACCTCCCTATGTGGTCCGATATGTGGCCCAGCTGTATGTCCACCGGAATGTAGAGAGCCTTCGCGCCGTGGAAGCGCTGGAACTTGCATGCAGGCTCCACGCCGCCTTGCACGGGAAAGATGAGGTCTCGTTCGACGAGATGCTGGCCGTTATCCCTCTGGTGCTGCGGCACCGCGTCGAACCGGCAGCGCTGTCTGAGATACTGAAGGACCTGGACCTCAGGAAGGCGGCGGGCGCTCAGGTAAAACCACCTGCTCCGCCCCCAGATCCGGGCGCCGGTCAAGACCAGGCCACGGTAGCGGGCCAGGACCACCTGCCGGGCCCCGACGGATCCGCCAAGCCTGACGACAGAGGGCCGGGCCACCCGGCAGACCAGACTCCGCCCGGAGATGACGCTTTCAAGGGACGAAAGACCAGTTGGTTTGAGAAGCTGGTCGAACGTTACCGGAACGCTTCCGCGCGGCAGCCCGCCGGGGGAACCTCCAGGGGCAGCGCGGAGATGCAGCGCCTGCCGGACCCGGCGACCATGAAGCCGGTATCCCCGCCCGACCGGGCTCGCCGGATCACCTCAATATCCTGGCCGGATCTTGTGACGCCACCGGATTGGAAGGATCACTTGCCGTGATCGTCTACCCCAGGGACTCGCCCCCTGGACAACGGAACGCCATAGCCCGTTTGTCCCGGGTCCTCACCGAGTCGCGGGCGGCCAGGGTCGGCGAGACCACGGTGCTTTCGGCGCAGGTGCACGTCCAAGACATGTCCGACCCGCAGGACGTTACCGCCATCTTGGGCAGCGACGCGGGCCAGGTCTTCTACCACAGGGAGAAGCCCGGTGAGATCCTGCATATCGACGTTTTCCATTCGCCCGGCTGCCTCGACCCCCGCGACATCGCCAGGGGCCTGGTATCCTCCCTGTCCGGCATGCAGTTTGAACTTGGCCCCGGCGGGTTTTCGACCTCGATGGAGACCTTCCTCTCCTACATCGACGTCCAAACGGCTGGAGGCGGCGGGCGCATAGACGGCCAGCTATGCTTTGGACAGGAACAGGGCGTGCGCGCCGCGCATCAGACTCACGTGCACGTGACCGCGCTCTGCGCGCCTGAAGTGGTGGCTTCGGTCTTCACGATGATCGCGGCGGTGGAGTCGGCAATAGAGGCGGCCGGACTCGAGTTGCGCAAAGTGAGGCGCGTTCGGACCGTCCGCGGGTCCACGCCAATGGACATGAGCGCTTACCAGGCTTCCAGCGACTCGCTGCTAAAGCAAATACCTCAGGGGGAGGGTGGCCAGCCGTCGGCCTTCCGGCAGGAAGCCCTGGCGCGGCAGGTGGCCCGCGAAGTGGGTACCGCCGAGGACACCCGGCGTTTACTTGAACAGCTCGCAAAGGGGCTAAAGGCGGGCGAGTTCGCAAAACTCAGGATGGGCACCGAAAAGAGCCCGGAGGACATCCGGCAGGCGCTCTCCCGGTCCAATCTAATAAGGTTCGACGGTCAAAAGTACACCCTCACAGATGACGGGGCTCAAGCCTTGTCGTTTTTGTCCGAACACGCCCAGGAGATCGAGGCCTACCTGCGGCGCCTGGTCTGGTCTTTACCTCACAAGAGCATCCCGCAAGGCGAGAAGAAGGGCCACAAGGCTGAACCCTGCCACAGCCGGGGCCGTGGGCTGGCCTTGCCAAAGCGCGAAGGCGAACCCTTTGGGGACCTCGCGGTGCCGGAAACCGTGGTCGCGATGGGCGTGCGCGCCGCTCTGGCTCAGCAGTCACAAGACGGACGCGGCCCGGACTTCGCGTCCGGCGACTTGCGGTTCGCGTACTCAAAGGCCAAGAAGGGCAGCCCTGTCATCCTGCTCCTTGATGCGTCGGCCTCGATGGCCGGCAGGAGGATGCGCGCGGCAAAGGAACTCGCCCGGCACCTTGTGCTTGCCGGGAAAGAGAGAGTCTCGATCGTGGCATTCCAGGACTCAGACGTCAGAGTCGTATGCCCATTTACGCGCAGCGCTAGGAAGATTGAGACGGGTCTTGGTGAGATCCAGGCCATGGGACTGACGCCCTTGGCCCGAGGGCTCGAAAAGGCGCTGGAGCTGGCGTCCCGATCTGTGCGAAAACCCCTTGTGCTCTGCATCACCGACGGTATTCCGACCGTGCCGTCGCGCACCATGTCGCCCATAGAGGACGCTCTGACGGCGGCGGGCAACCTGGCGAAGAGGGGCGTGAGGCTCGGCTGCATCGGCTTGGAGCCAAATTCGGGCTTCCTGCGGCAGATGGTGCAGGCGGCCAAAGGCACTCTTTACGTGGTCGAGGAGCTGGAAGCTTCGACCCTCGCGGCTATCGCCCGGAAGGAGAGCGCGCGGTGAGAAACATCCTTTCCAAGGGTCAGCGTGTCCTATATGATAGCGCGGTGACATTTTGCCCCCTGTGCGAATACTGATGTTCGTCAGGGACTTTCGGGAGGATAGCCGGTGAAAAACAGAGCCCTCACCTCATTTGACCCACAGGAAATCGTCAGGCAAAACCCCGCGCAGCGAAGGGCGCCAGTAATTGAGGCGTTGACAGGCTACGCGGGCGTCACGCGATTTCACATGCCCGGTCACCGGGGCGGCATCGGCGCGGACCCGCTGATCATCTCGCTCCTTGGCGCCAAGGCTTTTTCTAATGACGTAACCGGCGTCCTGGGTATGGATGATCTGCACGAGCCCCACGGATGTATCCAGGAAGCCGAGGAACTCGCGGCCGAGGCTTTCGGCGCTGACAGGACGTTCATGTCGGTGAACGGCACCTCTAGCGCCATCCAGACGATGGTTCTGGCCAGCCTCAACGAAGGGGATACCCTGATTATCCCCCGTAACGTGCACAAGTCCATCCTGTCTGCGATAATCATATCCGGCGCGCGCCCGGCGTTCGTCCTGCCTTCTTTCGACCGCTACCTGGGGTTCGCTCAGGGCGTCGAGGACCGTTCAATCGCGCAGTGTCTGGCCGAGAACCCGTCGGCCAAGGCGGCCTTGCTCGTCAACCCAACCTACTACGGCACTTCGGTGGACCTCACCCCCATCGCCGAGAGGCTGCACGAGGAGGGGATCGTACTCCTGGTCGACGAGGCCCACGGGCCTCACTTCCGGTTTCACCCCAAGCTCCCCAAACCGGCTCTTGATGCAGGTGCGGACGCTGTCGCACAAGGGGCCCACAAGATCATCGGCGCCTTGACCCAGGCGTCTTTCCTCCATGTGAAAGGCGATCGGATCGACCCGGCCAGGATCAAGGCCATGTTCCAATTCCTGACCACGACCAGCCCCTCCTACCTGCTCATGGCCTCGCTCGACGCGGCGCGCAGGCACATGGCGATGTACGGCTGGGACCTACTGGACTACGCCATCAACCTTGCGGAGTACCTCCGGGATTCGATCAACGACATCCCAGGACTTTATGCGTTTGGCGAGGAAGCGCTGGGCAGGCCCGGCGCCGAGTTCCTGGACCCGACCAAGGTCACCATCACAGTGCGCGAACTCGGCATCACCGGCTATCAGGCGGAGAAATACCTGCGGTTCAACTGCGGGATCCAGGTCGAGATGTCGGACCTCTACAACGTGTTGATCATCGTGAGCTTCGGCAACACATCAAACGACGTCTCCAAACTTCTGGGCGGCCTGAAGTCGCTCGTGGCGGCCGTCGAGCGGGGCGAACTGGCCAAGGACCTTCTGGCGGCGCAGAAGTTCATCCCCGACCTCCCTCCCATCCCTGAGATGGCGATGCTACCCGGCAAGGCCGTGAAAGCGCCTTACGAGAGGGTTCCCCTCGATAACACGTGGGACCGGGTCAGCGCCGAAGTTGTGACGTGCTACCCGCCGGGTATCCCAATCCTGTACCCGGGCGAAGTCATAACCAAAGAAACCGTGGCTTATCTAAACGTAGTGAAGGACCTTGCTTTTGGCATCAACGGCCCCGAGGATAGGTCGCTACGCACGCTTCGGGTGGTGAAAGGTGTTTGAAACCCCTCGTTCTCAATGCCTGGACGCAGGCGTCCGGCCAGGAATCGCGGGTGTGTCTTGAGTCGACTTGTGGACCTACGCACATTGAGGTAGCCAAGCCCAGGAGACTCGCTGACGGAGACTATACTGTAGGCATCTCCCTTTCAGGAGTCGGGCTGGCGATGGCGCCCGACGAGATCCTGGTGGCAGACGGCCTCATCCGCAAGATCCAGGTGCGCGCCGGGTCGCCCGTGACACTGGACGTCGTCCTGGAGCACAGCGCGGAACCTGTCTTGACCGTCGTCCCCGGAATGCCGGTCCGAGTCGAGTTCGCGTTCGCACGCAGCCCGCTCGCCGCATTGTTCTCGGGTAAGACCATCGCCGTAGATCCCGGCCACGGCGGCAGGGACGCAGGTGTCCGGGGTCCTGTCAACCTGCTGGAGAAGGACGTAGCGCTGGATATCGCCACGCTGCTTCAGAAGATGCTTTCGGAATGCGGCGCTACACCCCTCATGTCCAGGGATTGCGACTGCGACGTCGACCCACGGGGCTGGGCCATAGCCCTTTCGATGGCCCAACCTGAACTGCTGGTCGAGATCCACGCCTCCGGCGAGAAAAACCCCATGAGCAGGAGTTACCACGCATATGCTCGCCGGGGCAGCGACGAGTCATTGCTGGCCGCGCGGGAGATCGCCGGCGCCCTCACCGAACGCATGGGGACCACGTTCTCGGGCATTGAACCGACGGACTTCGCCGCCATCCCGCTCTGGCCCGCCGTCAGGCTCGAGCCGGTCTGTCTTACGCACTTCGTAGACGAAGCAAACTTCAGGGCGCCGCTCTTTCGGAAGAGGATAGCGCAGGCCATCTTCAACGGAATTTCAAGGTACCTGTCCTCCGCTTCACAAGGGGGTATGGCGCGTGCGGGATAACTGGGACGGGTCTCCGATCCTTAGGATCCGCACTCATCTTCTAACTGAGAAAGACGACGTCGGTGACGTCATCCGGAAATACACCGAAGACGTCGCCGAAAGCGGCGACATCGTGGGGATCTCCGAGTCGGTGGTCGCGATCATGCAGGGACGGGCGATCCCGCCCGAGGATATCAAGCCCGGCTTACTGGCGCGGACTGTTTGCCGGTTCGCCCACCCCGACGCGTCAATATCTGCGCCAAGGTCCATGCAGATGGCCATCAGGGAGGTCGGCGCTCTTAGGATCATGGCTGCCGCCGTGGCGGGACTGTTCGGCAAGATCCTCTGCATACGCGGGCTATTCTTCAGGGTGGCGGGCCCCACCGGGGGGCCGCCCACTCGGTGGCCGAAATAGACGACTCCGGCGGCACCATGCCCCCCTACGATAGGTCCATCATCCTAGGTCCGGCGAACCCCGACGCCGTGGCGCGGCAGGTCTGGCGCCAGACAGGGCTTTGGACGCTCATCCTGGACGTGAACGACAAGGGCGCTGTGGACGTCCTGGGCACCAGCATCCCGCTATCGCCTCAACGGGAGGAGTCGGTCAAGCGACTTCTCCGCAAGAACCCGTTCGGCAACGACGACCAAAAGACGCCGCTGGTAGTGATAAAGACCGGCGGCGGAATCGCGATGCCCAGTGACTCAAGAGGGGACCGGAGTGCTCGCAGGGCCTGAAGGATACGTCCTTACCGTCAAACCACCTACCCGGCCGAGGTCCAGATCCGCATCCTTACCCTCACGGACTGTCACTGTCTCGCTCTGACCATCTGACACGAACCGTCCATCTGGGTATTTCTCGAATTGCCTCAGCCACTTGTCCAGTTCCTCCTGGGAGCCGCGGATCCTCGGAATCGCCAGAGGGTTGAACTCTTTCGAAAAGGGAGATGGAGCAGGCTCGGCGCCAACCAAGAGTATGCCTTTGTTGATATACTCGTGCCCAGCCCAAGTGCCGGCGAGGAGGTATTCCTCTGATTTAGGGTATCCCCCAAAGGGAAGCGCGAGGGACACCACTTCGTTGCCGGTGATCTCTCGCACTTCATTGGCTAGGCTCCCGATCTCTTTAGCCACTTCCTCGGGAGAGGAATATGCGAGGTTCTTGTGGCCGCGAGTGTGATTGCCGACTTCCATACCGTTTTCTATGAGGAACGTCAGGTTCTCTTTGATGTGTGAGGAATCGCCGAACGGATTGCCGGAGTTGATGAAGAAGGTAGCCGCTTGCCCAAACTCGGGGTGCTCTTGGGAGAACTGAAGCAATATCCCGACTGCACAGCCGGGGTCAGGGATCATCCCGGTATCCCCTTGGACCATGCTGAACTGGCCGCGAGTCCCGTCATCGAATGTCAGAACGAGGGGCGCCCGTCCGGCGGGCACCCGGATATCCCCTGATAAATAGGCGCTTAGCGGCACCAGGCTGTACCCAAGGCTATTGAACCGTTCGAGATCCCTGCGGAAATTGGACCTTGACCGCACCCATTCGCCTTCGTCGTCCCGGATGTCGTGGTACATGATTATCATGATGTCACCGAGCTCGTTAACCTGCAGGCGGGCAAGGTCGCTCGCGGTGAGTTCCTCCTTCGCGTCAGTATGGTCATCGGCAGTAGCGGACGTATCTGCAGGTGGTTCATCGCCGGTAACCGGCGCGCGCTCGCCCCCGGCGTACCCGCTCGAGTGCAGGAGGAAAGCAGCAAGGAAGATCGCACAGAACGAGCCAAGACACATACAGACAGAACTCCAAAGACGTCGCTCTACAGCCCTACGCCGCCCTCGCCTCAAGTCAACCCGAACCCCTCTTGCGCGTCTCCTGCTGCTGAATCGTTCTCAGCGGCGACACTACTCCAATATGACGCTTATACTGGATAAATGTTCCGGCGACGAGGGCGGAATTCGAAATCTCAAGACCCGTACCCCGAAGGCTACTGCGCGGTGTCCCCGCCAGTCTTCTTGAAGCAGTCGATGCAAAGGATCTCCCAGTTCTCGGCTCTGTCGGGGCCCTTCGGGTTTTTCATACGGGTCTGCCAACCGCCCGGTTGGTCTTTTCCGCGCGACTTCCACTGGAGTTTGTTGGCGCATCGGCCATCATGCCCGCAGTCAGGCGATGAGCACTCGCATTGTTCCGCTGCCCTAAGCCAAGCCAGGGAAATAGACAGCTTGTTGATGGGTTCCGGCATCGATATCCCTCTTTACACTAACGTCGTCTATCGTTCTCTAAGCGGTACACTATCATGTGATATGTTCGCCTAGTAATCGATCCCTCTTCATCGACCCTGTTGACCTCGGCGAATCTGCATCTCTCCAGAAGCCTGAGTGACCTCTCATTGTCCCTTTCCGTGTATGCTTCCGGTTTCATCTGGCTTTGTGTCAGTATACTCATGCATTCGCGGGTCTCTTCTCATCTGAAATAGATCATCTAGGTCGTCATGGTCCATCCTTCTCAGTATCAAGTTCCTGGTCTCAATGATGGGGAACGGAGTGAAGTTGGCCACCGCTTCTAAACCGCCAGAGCGAACAGCGCCCTGGCGTATATCCTCACCATAAACCACAGGTCATCCTTGGTGATCCTCTCGTCTGCCTGGTGCGCAACCTCCGGGGTACCCGGGCGGACAGGGCCGAACGCCACTCCGTTATGGATGACCTTAGCGTAGGTGCCCCCGCCGATTGCCATCGGCGGAGAGTTGTCGCCGGTCTCCTCACGGTACACGCGGAGCAGCGTCTTAACCACGTTTGACTCGGGATCCGTGTAGTGGGTCTTCCCCACATTTGGCACCTCGACCCCGACTCCGTCAGGGCGGCGGCAGGACAGCGCCCTCGATTTGAGCTCCTCCCCATCGGCCTTGACGGGATACCGGATGTTGTAGACGCAGCGCAAGACCCGGTTGCCGTCCTTCTCCTCAATTCGCGCCAGCCCTAGGTTGCACGACAGCCTGCCTGAGATATCATCCCTGGACTGGATGTTAAGGCCTTTGCCGTAGATCTCGGCGCCTTCGGAGATGAACGCTATGGGCGCGGACATCTCCAGGCTCTCGCCCAGTCCTCCCAGCACGTGGGCCAGACCGGTGATGGCGTTGGTCCCCTCGTGGGGAGTTGACGCGTGAGCGCCCTTGCCTTTCACCGTGACTTTGACTGTGCCCTTCCCCTGCTCAAAGGCGAATTTCAGAGGACCGGGACCTCCGACGGCAAACCGGGCGCCCTCCACTTCATCTTGGAGTTCGGAAATGACCCAGCCTTCCTGACCGACAGGTACCTGCAGCACCGCCTCGGCGCCTGCGGCCACGATATTGGCCCTCTCGCCTCCAGAGAACTCTAGCACGCGGACGCGCCCAGAGCCGGCGCCGTTACCCAGGTCGAAACTGACAACGACGTTCATGCTGCCCTTCTCGGCGAACACCAGTGGGAACATGGCGTCGGGGGAGAAACCGTAGGTGGGCTGCTCCTCAACCTCGAAATAGTGGCGGACGCAGCGGAAGCCTGACTCCTCATTGCCTCCGACCACGTGGCGGACCCTCCGCTTCAGCGGAGCGCCGCTCTCTTGCAGAGCCTTGAGTGCGAACAAGCAGGCCGCGGTCGGACCCTTGTTGTCCTGGGACCCGCGCCCGTAGATGAGGTCTCCCGAGACCTCGCCGTACGGGTCCTTGGTCCAGCCTGACCCCACTGGGACGATGTCCACGTGGGTCAGCGCCATTGCCAGTTCCTTGCCAGATCCGATCTCGGCGTGGACGGCGTACCCATCCACATCCTTGGTCTGCATCCCCATCTTCTTGGCTTCTTCAAGGTAGAACCTGTACGCGTTGTCGACCTCCACGCCGAACGGCTTTCCGTCCACGGCTTCAGTCCCAACGCTGGGGAACCGTAGCAATCTCATGAGGCAGTCCAGGATCTCCTGCTTGTGTGCCGGGATCCATTTATCCAGGTACGAAGCGAACTCTTTCTCGTTCACGCTGTCCCGCTTCCTTTCACTGGTGGCTTAACAAAGTGGTGGCTCAACAATCGGAAGTCGGATGCCATTTCGCCATACCACGGGTGTTGCTCACGGATTCGCCACACCTCCGGTATGGCTTGCGGCGCGTGCATGAAGCTGCGCTTCATGCATCCCTCTTGGCCAAAAACTCATCTTTAGCCTTCGCGACCGCTTCCGCGTTCATGATAAGGTCGAGCGCGGTCGCCGCCAGCGACTTGGCCGAGAGGACGAGCGCGTCCATACCCTTTTCCGACGCTGAAGCCTGGCAGAACTCTCTAGAATGGCCTGCCACTCCCTCTGGAGCAATGGCGACGTAGGCGTTGCAGGCGGGGACGGTCAGGCTGACGTCGCCGAAGTCGGTGGAGCCGAAGCCGTCGGTGATCTCATCCAAGACGTCCTCACCGCACGCCCTCATGTTGGCGACAAACAGCTTGGCTATGACGTTGTTGGGGATCCTGGCCTTGTAGCCGTCTTTCTCCTGGATGTCCAGCGTGCACCCCGTGGCGACCGCTCCCGCCCTGGCGCAATCCTTAACCCTCTCAGCGTACCGCCGGATGGTCTTCATGGAGTATGAACGAAGCAGGTACCTGACCTGGGTGTGCTCAGGGATGATATTGACGGCGTCTCCGCCCTTAGTGATGATCCCGTGCATCCTGACGTCATCCGGCACATGCTGGCGCAGGCAGGCGACGGCGTGGAAGAAGATGTTGGCCGCGTCTAGCGCGTTTACGCCCTCGGTGGGGCTGCCCGCAGCGTGAGCCGGCTTGCCGTGATAGTCAAACATGAACGAGTGAGTGGCCGTACTCCGACCGCCTATGCGGGTCTTCCCCGAGGTCGGGTGAACCATGAGCGCGGCATCCACATCGCGGAATATGCCGCGATCGACCATGAACACCTTTCCGCCGCCGCCCTCTTCAGCGGGAGTGCCGAGGACCAGCACTTTGGCCGGGATCCCCGTGCCTTCCAGGGCTTTCTTGAGGGCCGCTCCGGCTCCGACAGCCGACGTCCCGATGATGTTGTGCCCGCAGGCGTGCCCCACTTCGGGCAGCGCGTCGTACTCGCCGAGGATAGCGATTGTCGGTCCGCCTTCTCCCGACTGGAATGAGGCCGCGAAGTCAGTCTCCATCCCAGCCACGTTACGGCTGACGGCGAACCCCTGCTTGTCCATGAAATCGCTCAACCAAGCGGCGGCCTTCTTCTCGTTGAAGGCCAGTTCCGGGTTCTTGTGGATGTCCAGGCTGATGGACACCAGCTCATCCCTCAACTCGTCCACCGCCACCGATATCCTGTTCTTCAGTTCACTTAGACTCATCTTGCATCCCCCTCCTCGTTCCTTTTCCTCTTCAATCGAAGCGGCGGATTCTCCTTCCGGGTGCGGCCACGGCCACCGCGGCCACGTCATCCGTTTTCTACCAGTCCCGGCCGAAGGACATCCGCATTTTCCCATCCCCGCGACATCACAAAGCGGAAAGGCCCCTCTCGGGGGCTTTACGC
>JBBDIP010000054.1:0-13410 GCA_040880305.1 Bacillota bacterium
GACGTGAGTTTCCACGGGAAGCCGGGCGAGACAATCGCGCGGGTCGGACCGACCGGCGCGGGAAAGACGACAATCATCAACCTCCTGGCCAGGTTCTACATGGCTGCGGCAGGTAAGGTGCTGGTGGACGGCCACGACCTAGCTGTTACCGACCTGCCCTCCTACAGAAGTCAACTCGGCATCGTGCTGCAAGATACCTTCATCTTCTCAGGAACCATCATGGAAAACCTGAAATTCGGAAGGCTTGACGCAACACAAGAGCAGGTCGAAGCTGCCTGCGAGGCCGCATGCGCCAAGGGCTTCATCGAGAAGATGCCCGGCGGGTTCGAAGCAGAAGTCAAGGAGCGGGGATCCAACCTTTCCTCAGGGCAGAGACAGCTGCTGGCCTTCGCGAGGGCTCTGCTGGCGGACCCCAGGATCCTGATCCTTGACGAGGCCACCTCAAGCATCGACCCGGAGACGGAGCGCCTCATACAGCAGGCAATGAAGACGCTGCTCCAGGGCAGAACGTCGTTCATCATCGCCCACCGTCTCTCGACCGTGAGGGCGGCTGATAGGATCATGGTCATCGATGACGGGCAGATCGCCGAGCAGGGCACCCACGACGAGCTCACGAAGACCGGCGGGAGCTACGCCAATCTCTACGAAGCCCAGTTCAAGAAGCAGGAGAGAACGACTGTGGCAGAAGCGTAGGAGAGAAGAGTTCGCGTTCACTTCGGCATTTGATAGTTGGGGGCCTCGGGCAGCGAATACACGGGGCCCCCTCGAACTTACCTGCGAGCTACTCTCGCGCTAGCCCAGCCCTGATCTCGTCCAAAGCCTGCCTCGACTGCGGTGCCTTGATCTTGTCGCAAGGGTAGTCGACGCAGTGGGCGCAGGTCTCAGCCTGCTTACTGAGTGCGCAGGTCCTTATGTCGCAGTCCGAGCAATAGGTTGACAGTCGCCCCCCGACGCGACACCCGTCGCAAGCGACGTCCGCAGCGCTGAACGGCCGCTTTAGGCCTTCAGTCCACTCCTTCGCGATGCGCTTTAGGGCAAGCTCGTC
The DNA here is from genome assembly GCA_040880305.1 of Bacillota bacterium. Lineage (GTDB taxonomy): Bacteria > Bacillota > Sulfobacillia > Fermentithermobacillales > Fermentithermobacillaceae > JBBDIP01. The sequence continues at coordinate 1,046 of JBBDIP010000054.1, forward strand.
GTTGGCCTTGGTAGCTATGTAGTTGGGACACCGGTCGCAGCGTGGGCCACAGATCGCAATGAAGCTGTCAAACATCCGGTCCTCCCCCTCTCCCCTACACCTCGAAGATCTCTCCCTCTACCTGTTGGCCCTCCCTGATAGTCAAGATGCCGTAGGACGGCCTGGACCCGAATATCCGAGAAGCCGTGCCAGGGTTGAAAATGAGGGTCTTGCCCTCCCTGTCGCACAGACTCCGGTGAGTGTGGCCGAAGACGACGCAGTCGGCATCTGGGTACGCTTTGCGTGCGGCGTCCTCCGTACCCGGGTGAGATGCTATCCCGTGAAACACGACAATGGTCTTATCCAGGACCTTTAGCGTCAGAGTGGGTTTGAGCGACGATTTGACGGGCCAGGAGTCCATGTTGCCTGAAACCGCGTGGACCAGGGCTATCCCTTCCAGCACGTCCATAACCCGGATGTCCGTGAGATCCCCGGCGTGGATGATCATGTCGACTCCCTGTAGACCGCTCAAGATGGCCTCGGGTATCTCAGACTGCCTGTCCGGCACATGGGTATCGGATATGACGCCTATACGCATCTTGGCCATATCGTCGGCGTCCTTTCGCTACTTCGCCTTGCTCTTGCCCGCTCCGCCGTAGACTCCCCAGTACAGCATCCCGACGAAGATGACTCCGCCGATTACATTGCCCAAAGTCACAGGCAGAAGGTTCTTGCCCAAGAATGACCCCCAGGTCAATACGCCGGGAGCGGTGGCGGAGGCCGGGAAACCGGCGACCGCCGCTATCTTGGTGTCGGCCGCTGCGAAGATGCCTGCCGGGATGTAGTACATGTTGGCGATGGAGTGCTCAAACCCGCTGGTTACAAAGAGCATGATCGGGAAGAACATCCCCAGGATTTTGCCTGCGGCATCCTGGGCGCCGATGGCGATCCAGACAGCCAGACAGACGACCCAGTTGCAGAGGATGCCCCTGACCAGAGCCTCGGTGAAGGTCAGCGAGACCTTGCCCATGGCGATATTGACCACCGAAAGCCCAACCTTGGACCCGTTCATGTGCCACAGGCCCGATGCGTTCATGAAGTAGGCCATGGTGACGGAGCCCAGGAAGTTGGCTGCGTAAACCACAACCCAGTTGCGCAAGAGACCCCAGACGCTGATGACCCCGTTAAACAAACCGATGCTCATCAGCGAGTTCCCCGTGAACAGCTCAGCGCCTGCTAGGACCACAAGCATAAGGCCGACGGTGAACACGGCTCCCGTGACCAGTTTGCCGGCGCCGAACGTCGCGGCGTCATTGGCGGCGACGGTTGAGCCCTGGGCGGCGAAGGCGATGAATGCCCCGGCCAAAAAGCCGAGTATGATGAGCGAAGGCAAGGGCAGAGATGCTTTCTTTCTCGATATGTCGTTGAACTTGGATGCGATGTCTCCCGGTGCAAGCAAGGGTCTCCCTCCAAATTGTCATGCAGTTGAGTAGTCTGATTATAACACCACGGCCTGTCCCAATCGGGGCCTTTTATTGGAACGAGACTTCGGCCGCCTTCTTCACCCGCGCAAACCAGCGTCCCAGCACTCGGTTGTGGTGGCGGGTAATAGTCTCGGCCGAAAGGTCGGGTGTGTTGAACGTTGAGTGGCCGTCCTCCACAAGCACCGACTTGTACCCCATGTTGTAGGCGCTGCGGCAAGTAGTGTCCACGCACATCTCGGACTGAATCCCACTAATGACCAGGTCGGTGATACCCCGCGCGTCCAGCTCCGCCTTGAGATCTGTGCCGTTGAACGCACAGGGCGTTTTCTTGTGGATGATCAGGTCCCCCGCGAGAGGGGCGATTCCGGAGTGGACCTGCCAACCGGCCGTGCCCTCCTCCAAGAACCCACCTTTAGAGCCTGTGTGCTGGACGTAGATGACCGGGACGCTCGCTTCTCTCGCCCTCGCGATGAGCGACCGGAGGGTAAGCAGCAGTTCTTCTCCCCGCGCCACCGGGTTTGACTCTCTATACATGCCTACCTGGACGTCGATGACCAGTAGCGCCGTGCCTTGTGCCATGACTTTCCTCGCCTCCCAGACGAATATACAACCTCCGGCGCAAGGCCGACAACAAATGAATGAAATGCTGGTAGACCGCTCTTGCCATATGCACTATCCTGTTTGCGTGGAAACTTGGCGGCGGAACTTCGGCGATCATGGCCCCCATATGGGGTTCGATCCCCAAACAGGGGTCGCATCAACGTGCTCGGGGATATCCTGGAATCCTTCCGAAACAAGCAGCTGGCGATGATGCCTAGGCAGCGCCTTCTATGTCTCGAGCGCCGTGTTTCTGCTATCGGCGGGAGTGCTAGCGGCCTTCCTCAATCCCCGTCGTCGCCGTCGGTCGCTCCCGCAAGGCCCCGGCGGCGCCTACGGGCCACCACCCTCCGGTACACGTTGACGGTCTTCTCGGCCATCACCTTGGCGTCAAAGAGTTCCTCGGCCCGGGCCCTCCCCGCGACGCCCATTGACCGGGCCATATCCGGGTCAACCACCAGGCGCATGATGGCTTGCGCCAACGCCTTGGGCTGCTTTGGCGGGACCAGTATCCCGTTCAGGCCGCCGACCACCGCCTCGGGCACGCCGCCGACAGCGGTGGAAACCACGGGGAGCCCAGCCGCCATAGCTTCCAGGACCGCGAGCGGCAACCCTTCGTAGTCGGATGACAGCACGTAGATGTCGAGGTTGGCCAGGAAACCGGGGACGTCGCTGACGAACCCGGCCATCTTCACGTACGGCTCCATCCTCAGTTCGCGGATCTTGCCCTTGAGCTCATCCTCTAGCGGACCGGTACCGCCGATGACAAACCTTACGGATGGATCCGAGGCCAACACTAGTCTGGCGGAATCGAGCAGCACGTCCAGGGCTTTTTGGCGGTGCAGCCTCGCTACAGTCCCAACGAGCAGGCCGCGCTTGGACGCCGCGCCGGCAACCGGCGCTTGCGGCTGTGCATCCTGCCTCCACCTCGGCGCGTAGGGGGTTAGGTCGATGCCGTTGGGGATGGCAATGACCATTGAAGGCTTCATGCCCGATTCAACCAGTTCTTTATGCACTCCGGCCGAGACCGCGACGATCCTGTCCGATAGAGCGCCGGCGACAATCCTGTTAACGAGCCGTTTGCCCACCCCCGCCCGCGGCGGGACCACGCCTTTTTCGTTGGGGATCCGCACCAGGTTGTGTTTGGTGTAGACCACTGGGATCCTCTTGAGGCGCGCGGCTATGCGGCCGGAAAGGCTGCTGTGTGTGTGGACCAGATCAGGTTGCTCCTGCTTCATCAGTTTGCCGAGTTCTTTGGTCAGCCGGGACGAGTAGGAAACGTCCCTGCCTGAAATGGCGACCCTGCGGATACCTGTGGCGTCCAGCCGCTTCCCCAGTTCCCCGTCGGGGCACGCCACCAGGACTGTGAGGTCCTCGAAGGCCGGCTGCGAAAGAAGGTTCAGGAGGTAGCGCCCGGCTCCGCCTATGTTAGTGTCGGTGATGATATGCAGTACCTTCAAAGCGTGTCACCCCCCATGCTGTACTTTCCTCCGCCCAGTTTGGAAGCGGTTATTCCGGCGCCAATCCCGACGATAGCCCAAAAAACCGCAGTGATCTTGGGACTATACCAGGTGTAGTCGATCACCCCTTGCAGCATGTGACCACCGACTGCGGCGATCGCAGCGGACAGGACGGCGACCTCGGCCCAACGGACGCTACCCTTGCTTTTCTCGGCGAACGTAACCTTGAGGGCATCATATGCCCATACCAGGAGCAGGCAGGCCATCGCCAGGAAACCGAACAAGCCGACCTCTATGAGAAACTCGAGGAAAGTGCTGTGGGCGTGCGGGGCAGGCGTTTGGATGATCATGTACTCGGGATAGACCTTGCTGAAGCTTTCGGCTCCCAGTCCTATGCCTCTTAGGAGGTTGTCCTTCAGCATGGCCAACGACCCTCTCCAGATGAACACCCTGTAGGCGTTGGAGCTGTCGGTCAGGCTGAACGAAGAAACAAGCCTTCTAAGCAGGACCGGCGGCGCGACGGCCAGCCCCAGGCCCCCGGCTACCAGCCCTAGCGGCAGCATCCGCCAATCGTAGAGGACGGCGAGCACGCAGAACGAGACCGCGAATCCCAACCAGGCCCCTCGAGAAGAGCTCAAGACCAGCCCTATCCCCTGGAAAGCGGCGAAACCGAGGAGCACGATCCGGTCCCGCCAGTCCTTCTTCGAAAGGATGAGCGCGATGGTCAGGGGAAGCGCCAGCCCCATCATTTCGGCGAAGAAGGTGGGATTTGAGAAGGTGCCGACCATGCGGACAATGTCGCCCTCGAAGGCCACGTCAACCCAGGACTTGGGAGGGCGCCAACCGGTCAGCTTCTGGTAGACACTGACTAGGCCCGAGAAAGCGGCTCCGGTGAGGAGCGGCCATATCACGTTCTCGGCCCGGCCCCGGAACGATGCGTCCGCCGCCATGAAGAAAACGAGGAAGTAGAAGAACCAAATGACCATGTTGAAGAAACTCTTGGACGGGTCTACCGACGAGACCGTCGCCCCTACGATGAAGGTGAGGGCAGACGCGGCAGCCAGCACGGTGCCGAACCCGGGTAAGGCCAAAAGTGAATGTTCCCGACCATCCCGGACCTTTCGCGCCCTATCCCACAAGAAGAGCAAGAAGACCCCGGACGCAGCCACGATAAGGATCTCTGTCGGGGCGACGCAGGCCAATGCCAACACTAGCCCGAGCGCGGTTTCCACGCTCACCTGTCCATCGTAGGGGACCACCGCCATCTTAGCGAAAGGCCACAGTGCGCCCACAAATACACTTCCGGATGCGGCCCGGCTCCAAGTGCCGGCTATCGCGGAGGACGCCCGGACGAAAAGGCTGGCCCGAAGACAGCGATCGACCCACGCGAAGAACACGACTAGAAGGTGGGATATGCGATGCCCCACGCCTTCAGCCGCAGCGTAGGCGAGGCTGATTCGATAGCCTGAAGGACGGACCGAGTCCGCCATCACTTGGAGGCGCTCCCTTGAAGGGTCAGCGTCATAATGTTTCCGCTTACTTGCACCCACTTGGTTGTGATACCGATGCTGGTCCCGATTCGAGCTTCCACGCCGTTGACCGTGACGACGTTCTCGCCGACTCTGGCCGTGGCATCGATGGTGATGTAGACGTCGACCCTGTCGTCAGTCCTGGTCCGGAGCCATCTGCCGTCCTCGTTTATGGTCCAGATATCGCCCTTTTCAACCACGACGTCCGAGATCGTCCCGATTTGGGCGCCGGTCTTAAACTCAAACACTTTGCCGCCCTTCTTGAGCGCATCCGCGGTAGTCGGTCTGAGCGTCGTGACCACGATCGTGTATTGGACGGGCTCCTCCCTGGCGGCAATCTCCTGCTCCAGGTTACGCCCGAACTTGGCGTAGGCGAACCAACTCGCTGCGGTGACAAGTACCAACACGATTACCAAGTCCAGTATGCTTATCTTGCCGAAAACCCGGCCCTTTTCGTCCACAAAACGCACCAAGACCCTCTCCTTCCGAGAAGAACACGCACCTAAGTGGATTTTACCTGAAAACTCGCGGGTGGGACACCCGCCTACCTATAGCAGACGGACGTTGTTGATGTCGAGTTCGAAGCGGCACCCCAAAAACTCGGCGGCCCGCTTCCCGGCCAGCATCCTAGTGAGGAAGATCTCGAAGTACTCCATGACCGGAGAAATTTCTGTGTCGACGGTGAGCTTTAGGGAAATGGTCTTCGCTTCATCCTTAACCTCGAGGAACGACCTGGTCGCCGCATAATTCACGCGGTCGTGGAGGTCGAAGTGATGGAAGTCGGGGTTCCTGACCCTGCTCCTGTGCACGTCCGACTTGTCCGCAAGGATTAGGGCTGCGGAGACATTGGATACGGCGTTGCAGCTGTCTTCGGGGTCGTGGCTGCCCACGGCGCCCATTATGACGGCAACCTCGACCGGATCCATGCCCATGCTGCGGAGGATCCTTTCGGATATCGAGGCGCCTACCTGAGCGTGGTAGAACCTTGACACAACGTTGCCGATGTCGTGCACGTACCCGGCGATTGACGCCAGTTCCTGCTCCCTTTCGGAATGCCCCAGGCGCTCCAAGATGTTGCGGGAGATCGACGACGCCAGCGACGCATGCCTCACCCCATGGTCGGTGTAACCCAGCGCGCCCAGATGCGAATTCCCGGCTTCCAAGTACGAAGCGATCTCGTGATTCCGTTTCACGTCGTCCAGCGTGACGACCCGGTTCACTTCGCCCACTTCGGCATCATCTCCGTTGAGTCGATGTACTCCTGGTAAACGGGGTTTAGCACAAACTTGCCTCCCGCGATGATCTCGTAATCCCACGGGAACATGATGTACCCGGCCGTCTCCATTCCATACCAGGTAGGCTTCCAGGACTCGGTCCCGGCCCAGATGGCGGCCGTCTTGACGACCCGTGCCTTCTCTTTCTTGCAGTCGGTTGTAACGCTCCGCATCGTATCCCCGGTCAACACCATCTCATCCACAACCAGGACCCTCTGGCCCGCCACTTTCTCTGTGACCGAAACCAGCGTGCGCGGGCGGTCGGAGACGATCTCGCCGTGCCGTCTTCGCGACACCATGCACGGGTAGAGGTCCACCCGAAGGATGGACGCAATTATGGTTGCCGGTATGAGGCCACCTTTGGCGATCCCCACGACAATGTCAGGGCTAAGGCTCCTGGCTGCCTCGAGGGCTATCCCCCGGCAGACGGCTTCGACTTCGTCCCAGGATATCCGGTATGACTGCTCACTCACGTACCTTACTTCCAAATCTCTTCGCTCCGATCAGTGCTGAACCCCAGACCTTTGAAGACCTGCTTGGCTTCCTCGAAATGCCTGGCAGCCTCTTCCCTGTCTCCTTCGGCAAGGGCGAGGCTTCCGTATAGCGACTCCAAGTGTCCCATCTGGTAGGAACCGCTCCCCGGCTTCTTGTAAAACTCACGGACTGCGTTTAGCAGTTCCCTTGCTTCATCAAGATCCTTCCCGAGCATGATATATGCTTCGGCCAAACCCAGCAGTGTCAGGGCTTTACCGTCAGATGCTTCTTTTGAAGCTGAAACCGGCAGGGGCTTGTCCTCACCGGAGGCCTTGCGGGGCTTTCCGCGCGTCGCCACCCTGTCCCACAGCACCCCCGCCTTCTTGTACAGGTCGACCGCCACTTCCAGATGAGATGAGGCACAGGAGCGATCGATTTGCGACAATACGCAGCAGAGGTCGGCTGTCGTCTGACTCAACCAGGCCAGCGACCTCTCGTCCCTGGTCGTGGTGGCAAGGGTCATCCCCTTGTCGCCGAGCCGCAACCCCTTTTCCAGGTAGGTGAAGGCCGAACCGGGGTCCAGCACCGCCAGGTCTCGAAGGACCGCCTGCTGGCTGCTAATCGCCTGCGCGAGTTCCTGGGGGTTGGACGCCTTGCCCAACAGCCGTATCTCCTCGTCGTAGCATTTCTCGGCCCGTTTGAGGTCGTCCAGGGAGCCAAGCAGGTGAAGAGCCGCCCCCATGCCATCCAGAGCCATGGGCAGGTTCTCGCGGTCTTCCTGCGCGCGCAGCGATTCGGCCGCGCCGGCGAAAAGCTCCAGCGCCTCCCGGGCGTGCTCCTTACCTCCGGTGAAGCTCTTCTGGTAGGCTTTCCAGCCCCGCGAGATGCGGGACAGCCAGGGATATTCCTGCTTGGCAGGACCTTCGGGCAACAGCTTCACCTCGTGATGATATTGATGCCTAGGAGTTCCCGATTTTCGCCACTAGTTCCTCTAAAACAGCCCTAAAGGAGGAAAAGCGCCTTAAGCGCAGAATAGTCTTTCTCAGTGAAAGGAGGTGGTGTCCGAGTGTCATGTAAGGTTACGCTACTCGGCGCCTCCAATCCCAGCGGGAGAGCCGCCGGGTAGCGCCAGGAACCAAAACCCCCGGGCTTGCCCGGGGGTTTATCATTTCCGCTCCTGCTTATCTAGGCCGACTCGACCTCTTCAGGCTCTTCTTCCCCGCGGTCTTTCTTAAGCCGGTACCTGTTCATGCGGTCAAGGATCGTCTTGCGCAGGCGGATCTCCTTGGGAGTGACCTCCACAAGCTCGTCGTCCTTTATCCACTGCAAAGAGTCTTCCAGTCCCATCACCCTGTGGGAAGTGAGACGCAGGGTCTCGTCAGACACCGAAGCCCTCATGTTGGTGAGATGCTTCTTCTTGCACACGTTGATGTCCATGTCCTTGGGCCTGGCGTTCTGCCCGATGATCTGGCCCGCGTAGACTTCCTGGCCGGGGGCCACGAAGAGCACCCCCCGTTCCTGCGCGTTGTGCAGGGCGTAGGTGGTCGTGGCACCGGTCTCCCAACCTACCATTGCGCCCTCACGCCTGGTCACGATCTCGCCGCAGTACTCATCGTAGCGGTCAAAGACGTGATGCATGATCCCGAGGCCCTTGGTGATGGTCAAGAAGCTGGGGCGCAGTCCCATGATGCCCCTGGTGGGGACGCTAAAGTTCATCCTCACGCGACCCGACGCGTCTTGGTGCATGTCGATCATCTCGGCCTTCCTGGGGCCCAATTCCTCCATGACCTTCCCCATGAACTCCTCAGGGATGTCCACGGCCAGGTACTCGTAGGGCTCCATCTTTTTGGCCGAGGACGTCTTCAGGATGACCTCGGGCTTGGAAATGCCCATCTCGTAGCCCTCGCGTCTCATCGTCTCGATGAGGATCGAAAGGTGAAGCTCGCCGCGCCCGCTGACCTTGAAGGAGTCCGGGTCTTTGGTATCCTCAACCCGCAGGCTGACGTCTTTTTGGGCCTCACGGTACAGCCGGTCCCGGAGATGCCTGGACGTGATGTACTGACCGTCCCGCCCACAGAACGGGCTATCGTTGACCTTGACGGTAACCGTGATAGTCGGTTCCTCTACCTTTATGGGAGGCAAGGGTCTTGGGTCGAGCGCGTCGGCTATGGTCTCGCCGATGTTGAGGTCTTCGATACCTGAGACTGCGGCGATGTCGCCCGCCTCAACCTGCTCGACTTCCGCGCGCTTCAGCCCCTGGAAGACCCAGAGCCTCGTTATCCAGCACGACATCTGTGACCCGTCCAGGCGGCACAACACGACGTTCTGCCCCTTCTTGAGAGTTCCCGCCTCTACCCGTCCGATGGCGATGCGGCCCAGGTAGTCATCGTGTGAGAGCGTGCTCACCATCATCTGAACGGGTTCGTTGACCCTGGCTGTGGGTGGAGGAACGTGTTCGATAATCGCGTCCAGCACCGGGAAAACGTTGCCGGGCTTGAGCGGATCCGCGCCGGCTACACCTTTGCGCGCCTGCACGTCTTTGGCATACGCGTGGGCTTCAGCCAGATCGTCCGTGGCATAGCCTATCCTGGCATCAGTGTAGACGACGTGGAAGTCCACATCGTCGTCGTCGCCGCCCAGGTTCACCAGGAGGTCAAAGACCTCACCGCTGATATCGTCGAGCCGGGCGTCCGGCCTGTCGATCTTGTTGACCACCAGGACCAGTTTGAGGTGGTGGTCGAGCGCCTTCTGGACCACGAACCTGGTTTGAGGCATCGGACCGTCGCATGCGTCCACCAAAAGCAGCGCGCCGTCTACCATGCTTAGCGTACGCTCGACTTCTCCACCGAAGTCAGCGTGACCGGGAGTATCCACGATGTTGATCTTCACGTCCTTGTAGTTGATGGACGTGTTCTTGGCAAGGATCGTGATCCCGCGCTCCTTCTCCAGATCGTTTGAGTCCATAACGCGCTCCTCGACAACCTGGTTCTCCCGGAAAGTTCCGGTCTGCCTAAGCAGAGCGTCAACCAACGTGGTCTTCCCGTGGTCCACATGGGCAATGACCGCGATATTCCTTATTTTCTCGTTGCGTGATGTTGATAGCATGGCCTCTCAGGACCTTTCTGATCGGGAATGGACCCACCGTTGCGCGAGCCACAACGGTCAATTATACAACGCCGTGGCGATCATTAACACATTTTGCAGGGATGTTAGAATAGGACAGGGTTAACGAGGAGAATCGCGGAGGAAAATGGACACCAATATGAGCCGGCTCTCGAAAGTCGGCGCTTTCGGCAATCTAGTAGCCAAGAGCCTTAGGGCGCACACTCTGGTCAGGCTGGTGGGAATCCCCTTTCAGAAATTCTTTGACAAGGCGGGGAGCACGCACCAGTTTCTGACCGAGAAAGCTGTCGAAATACTGCGTTCCGACGGTCTGACCGAAGCCGCCACATTTTACGGTGGATGGCTGGATACGATCATACGCGGAAACTACTGGGCGGACACACTCTGGATGAACGCGACACATCACTACAACCCGAAGACCAGGCGGGGTCTGTGGGTCTGGGCGGGAGCGGCCGACCAGGTCAGGAACTGGTGGAACCAGGCGGTTGCCCAGTGGAACAAGGGCAACGAGGCCAAGTCAATGTTCATGCTAGGAGCGTGCCTCCATATAGTGCAGGACTGCTGCCAGCCGTACCACTCGAATTGTCTTGCGCTGGACGGCCACCAAAAATACGAGAAATGGGCTGACGAGCACAAGGAGAATTACGTAGTAAGCGATGGGGGCCTTTACGGAGTCTCCCTCAAACCCGAGGGGTGGGTCGTGGCTAACGCTCAGGTCTCCTGCGGATACCTTGGCCAGGTGGCCAGCAAGCAGGATGATCTGAGGGACGCGGCCACGTGCGTCCTGCTCCCCAGGGCGATGCGGACTTCCGCCGGTTTCCTGGACTTCTTCCGCGAGGAGATCGTGGCGGTGGCCGCCGTACGTGAGAAGAAGGTTGCGGCAGGCTAAGGTGATTTCGTGCAAGAAGCGAGATTCCCAGTAGATGAGACAGACGTCCTGAACCTTACGGCGGACTACGGCGCCGGACACCGGCGGGCGTCCGCAGCGCTGCAAGACGCTCTCTTGGACCTCAATCCCAACCTGCGCGTCCTTACTCTAAACTACATCTGGTTCGTGCACCCCTTGCTGGACCGCATCACCCAGTCGTTGTATGTAAACACCGTCAAGGTGGCGCCCGAACTCTACCGCGGGTTCTATTACGTCACCAAGTCCATCGACCCCGACTCCCTCTGGCAGTCGGCCCTCAACAACCTAGGGCACAGACGCCTGCTTCGTCTTCTCCAAAAAGTGCGCCCCCGGCTGGTCGTATGTACGTTCCCGACTCCGGCAGGCGTTGTGGGCGAGCTAAAACGCAGGGGCCTGGTCGATGTTCCCCAGGTCACCATCATAACTGACAACGCCGTGCACACGCAGTGGGTCAGCCCTTGGACCGACCTGTATCTGGTGGCCAGCGACTATGTCAAGCGAGGCCTTCAGAGCAGGGGTATCCGGGGGGAAAGAGTCGTGGTGTCAGGGATACCCATCGACAAGAGATTCCTCGGTCCCTGGGACCGGCAAGCCCTCTTGGACAAATACGGCCTCAGGCCCGACCTCCCCGTAGTGCTGCTATTGGGCTCCGCCTACGGGATGTCGCCCGATGCGTGGGAGACCGCCGCGTGGCTGGGGCAGGCAAATCCCCCGTGCCAGATCATCGTTGTGGCGGGTCGGGACGAGAAACTCCGCGCCAAGTGCGAGGAAGTCACAAGAGGCTCCAAGAACCCGGTTAAGGTCTTCGGCTTCGTCGATACCATGCATGAGCTTATGGCGCTCTCCGAGATGGCGATAACCAAGGCAGGCGGCCTCACCGTCTCCGAGGCCCTGGCGACCGGGGTCCCCTTGGTCATACACCGGCCGATCCCGGGCCAGGAAGAAGAGAACGCCAGGTTCCTCCTGCGTCACGGGGCCGCGGTGATGTCGAGAAACGCTGACAAGACGAGGGAACTTGCGCTCGCCCTCCTGGGCGACGCGGGACGCCTCAACCTCATGCGGCAATCCGCCCTTGCGGCGGGGCGGCCCAAGGCTGCCCAGACTGCTGCCAGGGAGATATGGGACCGGTATCTTTCCCCCGAAGCCACAGCGGGGCGGGCAGCCCAGGAGGCCTTGGTAAGGTGAAACTCGCGCTGGCGGCGGTTTTGGGCTTGTTCGTCGTGGCGTACCTCGTCCCCGATATCCTCATGCATCGCCTGGGGCTTTGGACGATAACCGGGGCTCGCCCGAGCATGGGGTCGATTTCGGCTTGCGCCCTGACTTTCGACGACGGCCCGGACCCTGCATTCACCCCACTCATCCTGGATGTTCTGAAGAGGCACGGCTGTCGCGCAACCTTTTTCGTAGTCGGAGAGAAGGCCGCTCTGCTGCCGCGAGTGATGGAGAGGATGGCGCGGGAGGGCCACGAGATCGGCCTGCACGGGTGGGACCACCGTCACCCTTGGCTTCTCGACCCAATAACTTGCCGGCGAAACCTG
>JBBDIP010000055.1:0-13163 GCA_040880305.1 Bacillota bacterium
TTTCACATCATACAAGAACACGTCGACCAGGGGGACTACCGCCTCAAACGCTTCCCACGCGGCAAATCCCGATGTGTCGACTGTGGTCCGCAAACCCTCCGCGCGGCACCGCAAGAGCAGCTCGCGCAGGAATTCCGGCTGCATCATCGGCTCGCCGCCGGAGAACGTAACCCCGCCACCCGACTGGTCGTAGAAGATGCGGTCGCGCAGGACTTCCGACATGACCTCGTCGGCGGACATGCTCTTGCCCACCACCTCACGCGCCCCGTAGGCACACGCCTGAACGCAAAGGCCGCAGGCAGTGCATTTAGCGCTGCCGCCCTTGTTGCCCGCAACCCCGGCCGGGCAGACCTTGACGCACGAGCCGCACCCCACGCAGCGGGTCTCGAAAAAGATAACCTCGGGCTCCGGCTTTTGACTCTCGGGGTTATGGCACCACGGGCAGCACAGCGGACAGCCTTTCAGAAAGACCGTGGTCCTGATGCCGGGTCCGTCGTGAAGTGAATACTTCTGGATGTTGAACACCGTGCCCAATACTAAATCGCCCCTCATCCTGGAGATTGGACAGAGGCTACGCCGTGACCTGCACCGCCTGCAGCGCCAGGACTTCCCTGGCGTCCATGCGGTCCTCCACCATCTGGTCCGCAATGATCTTGCCGTCACGCAGGGAGACAATTCTGTCGGCATGGCGGGCGATGTCCGGGTCGTGGGACACCAGGATCACGGTGATGCCCTGGCGGTTGAGATCCTGGAAGATGGCCATGATCTCCTCGCCTGAGCGCGAGTCCAGGTTGCCGGTGGGTTCGTCGGCCAAGATCACTTTGGGCTCGGCTGCCAGCGCCCTGGCTATGGCGACGCGCTGCTGCTCGCCGCCCGAGAGCTCGTTAGGACGGTGCTTAGCGCGCGCGCCGAGACCAACCGATTCTAGCGCCTTGCTGGCCTTCTCCCGTCTCTCGCGCCCCGAGGTACCGCGGTATATGAGCGGCAATTCGACGTTGGCCATGGCGTCGGTCCTGGCCAAGAGGTTGAACGTTTGAAAGATGAAGCCGATGAGGCGGTTGCGGATGTCGGCCAGCTGGTTGTCGGTCTTGCGGCTCACGTCGGAGCCGTCGAGCAGGTAAGTTCCTTCGGTTGGGCGGTCGAGACAGCCCAGGATGTTCATGAGAGTGGACTTGCCGGACCCGGACGGCCCCATGATGGCCACGAACTGGCCCTTTGGTATCTCCAGATCGACACCCCGCAGAGCGGGCACTTTGACCTTCCCCATGCGGTATTCCTTGGAGAGGCCGGTTATCGAGATGACGGATTCGGGCATAGATGCGCCCCCTCAATGGAGTTGTTTCGAGGGAGTGTATTCCATGTCCTGTTACGCAAGTGTTAAGGTTTTGAAAACACTAGGGGAGCCATACGTAGAACGCGGTCCCACGTCCCTCCGCGCTTTCAGCCCAGACCTTGCCCGAATGGAGCGTCACGCAGTGCTTGACCACCGCGAGCCCGAGGCCGCTTCCGCCTGTGTCCCGGCTCCTGTCCTTTGAGCCGCGGTAGAAACGCTCGAATACTCGGGGCAGGTCTTCCTCGCTAATCCCGGGGCCGTTGTCGGTCACCCGGAAGAGCCAGCCACCCTCACTGGGCTCCACGCCCACCTCGATCTCTCCCCCTTCACCGGCGTACTTGATGGCGTTTTCCAGAAGGTTGGTGAGGACCATGTCCATGAGGGAAGAGTCAGCCAGGAGTTCCCTCTCCGGCGGCACGTTGGCGACAACCCTCACGACCTGCTGTTTCTGCGCCGCCAGTGGCTCCAGTTTCTTGGCTGTATCCCGGAGGATCTGCCCGGGATCCAGTGGCGCCTTGAAGGGCGCGACTGACCCGGACTCGAGTTTGGCCAGGTCAAGGAGTCCCCCGACCAGCGTCGATAGCCTGGACGCTTCCATCTCTATCAGGCCCGCCATCTCGCGCACTGTATCCGGATCGTCCGGCGGCGTATCCCTCAGGGTCTCCGCGAAACCCTTCACAACGGTGACAGGCGTGCGGAGCTCGTGGGAGACGTTCTGGACGAAATCGGTCCGCATCCTTTCGAGCCGGCGGATCTCGGTGAGGTCGTGGAAGGTGAGCACCGCGCCGTTTGAGGCCGGCCGCGATGGGTCCTCACCCGAGATGAGAGGGATGGCGGTCGCGTCGACCACCTTTTGCCCCTGTCTGCCAATCCTGACTTCCTGCCGTCCGGGCATCTGCCGGTACAAAGCCCTGTACACCAGAGACGCCAGGTCGGAGCTAGTGAGCGCGACTGCGAAAGAAAGGCCCCGCAGCTCGGCCGGAGATCTGCCGAGAATGTCCTGCGCCGCCCGGTTCACGGCCGAGACCGATCCTTCCGAGTCGAAGATCATGATGCCGGATACGCTGGCGTTTAGAGTGGCCTCAAGTTTGGCGTTTGAGTCTTGCAGGTCCTGCATTCTGGCGCGCAGGCTGGCGGCAAGCCGGTTCAGATCCTCTCCGAGCCTGTCCAGTTCGGTGTAAGTATCGGGGAAGAAGCGCTCCCTGTACTTGCCGGAAAGCATCCCTTGGGTCGTCTCCACCATCGCGCGCAGTGGCCTGGTCACGCGGAGGTTCCTCAGCCAAGAAAAAGTCGCGGCTACAGGCAGGGAAACCGCGGCGCCTATCCACAGCGACGTCCACACCGCCCTGAACTCCTCCGGCGACACGTGGACGGACCTCACGAAGACGACCGCCGCTGTCATCAGCGTTGAGACCAGCCAGACCGCGAAATCCGTAGCTAACAGTTGGTTCCTCATCCTCATGATGGGCGACCCCCGCCGTCAGGGAGGACTAACCTGTACCCGACTCCACGCATGGTCTCGATTGTCGGGACATGATTCTGGGCCGAGAACGGCTCCAGTTTCTGGCGCAGGCGGGATACATGGACGTCAACTGTTCTGGTGTCGCCCGCGAACTCGTAGCCCCATACGCTCTCTAAGAGGTTTTCCCGGGTGAACGTCCGTCCGGGACGCCTTGCCATGTAGGCTAGGAGGTCAAACTCTTTGGCTGTGAGCGCGAGGAGCGTGCGCGCCACGGCAACGTCTCTGGTGCCCTCGTCGAGAACCAGCGCTCCCACGGTCAACCTGGAGGTACCGACCTCGTTGCCAGCGAGCTCCTCCCTCCGCCTCAGGTGAGCCCTGACCCTGGCCACTAGCTCCCGCGGGGAAAAGGGCTTGGTCACATAGTCGTCGGCCCCCAGCTCGAGGCCCGCCACTTTGTCGACCTCGTCCGCGCGGGCCGTGAGGAGTATCACCGGGAAACGCTTGCCGGCGTTGCGGCAGAGGCGCAGAACGTCCCAGCCCGACATCCCTGGGAGCATGAGGTCCAGGACCACCAGATCGAAATCGGCCGACCTGATTTCGTTATAGGCAGACTCGCCGTCGTAACGGGAGACGACCTCGAAACCCTCCCGCTCCAGGTGATACGCGACCAGTTTGGTGATCGCCACCTCATCATCCACGACCAGGATGCGCCCTGCCAAATCACACGACCCCCATGAAAGTGCAGCCAGATCCACCCACATGATACACGATCAGGCGCCGCCTACTGATGTAGTTCCTTGAGTTCACCGGTCTCGACGTAGTAGACTCGCTCGCCAATGTTGGTGATATGGTCGGCTATCCTCTCCAGGTACCGGGCTATCAGCAGGAGCTGGACCGCTTGGTCCACAAGGCCCGGGTCCTTCTTCATGAAGAGGCAGAGCTCGTCGTGCAGGTAGTGGTACAGGTGGTCCACCTGGTCGTCGTCCTTGATCATGCCCTCCACCAGCGACAGGTCCCTTGAGACGAAGCCGTCCAGGCTCTCCTTCAGCATCCTCACGACCATTTGCTCCATCCTCGGAATATCCACCAGCGGCTTGAACAGGGGCCGGTCTGCCAACCGCTTGGCGGTAAGGCAGATGTCGACCGAGTAGTCGGCCACCCTCTCCACGTCGCTGGCGATGGAGATGGCGGCGAAGATCCTGCGCAGGTCCCTGGCCGCAGGCTGCTGCGTCGCGATCAGCTCCATGCACCTGGCCTCGATGTCAAACCGCATCCTGTCCACCACGTCGTCCCTGGATATGGTCTGGTTGGCGAGACCTACGTTCCTTTCGGCCAGGGCCTGCAAGGCGTTCTCCAGGACGCCTTCGGCCTCTTTTCCCATCGTAAGCAGACTCTCATCAAGTTCCCTAAGCTGGCTTTCAAAAGCCGCGCGTGGGCTTGGCATCTTACTCTCCTCCTAATGACAGTATCCCGGAACTCAGCCGATTCTCCCCGTCACATAGTTGTCGGTGCGCACGTCCTTGGGATTGGTGAACAGTTCCTTCGTGGAGCGGTACTCGACTATCTCGCCGTCCAGCATGAACATGGTGTGGTCCGAGGCCCTGGACGCCTGTTGCATGTTGTGGGTGACGATGATGATGGTGTAGTCGTCCCGGAGCGACCACATCAGGTCCTCGATCTGGAGCGTCGCCAGGGGGTCCAATGCGGAGCAGGGCTCATCCAAGAGTATGACGTCGGGCTTGGTAGCCACTGCCCTGGCGATCGAAAGCTTTTGCTGGTTGCCGAGCGAAAGGTCGGTCGCGGGCCTGTGCAGGCGATCTTTCACCTCATCCCACAGAGCGACCGAGCGGAGGCTGCGCTCGACCGCCTCAGCGATTTCCCCCCGGTCTGTGACGCCCTGGACCCTGGGCGCCGCGGCCACGTTGTCGAAGACTGACAGAGGGAAGGTCACGGGCCGCTGAAAGACCATCCCGATCCTGGATCTGAGCCAGGTGAGGTCGATACCCTCTCCGTACACATTTGCGCCGTCCAGGGCAATCTCGCCCTTGACCGAGACCCCTTCGACAAGGTCGTTCATCCTGTTGATGCTCCGAAGAAAAGTCGACTTCCCGCACCCTGAGGGCCCGATTATCGCTGTTATGGCGTTAGGTGCAAACTTGGCCTTTAGGCCCTTCAGAGCGCGGAAGGTACCGTAGTAGAGTTCGAAATCCTTGACCTGTATCTTGCCTGGTTTGTCTTCCTGCATCGGTGCCGCCCTCCTAGCCGAACTTGCCCGTGACGTAGTCCTCGGTGCGCTTGTCCTTTGGCCGGGTGAAGATCTCCTTGGCCGGCCCGGTCTCAACCAGTTCACCCATGTAGAAGAAGGCGATGTCGCCCTGTATCCGGGCTGCCTGCAGGGGGTTGTGGGTCACCAGGATGATCGCGTACCTCTCCTGCAGCCTGCGTAGGGTCTCCTCTATGTGCAGCGTCGAGATCGGATCCAATCCCGAGGTGGGTTCGTCGAGCAGGATGACGTCCGGCTCCACCGCCAGAACCCTGGCCAGAGACAGCCTCTGCTGCTGCCCGCCCGAGAGCTTTTGCGCGGGAGAGTCCAGGCGGTCCTTCACCTCATCAAAGATGGCGGCCGCCGTCAGAGCGTTCACGATGATGTCGTCCAGGACGGCCTTGGACTTCACGCCCTTCTTCCTGGGGCCGTAAGCCACGTTCTCGTAGATTGATACCGGCAGGGACATGGGCAGGGCGAACACCATGCCCACCCGGCGGCGGAGGTCCGCCACGTCGAACCCACCGCTGTACACGTCCTTTCCGTCAAGCAGCAGGCCCCCGGAATGGGAAGTACCGGCCACCCTGTCGTTGAGCCTGTTCAGGGCCCGGAGTAACGTTGTCTTCCCGCTACCCGTGGGACCCATGACGGTGAGAAGCGAGTTTCTAGCAACGCTGAGGTTTAAAGACCGCAGGGCCTTCACGCGGCCGTCCGAGTAGGAAAACTCGAAATCCACCGCTTGGACCTTGGGTTGTGTCACGGCCATTCCGCTCAACTCCTCCCTCTTCTGGCCTTGCCTGCGCGGCCGACCAGGTAATAGGCGCCCAGGTTCACCATCAGCACGGCGATGAGCAGCACGGCTGCGGTACCGTAGGCGTTCTTCATGGAGATGCCTTCGCGAGCCAAAATGTAGAAGTGGACCGGCAGGGTGCGGACCGGGTCCATGACGGTCTTTGGCAGGCGCAGCGATGACCCGGCGGTGAAGATCACAGCGGCGGTCTCTCCCACCGCTCTCCCCAAGGCCAGTATGATGCCGGTGACTATGCCCGGTAGAGCCCCTGGAAGGACGAGGGACGTGGTCGTCTGCCACCGGCTGCCCCCTAGCGCGAAACTTATCTCTCTGTAGGAGTCGGGCACCGCCCTGATCGCTTCCTCAGAGGTGCGGACGATAGTGGGCAGGATCATCGCGGCCAGCGTCAGCGCGCCCGATAGGATAGACCAGCCCATCTGCAGGTTGATCACGAAGAATAGGAATCCGAACAGGCCGAATATGATGGATGGGATCCCGGACAGGCTCTCGGTGCCAAAACGCACCAGCCGCGGGAACAGCCCTTCGCGAGTGTATTCCGTGAGAAAGACCGCCGTCCCCACTCCCAGCGGGGCTGCTATCAGCACGCTCAGCAGGGTGAGCACGACTGTGCCTACGATGCTGGGAAGGATCCCGCCCTCTCTACCCATTTTCTCTGGCGAGCCGAGCAGGAATCTCAGGTTCACGACCGGAAGCCCCCGGACCAGGATGTACGAAACGACCAACACAAGGATCGCAGCCACAGCAAGGCCGCACAGCCGGAGCGCCCCGACCATGAATCGCGCCTCCCGGTCCTGCTTCTTTCTCGATTCCGTTCGTACGCTCACGTGTCTCACTTCCCTCTGACCACAGCTCTGGCTGCGAGATTGAGGAGCCCGATTATCACAAAGAGCACTACCCCTGTTGCGAAGAGGGCCTGGCGGTGGAGCCCTGCGGCGTAGCCCATCTCCAGGGCGATGTTGGATGTCATGGTACGTACCGGGTCAAGTAGAGAGCCCGGCGCTACAGTGGCGTTCCCGGCCACCATGATCACCGCCATGGTCTCGCCCACCGCCCTGCCCATGGCCAAGATCCCCGCAGCGAGTATCCCTGACCTTGCGGCCGGGACGATCACCATCTTCACTGCCTGCCAGTTGGTGGCGCCGACCGCCAGCATCCCCTCGCGGTACGCCTGAGGGACCGCCCGGAGCGCGTCGTAGGAGACGCTGACCATCGTGGGCAGGACCATGATGCCTAGCACCAGGGACGAGGCGAGGACCGAGAACCCGGGTCCCCCCAGATGCGTCCTGATGAAGGGCACGAGGACAGTCAGCCCGATGAAACCGAAGACTACGGATGGGATTCCGGCCAGCAGTTCAACCGCGGGTTTTAGCACCTCGGCGACTCTTTTCGGGGCAAACTCCGCCAGGTACAGGGCGCACCCGAGTCCTAGAGGAACTCCAACTAGGAGGGCGCCTAAGGTCACCGCGAAGGTGCCCAGTATCATGGGGAGGATGCCGAACACGCCCTTCGACGGCAGCCAATCTGAGCCGGCAATGAACTCAACGACGCCCACTTTGGCGAGGGCCGGAGAACCCTCCTTGAAGATGAAGACGACTATTAGCGCAAGGACCGCGACCGATGTGAGTCCGATGGTGGTCAGCGCAATCTCGGATAGTCTCTCTTTCCTGTTCACAGGTCTTCCCTCCGCCCTAATTGCCCACTACCAGGCCTTCCGCGGCCAGAACCTTCTGCCCGTCCGGGCTAAGGACATAGTCCACGAACTGCTTGACCTGCGGAGCCATCTCGCCTTTGGTTACGAAGAGGAACGGGCGTACAAGGGTGTAGGACTTCTCCTTTACGGTCTCGACCGACGGCCGGGTCCCGCCTATGGAGAGCGGCTTGACGTTGGAGTCGACCAGCCCCAGGGAGATATAGCCGATGGCCTTCTCGTCCTGAGCAACCGTTTCACGGACAGCGCCGTTTGAGTCCTGGACGACCGCCGTTTTCGCCACGACAGTCCCCTTCATCACCAGTTCCTCGAAAGCGCTCCTGGTGCCCGAGCCTTCTTCCCTGCTGATAACGCTGATGCGTCCTGCAGAACCGCCCAGTTGGCTCCAGTCGGTGATCTCGCCTGAGAAAACGCCCTTGAGATCCTCGACGCTGATTCCGGAGATCGGGTTGGCGGGGTTCACTACGACTGCTATGGCGTCATGGGCGATAACGACGGCGGTGAGTTCATCCTCGCCTTCGCCGAGTTCCCTAGACATCGTCCCGACCTGGGCTGCGCCGCTAAGGGCGGCCCTGGCACCGGCGCTCGATCCTCCGCCCTGAACGTTGACGGCCGGACGGTCCGGATAAGCTTTCTGATATTCCTCGGCGAGCATCTCTGCGAAGGGTTGGACCGAGGTCGAACCGGCCAGAGTGATTGAGGATGCGGACCCTTTCGGACCGGCTGTGCAGCCGCTTAGAAAGACCAAGACAGCGAGCCCCAACACTGCCGGAAACGCCAGCCTGCCCAGAGTGCTTCCGCGTGGCTTACTCACGTCTCATCGACCACCTCTCATGTTTTACCTTGAGATTAGCGGTCGCCGGATAACGGACAGTGAAGGCAGTGTAACGGGAGTGTAAAATCTCGTACTTACAGGCCTAGAATTGTGTCGGTTGTGAATTTCGGTGATATCATCCACACAAAATCCAGGTGAGGGGGTTCATCGTTGAGACCTACTAGAGTGATGTTCGTGTGCACCGGCAATTCGGCGCGAAGCCAAATGGCGGAGGGACTGGCCAGGCAGATGGCGGGCCCGCTTTGGGAAGTCTACAGCGCGGGGATCGAGCCTAAGGGGGTAAACCCGCATGCCGTCCTGGCAATGCGAGAGTCGGAGATAGACATCTCAGCCCAAACGTCCAAAGTCATTGACCCTGATTTGCTTGCCGGCATGGATCTCATCGTGACCCTGTGCGGGGACGCCAGAGACCGCTGTCCGGTGATTCCTCCGTCAGTCACGCACCTGCACTGGCCGCTTCCGGACCCGGCTACGGCAGAGGGGTCGGAGGATGAGGTCACGCAGGCATTCCGGGAGGTCCGCGATGAAATCGCGAAGCGGATCAAGAGCCTCTTGGCGTGATCGCCGCGTCCCGCAAACGTCCTACCGGATAAGGTCGTGAAAAGCCTCCTCGCTCCCCGTAGAGTTCAGAGCCAGGAGCTTGTCGCCGGCTGCGATTCTGGTCTGGCCCCTGGGTATCATCGTCTCGCTGCCCCGTAAAACTGCCGCGATGACGATCTCGTGGGGGATCCTGGCCTCTGCCAGGGTTTTCCCGTCCAGTGCGGACCCCTCGTGGACTTCCCCCTCGACAAGGGACAGCTGCCCCCTTCGCAGTTTCAGGAGAGTGACCACGTCGGCGAACCCTGTCTCCTCTATCACCAGTCTGGCGATGATGTCTGAGTAGGAGATACCCGTATCACAGCCGTACTCCGGCGTGAACAGGTGCTCGTTCCGCGGGTCGTTGACCCTGGCGATGGTCCGCTTGATGCCGAAGACGTTCCTGGCGAGGAAGCAGGAAAGCATGTTGGCCTCGTCGGATCCTGTGGCGGCCACGAAAACGTCGGCACCGGCGGCACCGGCCATTCCCAGCACGCCGGGGTCGGTCGCGTCACCGTGGAAGACCGACACTTGCGGGGCAAGTCCCGAGACGTTCTGGACGTGCTCGGACCGTATCTCCACCACGCTCACGGTGTGCCCGGCGTCCCGGAAGAGCCTGGCTAGCTGCCTGCCTACTTTTCCTCCGCCCGCAACCAGTACCTTCATGCGTCTACACCCCCAGTCCTCTGACCATGCGGTCGAACGTCCCCCTCGCGGGTTCCGGTACCCGCACGTAAAGAATGTCTCCCGGCTCCAGGCCGAAGCCGGGCGGCGGGACCAGGGCCACGCCGTTCCTGACCAGGGCGACCGCGATGATGTCAGGAGGCGATGTCACTTCGCTGAGGACCAAGCCGGGCCTGGATTCACCCACAGCCAGGGCTACTACCTGTACCTCGCCGTGGCCGAAGGTCGCAGCGACGTCTCGCGCCGGATTGGTCAGGATGTCTCCTATCACGCGGAAGCCCCAGGCAGGAGGGCATACCACGTGGATGCCCGCGGCCCGGTAGCCCACCATCTTGCCGGGCTCGAATACCCTGGCGATGACTTTGGGCACCCGGAATCGCTTCCTGGCCAACATCGCCACGGCCAGGTTGGTCTCGTCGCTCCCGGTGACCGCTGCCAGCCCGTCCGCGGCGTCAATGCCGGCCTCCGCCAAGATGCCCAGGTCGATGGCGACCCCAGAGATGAACTTGCCCCCGAAACTCGACCCTAATCGCGCCCTGGCTGAAGGGTCGCTGTCTATCACCGATACCAGATGCCCGCCCCTGGCCAGGGCAAGCGCCAGATGCGACCCCATGGAGCCGCAGCCCACTACCACCAGCTTCATGCTCCCACCTCCGTCACTTGCGCGACATCTTTCTTCGGACTAACCATTTGCGGACCTCCTCGGCTACCAGCAGCAGCGGCGAGATCGCCCACAGGAACCCCCAGTCCGCCAGGGTAAGGGGCGCAGTCCCAAAGACTCCCTGAAACACAGGGACGTTGAGCAGCACCATCGTGAGGCCCAGTTCCCACAGTATTCCCAACCACACCCACCGGTTTCTGAACAGTCCCACCCGGAAGACCGACTCCACGTCGGTCCGGGCGGCGAAAACGTTGAACACCTGGCAGACGACGATAGCGGTGAACACCATGCTGGTCGACTGCCGGTAGACCAGGCTGTTCGGATCGAGGCTCTGACCCCATACCCACCCGTGCCTGCCTAGGAACCAGAAGAAGGCCGTCATTCCGATGGCCGCCTCCATGAGCCCCAGGAATCCGTAGGCGCGGGCCAACAGGTGCGCGTCGAGCAGGCTTTCCTTCTTGGATCTCGGAGGATTCTGCATGACGCCGGGCTCAGGCGGCTCCAGCCCCAGGGCCAGCGCGGGAAGCAGGTCCGTCCCCAGATCGACCGCCAATATCTGCATGACGGTCAGGGGGAGCGGCACGCCCAAGAGGACGTAGGCCAGGTAGGGCACGAGTTCAGGGACGTTGCTGGCGAGGATGTAGGTCACGAACTTGCGGATATTGGCGTAGACCGTGCGGCCCTCCTCCACCGCGCTGACGATGCTGGCGAAGTTGTCGTCGGTGAGCACCATGTCGGCAGCCTCTTTGGCAACGTCGGTGCCCTCCCTGCCCATCGCCACCCCGATGTCGGCAGCCTTCAAGGCGGGGGCGTCGTTCACCCCGTCACCGGTGACAGCAACTATGTCGCCGTTGCGCTGGAGGGCTCGCGCTATCTTCATCTTGTCTTCGGGCGAGACTCTAGCGAACAGGACGTCCTGCTCCTCGCGCAGTTCGTTGGACAACCCCTCCTCATCGAGTTTGCTAAGATCGGTCCCGGTGATGATCCTGGGTCGTCCCCTCCCTACCATCCCTACGCGTCTAGCGATGGATTCTGCGGTGAGGCCGTAGTCTCCCGTAACCATGATCACCCTTATGCCTGCTGTGTGGGCCTTATCGACCGCCGCGGCCACCTCGGGACGGGGTGGGTCGAACATGCCCACAAGCCCCACAAACGCCATGTCTCGCTCTACCTCGTCGTGCTCTCTAGCCACCGGAGAGTCCAGCTGGCGACGGGCGAACGCCAGCACCCGGAGGCCCGACTTGGCCATCTCGTCGTTGGCCGAAAGAACCTTCTTGCGTTCCGCGTCGTCCAGGTCGCTGCAGCGCGGGATGACCTCGCCGGGAGCGCCCTTGCACAGCGCCCATGCCGTCCCCCCGATCCTGTGGACGCCGGTCATCCTCTTGCGGCGCGAGTCGAAGGGGATCTCGTAGATGCGTGGGTAGCGGCGGTAAAGCGCCGCGAGGTCGGCTCCAAAGTCCCGCGCCGCGAAAAGCAGCGCCGCCTCGGTGGGGTCCCCCACAAAGCCATCGTCGGTGATGCGGGCGTTGTTTGCCAGAACCATCCCCTGGACTAGCAGGTCGAGAGAGGGCCCACGCTTGATCTCCGGAGCTCTGGCGAGGTCGACCGCCGAGCCGTCCAGGTACATCCTGGTGACGGTCATCCTGTTCTGTGTGAGGGTACCGGTCTTGTCGGTGAGGATAACGGTAGTTGAACCGAGCGTCTCTACAGCCGTAAGTTTCTTGACCAGCGCGTTTCTGCGCGCCATCCGCTGCATCCCCATGGCCAGAGCAAGGGTCACGGTCGGGAGTAGGCCTTCAGGGACGTTGGCCACTATGACGCCTATGGCGAACAGGAAGTTCTCGAGGAGGGGGCGGCCGATCAGGAGGCCGAGGGCGAAGAAGATGCCGCCAAACGCCGTGGCCAACACTGCCAGGATCTTAGTTACCCTCGCTATTTGCTTCTGAAGAGGGCTCAGGTGCTCCGTTACCTCCTGCGTGAGTCGAGCCACCTTGCCGAACTCGGTCTTCCCGCCTGTGCGGATCACGATGGCTTGGCAGGTCCCGTTGGCCACCGACGTCCCCATGAAGATGAGGTCCTGCATGTCGGCGATTGGGACGCCTTCAACATCCACCGGCCCGGCGTTGCGGCCGACAGGTTCGGACTCTCCCGTGAGCGACGAGTTGTTGACAAGCAGGCTGGCGCTCTCCAACACGCGCGCGTCCGCCGGGACCGCATCGCCGCTCTCCAGCACCACAAGGTCTCCCGGCACCAGTTCATCGACGTTCAGCCGGACTCGCTGCCCGTCACGCACCGCAGTGGTTATCCTGGGCAAGAGGTTTTTGAGCGCGTGGCTGGCCCGTTCTGCCTTGTACTCCTGGATGAAACTGAAGAACGCGTTGATGAGGATGACGGCGAAAACCGCGTAAGCCAGCTGGGGCATCCCACCGACGAACGCCAGCACCCCGGCAATCCAGAGCAGTATAGCCAGCAGGTTGGTGAGGTGCGGGAGCAGGCGCTTGTACAGCGGGGTCGGATGACCCTCGCTTATGACGTTGGGGCCATACTCCCGGAGCCGCCTGGCCGCTTCCTCGCTGGCCAGGCCGTTAGGAGTGGACCCCAGTTCTTTGATGACTTCGGGCGCTTCAAGGAAAGCCTCTCGCATGAGGCTAGTGTTTGCTGGAGCGCAGGGACTCTAGACCGTCACTTCACCGCGATGCTGTAGATCCTCCCGGGGATGTAGACCTCTTTGGCGATCTGCTTTCCCTCAAGAAACCTCTGGACCGCGGGCTCGCCCATCACGGCGTCCCTCACCTCGTCCTGAGGGGCCTCGCGGGGCACGGTCACCAAC
>JBBDIP010000056.1:0-11867 GCA_040880305.1 Bacillota bacterium
ACCGGGGGGTCGTACGCGATTGACGGCGGAAGGGGTCAGACCTGCCTGAGGTAGGGGTACGCACCTTTCACCGACTTCGCCGCCTAAGAGTATGGCCAAGCCCCCGCAGCATGTGCAGTAGGATCTTCGCCGATAGCGGGACGGGTGAGCCCGGCCAGGTCGCTTCGCGCCTCCCGGCCCTTATGCGAATTCAGCTGTTCTGTTGAGGTAGTGCTTCTTCATCTCCGCCCTATACCCATCCATCATCTACCTGTTCAGTTCGATCGACGGATGCGTGTCCGGCGGTAGGAGGGGCTGGTTGACGCGCCTATCGGACCACTTCGAATGCCCAGTTGAGTCAGTGCTTCTTCCTTACCCCCAAGCCACTTGAGCCCTGTCGTTCTAACCTCCACCAACCATCCTGAATCCAAAAAGAGGATTCCCCGAAATCGCGTTGTATGTCTCCCTTGTATTGAGACAACGTAGGACAACCTAATACAAGTTCGGTGATTGCTGCAGTGATTACCGCATCGAATACTGAGAGGAGGAGGTTACGTGGATCAGCTAGAGCCAAAGGTCTTGGATTACCTGCGGGAACTGATTGCATGTCAAAGCGTCAACCCGCCAGGGCTGGAGACGGGTGCTGCCGAGTACGTGGCCCAAACGGCCCGAGCGTTGGGCGCGACAGTCTCTCTCCCTGAAGCCGCGTCTGGACGAAACAACGTCGTGGCACGCTGGAAGTTCGGGGACGGACCCAAGAACCTCATGCTTCACGCCCATCTGGACGTCGTACCGCCCTCAGGCAAGTGGACAGATGATCCCTTCGCAATGTCTGTCAAGAACGGCAAGGCATATGGACGGGGAGCCTGCGACACCAAGGGTAGCCTCGCCGCTATGCTAACCGCAGTAGAAATGCTGCTCAAGGAAGACACCAACGGTCTGAACGGCACCCTTACCATCCTCGGAGTCGTCGGCGAGGAAACCGGAGGCATCGGCACCCAGCACTTCCTCCGGACTTCCGAAGTTGACTCGGCGAATTCCGTGGCTGTCGTAGGCGAACCGACCAATCTCGATGTAGTGGTAGCCCACAAGGGAATCAGCAGGCGCAAAGTAACTTTCTCAGGCAAGGCCGGCCACGCTTCAGAACCGGAGAAGGCTGAGAACGCCATATACAAGGCTGCACAAGTGGCAGTGGCGATCAAGGAACTCAACCGTAAATTGTCGCAGAACCCCCATCCGCTGGTCGGTCCCCCATGCGTAAGCGCTACCGTAATTCACGGCGGCGTGAAGGACAACGTCATCCCTGACAACTGCGAGTTATCTATCGACCGCAGGCGCATTCCCGGCGAGGATGACCACCAGCTCGACCGCGAGCTCCGCGCGATCATGGATGGTCTCTCAAAGCAAGGGGATCCGGTCGACGGAAAGATCGAAGTGCTCGGCTCCGACAAAGAACCGACCTCAATTGATGGTAGTCACCCGTTCGTTCAACTGGTTCTAGGAGAAGTGAACAACGCTCTCAAGACACATAGAAGTCCCGAGGCCTTGGCCTGTGGGACCGATATGCCGTTCCTAATCGCTGCCGGTGTCCCGACGGTCGTCCTTGGCCCCGGCGCAGTGGCGCAGGCACACACGGTTGATGAGTTCGTGGAGATTAGCCAGGTAGTGGCGGCCGTAGGGATCTACGCCGCCATCGCCCGTAAAGTCCTCGTATAGCAGTCAAAGGAAGGGGTGTCACAAGTGTCCGTCGCTACCGCCTCGTTAGTGGCCCTGGTTATCGCTATTGTGGTGAGCTGCGTCTCGCCACTTAACGTCGGCTTGCTCTCCATGGGTTTTGCGTACTTGGTCGGAAACTTCATGGGCAAGCTCAAGGTCTCGGCAATCATAGCAGGGTTCCCGGTGAGCCTCGTCATCATGCTAATCGGCGTATCCTACCTCTTCGCAATCGCCAGCGTGAACGGCACCCTCGAGAAACTCAGCAAGTTCTTCATCAAGGGTGTAAGGGGCCGCGCAGCCCTACTACCCATCGTGTATTTTGTGCTCGCCTTCATCTTGTCGTCCATTGGTCCAGGCGCCATCCCCATTACGGCGCTCTTAGCTCCTCCCGCATTGGCGGCCGCTAGCCAGCTGGGCATCCCGGTCTTCCTGATGGCGGTAATGGTAGTGCACGGCGGCATTGCCGGCGCAATGTCCCCGATCGCCGCCACAGGCGTTGTGGCCAACAAGATCATCGCCGGACTCGGTCTGCCCGATGTCAGTGTGCAGGTATACAGCAGCGCCATCATATCGAACGTCGTCATCTGCGCCATCGCCTACGTGCTGTTTGGCGGTCTCAAGCTGTTCAAGGAGAAGAAAACCCTTGAAGCTTCGGACATGCAGGTGGACAAGTTCACAACCAACCAGGTAACGACCTTGCTCGGCATCCTGTTCCTTGCGGTTTCGGTTATCGGGTGGAAGTTCGACGTAGGTCTGACAGCACTGACCATCGGCGTCATTCTCTCCATCATGAACCCCAAAGAGGAATCTGCAGCGATCAAAAAGATCTCCTGGGGCACTATCGTAATGGTGGCCGGCGTCACTATGCTGATCAGCCTTATGGGCAAAGTCGGCGGCCTTGATATGCTGACTACTGGAATTGCCAACATATCATCGCCAGCAACCATCGCTCTCACCCTCAGCTTTGTCGCAGGACTCATCTCGGTGTACGCGAGTTCCACAGGCGTCGTTCTTCCGGCGTTCCTGCCGCTAGTCCCGGGCATCATCGCCAAACTTGGCGGCGGGGATCCGATCACAGTAATCCTGTGTGTGTGCGTTGGAACCCTCGTCGTTGACTCGAGCCCTCTGTCGACGCTGGGCGCGTTGGCCCTCAACGCGGCTCCCGAACAGGAGAACAAGCAGAAGCTCTTCAGGAACCTCATGATATGGGGACTTGCCATGTCCGTCGTGGGCTCAGTCACCTCATGGCTCTTCTTCTCAGTTCTGGGCCTGGCCTAGTAGACGAGACGTGTAGCTTTACGGTATGAATTGAGCGGCGGTAGTCGGGCAGGCTCTCTGGCTGCCGCCGCTCTCTCTATGAAAGTGAGGCTCTAGTCTTGGCCAACGCAAATCAAGCTCCCATGCCCTTGTATATCGATGTAGCCAATGAGATTCGGGACAGTATCAAGAACGGTGAGTTTCCGGTGGGCACCAACATCGGGTCACAGGCGGATCTCATGAGCAGGTACGGCGTCAGTCGGGTTACGCTGAGGCATGCCTTGAGGGTGTTGGAGCGCGAAGGCTTGGTGGTTACCCACCAGGGAAAGGGCAGCTACGTTGCGAGCACAGAGGTATCCCAGAACTTGGCCAACCTACGAAGCCTTGCTGAAATCGTCGAAGATCAGGGGCTTGCCCATGAGGTTCGCATCATCGACTATACGTGGCTCATGCCTCCGGACCACATCAGCGCCTTCCTGGGTACCCCCAGCGAGAGCCCGGTGCTGCGAATAAGGCGGCAACATATCGTCAACGGACTGCCGTTTGCCTTGGCGGTCATCTACCTCCCGGCTGCGCTAGGGGCCGGACTGACTCAGCGCGACGTCGAGAAGAACTCACTCTACATGCTCATGGAGAAGAGACTAGGCATAGGCCTTGGACAAGCGGTACAGGAGATACGGGCCGCGCGGGCCGAGGGCCAGACTGCCACTCTACTGCAGGTCAGCCCTGGATCGCCGCTCCTTGTCGCTGAACGCAAGACATACGCAGTCAGCGGAGAACCCGTCGAGCACATCACATTCTTCTACCGCTCCGACTGCTACCATTTCACAGTGACCTTGCCGCGGGCTGCATCGCTGGATCTAGTCGTCCCTCCTTTCCCCGGTCAGAAGGAGAACTCTGCAAACGAAAGAGCCGAATCCCCCGGATACGTCGAGGCTTCGCTGCACTTGTCCAAGGATTCTCCTCGGTACAGTTGATGCCGGGGAACAGACACTGGCGTTCTTGGAGGTCATCTCATGCAACCATGTACTGATTTTCGCAGTGATACGGTGACTTTGCCCACTCAACAGATGCGGGACGCAATGGCTACGGCCGAAGTCGGCGACGACATCCTGGGCGAGGACCCTACTGTAGACACGCTCGAAGCGCTGGGGGCCCGGATGCTGGGCAAGGAAGCCTCGCTGTTCGTCGTCTCCGGCACGATGGCCAACCAGCTTGCGGTGATGACCGCAACCCAACTGGGAGACGAGATTCTGGTCGCCGAGGAAAGCCACATCTACAATCTCGAGGTCGCAGGAATGGCTGCCCTCTCAGGGGTTCAGGCTCGCACTCTCAAGAGTGTGAACGGACGCTTCAACCTAAGCGATCTGGACCGTTCAATCAGGTCTCCGGGAGTGCAGTTCGCTCGGACGCGAATGCTCTGCCTGGAGAACACTTTCGACCTCAATCGAGGCATCCCGCTTCCTCCATCCTACATTGCGGAGGTTGCGGCCATCACTCACAGGCACGAGTTGTTCTGCTACATGGACGGCGCCCGGTTGTTCAATGCGTCTGTGGCGTTGAATGTCCCGCTGACCAGCCTCTGCGCCGACGTGGATGCAGTGATGGTTGCGCTGACAAAGGGCTTAGCAGCTCCCATTGGAGCACTACTATGCGGCAGCGTATCGTTTGTCGAGCGCGCACGATGGATGCGCCAGCGTATCGGCGGGGGAATGCGCCAAGCCGGACACATGGCCGCGGCGGGGATCGTCGGCTTGGAGACCATGATGGGACGACTTGAGGAGGACCACCAAAATGCCAAACGGCTTGTTGAGGGTCTTATGAGCATTGATCCCTCGCTCGTCGAGCCGGCAAGCGGTCAGACCAACGTCGTGCAGCTGAGGTTTGACGCTCTGGGGATCCCGGCCACTCAAGTAGTCGAAGCCCTCCTGCAGAGAGGGATCAAGATCAAACTCATCGGCGAGTACGCCTGCAGGATGGTGACCCACTGGGGCATTTGCCGGGACGAAGTAGACTTGGCGCTCAGGGAGATTAGGACGGTGCTCGAGTCGTCGAGGAAGGCATGATGATAGTGCCTTGGTTGAGCTGATCCTATGCGACATAACGTAGGGAGGTGAACCCAGGACCGGTGCCAAGAGAGCAGGGCACCCAGAATCGTGAGGAGCGAGGAGTGTCCGCATCCCTGACTATTCCCAGGCAAATGAGGCTCAGCAGACCGGTCTGATCCAGTACCTCATCGTTCAACAGAAACTCCCTCGCCTAATTCGCCCTCGTATCTCATCCTAGGGAGCCAAATCTTCACGTATCCATATTGCCCGAAGAAACCAGTCCTACACGAACTTGATCTCCCTATTAAGATACCGCTTCTTCATCTCTTCTCTATACCCATCCATCATCTGCTTGTTCAGTTCAACCGACGGATGCGTGTCCGGCGGCAGCAGGGGTTCGTACTTGACGCCCACACTCTCCTCCGCGAGGCACTCTTTCACCTGTTTCACAAGGACGGGACTGCTCAGGAGGTCCAGCAGCCTACCCGCCGGCACCTTGGCGCCGGCGACCTCTCCCTTGTGGCCGATGGACGTAGCCGGGGCGATAGCCGCGCACCAGTGGTGGAACGGCACCCCCGGCACGTTGCTCGGGAAGTGGATGTGGGCGTGCGGGACTATCCAGGTGATGCGCGGGCGATGCGGCGAAGCTGATGGATATCGTGTGGGACGTCCTCCGCGAGCACCTTCCCCCGACTCAGCGCAGCCATTCGGTCATCCTGGACGGCGGTCGGCAGCCCAACGTCGTCCCCGACTACGCCCGCATCTAGTACATGCTGCGTGAGGCCAACGGGGAGGGGGTCAAGAACCTCTTCGAGAAGGCCAAGAACGTGGCCGCGGTAACGCAACCTATGCTGGCCGAATTCCTGATTCAGCAGTTGCACCACCGGATCGGTGTTGGTCCGCCTGCGGTAGACAGTCTGATCACGCGGCGTCGCCTCCCAATCGAGAGGCCGGGGAGCAATCTGGAAGTCCTGCCCCTCAGCCAAGGCATCTTCCAATGCCGAGAGAGTCGGGCACAGGAGCGGAATACTCCCCGAAGTCGGCCGGAAGTTGAGCAGTGGGTTCCGCAGACTCAGGTCAAGCAACCTACGCTCCCACTGATCGAGCCTTGAACGTTCTGCAGTCCGGCTGGGCTCAGACAGCGGAATGTGGCAGACAGCATCCATCTCCGGGGCTTCAGCGGACCCACCCGTAGCCGCCGGACCGCCGCCCTGCGATTCATCGAGGATCGGCCCACCACCTACACGGAATGGCAGAGGACGCACGTTGCCGACACGCGCCCTTCGGATGTCGACGAGGAAGTGGAACCGGTCCGGGTCGCGCAAGCCCATCTCGCCCAATCCAACGGCCTGCTCAAAGGTGCAGACTTGGCCGGATGTGAATGCAGTGGACTCGAGCACGCAGATCTCCTGTACTCCTGGGGCGATCCGCTTCGTGAGCAGTGTAACGTCATCTTGGACGCTGTCAGAAAAGGACTCGTCGATGAGCCATGCTCCGGGAAAAGCATGGCCCTCTATGAAGATGATGAGCGGATTGAGCCCAGCTGCTTCAACGCAGGCAGCAAAGATAACAGTAAGATCAAGACAAGTGCCAAGGCAATGCTCCATGATCGCGTCCGGTGTCCGTATCTTCTGACCTTGTTGCTCGAAACTCGCGGGCGGAACACAGTAGGCGATGCCCTTCGACTGAAGTGACGCGTA
Source organism: Bacillota bacterium (assembly GCA_040880305.1). Lineage (GTDB taxonomy): Bacteria > Bacillota > Sulfobacillia > Fermentithermobacillales > Fermentithermobacillaceae > JBBDIP01. Next base: position 6,701 of record JBBDIP010000056.1, read on the forward strand.
GATGGCGGCCATCTGCAGGCGCACGCGATTGGGATCCTTGCTCTGATAGCCGCTGATGGAGGAGTTCCCTGACCACTTCTGCAAGAGAGCGGACGCATCATGCAGGATCTCGGCAACATGGGGATGATTGGGGGTGACGAAAGCAGCTATCATCTCCGGCAACGCGCTCAACCCGCCCCACTCATCGAACGCCAGAACGTCGATGGGGTATTGTTGGGAGAACAGGACTGGGCCTTCGACCGCGCTTCCGACGGTGCTTTCTTCCGCAACTGTAACCACTAGCATCCCAGCAAGACGTTCGGTGAGCGAAGCCAAGAAAGAGGGCGAAAGCCGGAGGTCCACGGCCCCGACATCCACTGTCTGGGCCGGTTGCAGACCGGAGAGCCGTGCCTCCCACGGGGTCGCGAATTCGGGTTCGGTGGTGATGGTCACCGTCATCTGACTCAAGGTGTGGGCACTGGAATTAGTCAGGCGTAAGCGCTTGACGACAGGCACATGGTTCTGCTGCATCGCGTAGTTGACAGTCCTGTCATGCTGAAACTCGCATACAAGGCGTTGAGCAGGCGTTTTCGGTGACCTGCAGGGAGTTGGGCAATTCCCCTATTCCTCAAATCCCTCTGACAGATGCTGGGGTGCAGCCCCTACATACTCATCTTGTAGCGGCTGGCTGAAGTGCAGGGAACGCGCCCGCCGCAAGCGAAAGGAAACCCCATTACCGCAGCATTCACGTAGGGAGGCTTTCAAATGGACGACATGAAGGGAAAGGTAGCAATCATTACCGGGGCATCCAGCGGCATTGGCCGTGCGACCGCCCTCAAGTTTGCCGCGGAAGGCTGCAGAGTGGCGGCGGCCGCTCGCACGGCCGTCAAACTCAACGAGGTGGTAGGAGAAGCGGCTTACCTCGGCGGAGAAGTCAAGCCCATCACTGCTGATGTCACATCGACCGCCGGCATTGCCCGTGTGATCGAAGAGACGGTCTCCGCCTTCGGAGGCATCGACATCCTGGTGAACGCCGCCGGAGTCCTAAAGAGCGGTAGCATCGAGAGCACTTCTCTGGAAGACTGGGACTATCTCATGAACGTCAACGTGCGGGCCCCGTTTCTCCTGACTCAGAAAGCCATGCCCTATCTCATCGAGCGCAAAGGCAACGTGGTCAATGTCTCCAGTGTGAACGGCGTAAGGGCGTTCCCCGGCGTGCTCGCCTATTGCGCAAGCAAGGCTGCTTTGGACCAGCTCACCCACTGCGTGGCCCTGGAGGTTGCGGCCAAGGGAGTGAGGATCAACGCCGTCAACCCGGGAGTGACCCTCACCCAGGTTCACCGCGCGAGCGGGATGGACGAAGAGGCCTACTCGAAGTTCCTTGAGCGCAGCAAGACGACCCACCCGCTTGGCAGAGTGGGACGGCCCGAAGAAGTCGCCGATCTCATCTTCTTCCTGGCCTCGCCCAAGGCCGGCTGGATTACCGGCGGATCGTACGCTATTGACGGCGGACGAGGTCAAACCTGCATACGGTAGGAGACCCAACGGTCAAGTCCTTTTCTTTCTGTAAAAAGCCCTCCGACGACTGGTATGTAGTCACTGCCTAGCTCCCCGCGACGGCGGTCTCGGGAACGCCGCCCGTCGCCGGCGCCGCCTGCCCCTGCTTCCACTCGAGGTACGCCCTCATGTCGAAGTACTCCCGGTCAGCGGACCAGACCTCGTCCTTCTCCATCAGTAGATCTCCCAGAAGGCGTTCGGCGGAGTCACCGTTGGGAAAGATGCGGATGACCCTCTCACGCCGCCGCACTTCGTCAAGGAACACGGTCCCCTTGTGAGCCTCCTCGAAATAGCCGCGATGGCCGCCGCGCCGTGCTCCGGTGAACGCTCCTTCCTAATAGCCAAACAGCTTGCTTTCCGCGAGGCTTTCCGGAAGAGCCGCGAAGTTTACCGCGACAAAGGGGCCGTTCTTCATCGAAGACAGATTGTGGATGGCTTGGGCCGCAACTTCCTTGCCAACCCCGCTCTCGCCACTTATTAGAATCGTGAGATCGGTTTCTCCGATCCGGCGAATCCGTTCAACTAGCCGTATCGTGACGGGACTCCCGCCTATGATGTCGTTGACCGTGTACCTGGCTGTGTGGCCAGAGCGTAGGCTTCGGACAATCTCCTGCTCAAGACGGCTCACAGCCGAGATGTCCCGGAGCACGCAGATGGCCCCGGTCACCTCTCCGTGGTTGTTCACCGGTATCGTGGTGATCGATACCTTGCGAGACCTCACTTCCTCGATGCTGTGGTTGCTAAGACCCGATGACAGAGTCTGCTGGATGATCCTTCGCCCAATGATGGCTCCCAAATCCTTGCCCCGCACCGCTGTCTCGCTGACCCCGAGGAGGTCCTGGACACATCTTCGCGCTGGTGATGCCCCGCTTAGCCACAATAGTAGCGGTCCCCGGAGCGATCCTTGGGATGGCCAGCCGGAATACGGGGTCGGTCGCAGCCACGACTACAGTGGACTCGATCCTCGCCGGCAGCCCGGTCTCCACGCTGTATCCTTCAATCTCGACCAGCGAACCAAGATGAGCCCTAAGCTGATCCGCAAAGAAACGGTGGGTCGACGTCTCGTGACTAATAAGCGTCACCTTTGGAATCGGAAACACCTCCGAGGCTTGGCGCTCCAAGACAGGAGCTAGATGAGCAGGGCAAACTTCGCTGGCGGACGATGACTCACCTGCCCCTACGCTCCCCTACCCTGGTTGCCACGCCGCACTGCTCTAGAATCGAACGCGGCAGAGCACCTGCTCAAAGTAACCTGTGATCACCTTCATGTACCTGCCCAGCAAGCGATTGACCTTCTCGTCACCGGTATCAACGAGCAGAGTGCGATCCTTGAGCTTCATGAGCTTGTCATTGGTAGCCACCACGAGGATATTGTCGGGGCCGACCTGTTCGATCACCCTCGCGCTCAGCTGCTGATTGCCCCGTCCAAAGATGTAGCCCTGCCCACCTATCACCGTCACCACGATCTTGGCCTTCCGCCCTTTGATCACATCCAGGATCTGTGCCTCTGACACATCCCTTGCGACGATCTTCTTACCATACGCGATATCGACCCCAAGCAGTGTATGCCCGCCATCCAGGCGTTCCTTAATCGCGCGGACAGTGGTCCCCGGCCCGAGTATGAAGAAGTGGTCATCCAGTTCATCCATCATGTCCAGCACGTAGTAGGCGATGCTCTCGATGACCCCTGACTCGCTCTCACTGCCGCCTGCTTTCATCCCTTGGACCATTGAGGGTTCGTACGGGATCTTCATGTAACCAAATAGTTCGGCGGATACCCTTCCTGCTCGAAAAGCTTCCTCGTCGAGATCCATTACCTCGGCTTCCTTGACTCCTGTGACTGTGCCTTCCAAATACATGCGGGCAAGCTCGCCTGCCCTAGCAGGGTTGATGGCGTAAACTGCCGAGTGTATCTTCACACCGGCCGGGATCCCAAGAACGACGCACGTATCACGCACCGCTTGGTAGACGTCTCTGGCTGTGCCGTCTCCGCCGGCGAACATAAGTAGGTCGATACCGTAGTCGCAAAGGTCCTTTGCAGCCCGGCGAGTGTCTTCGGAGCCCGTCTGGCCTTGCTGCACGTGCCCCAGCACTATCGGCTCAAAACCGCATTCCCTCGCCTCATACTCACCCATCTCGAACGGGTAAGTAACGATCTGGACGTCCTCCTTCAGTTCTGCAAGTCCCCGCAGCGCTGCCGTCGCATGGTTTGGGGCTTCGGGAACGGCGCCGAGTTCTCTGCTCCTGGTTATGACCTCTTCCCCGTCCGTCCCTTTCAGGCCCACCTTGCCGCCCATGCCGGCGATTGGGTTCACTATCAAGCCAAGTCTCTTGAGCATCATGACACCTCTAACGGGTTCGGCTTCTCCCCGTCTAGCGTACCATGGGAGCTAAGTACCAACTGGAAATGGGTTACCAGAAGTTCGGTAGGAATTCGCACTCCACTTCCTCAGGCGTCAGGTTGTTGTGGAGCGGTATCGCGATGCTAGTCCTGCCGGCCTTCTCCGTCACGGGGAAGTCCCCCTCCTTGAAGCCGAACATATCCTGGCCTGCACCCGACCTCGTTCTTCTAGAGAACCTCCATCACGTGATTGCGGATCTCCGACTGCCTCTCGGGCCTCGGCTCCTCAGTGCCGACCCTCACCACGTACACGAACCAGCTCATGCGGGTGACCTCGGGCCGCGGACATCTCGTCCATCCTGTAGTTGAACCCGAGGCGCTCGTGGGACAGCCACACCCCCACCTCTCCCCTGCCCTGGTTGGCCATGCTGCGGCATAGGCGGGCGATCTCGGGGTCGTCAGTGACGACCATCCCGCCTTGAGCTATTCGCAGGAGTCCTCGATGACAACCATGCCGTGGCGGTCGGCGATCTGGCGGATCACATCCAGTTTGGCCGGCTGGCAGGGTGTCGTGATGACCTCGTCGCCTTCGTGAATGCCGAAGGCGCGGACGAGGAGATGGAGATCGCTGGTGCCGGAATTCACGGCGACGGCATGCGGAATGCCCGCTACGCGAGGCGATGGATGCCCTGAAGACAGGCTTGCTTATGATCACCCTTACCGGGCACAAGGATACCGCCATCCGAGAGCGTAATCCCTTATTACTTCGCTTTTTGTGGAAACCATAGCGAATGCGCTACACTTTGTGGTGCCGAGTATCTGTCGCCCACGTCTCCGAACGGAACTGCGGGTCGTACGGCAATGGATGCATCCGGTTGGCAGGGAGGGAACAACGTGGAGCAAGTCCTGACTCTCGAGGAGATAAAGCGAATAGCGGGCGAGATCGCAAGACGCCATGGCGTGGAGAGAATGTTCCTCTTCGGCTCCTATGCCAGAGGGGATTCCAGACCCGGCAGTGATCTGGACTTCCGCATAGACAAAGGCCGCATCCGTGGGCTGTTTGCCCTAGGCGGGTTATATGCGGACCTAGAGGAAGCGTTTGGGCGACCTATCGACCTGCTAACCACCGAAAGCCTAGACGCTGACTTCCGCAAGGGAATCGCAGCCGAGGAGGTGCGGATTTATGGATGAAGCAAAAAGAGACCTCGGCATAATCAGGCACATTCTCGCCTACTGCGTTGAAATTGAGGAGACAGTCCACAGATTCGGGAGTACCCTGGAGACCTTCAG
>JBBDIP010000057.1:0-11832 GCA_040880305.1 Bacillota bacterium
GACCGTGTCGATGTGCCCGTTCAGCAAGAGGCTCTTGCCGCCGCCGGTACCCCGCAGGATCCCGATGATATTGGCCCTGCCGGGGCCCAGTTCCTGATAGTACACCGTGAGACCCATCCGGCGCATGTAGTCCCCCAGGAACCGCGCGATATCCGACTCACCGTTGCCGCCGGGAACCAGGCTCGGGTTCACCGAATCAATCTTTATAAGGTCCGAAAGCAATCTCAGGGTTCTGCCTTCCGAAACCGATGCCAAAGGCGCGCTCACATTAACCCCTCCCGTACTCGTCCATCCCACAGGTTCACTTCTATGCGGTCCTTAGGACTCACCTTCCCCGGGACCCTGACCTTGAGCCCGACAGGCAGCACCGCGACGCGGCCGCCGTCAAGGACGTCCGAGACTTCCATAATACTGAAGATCTCCGGCGGCGGCACCGCCGCAGCCGCTTCATCCAGCTGCCTTAGGTCCCTCGACGATATGCTTACCTCCAGAGCCCGCAGGTCTTCCTGCAAGTGGATGGGGCTGGTCGTACCTACGGGGACCGTGCCCACTTCCAGGCGGTTCAGTACATACGCCAGGGCTATGGTCGAAGGTTTGGTCCAGTAGTCGGCAGCCATCTCCCTCACTAAAGAGCAGACCCTATGGGCCTTCTCGACGAACTCCATTGTGAGCATCGAGTAAAACCCCGACCGTTCATTCTGGGGAAGGGGCGGAGGGTTCACCAAGAACCCGGTAAACAACGGCGCCCAGGCGATAAGCGAGACCTTCCGGTCATGACCACTTGAGAACACGGCGTCGACCCTCGCTCGGTCAAGAAGAGAGTAGGAGAGTTGGATAGACACCGTGCCCGGCACAAGTCGCAGCCATTCCGCCAGTTCCTGCCGGTTCATGTTGCTTACCCCTGCGTAGCGGATCTTTCCCTCTTCGATGAACCTCATGAATGCTTCGGCGGTGTAATGGAGAGGCACGGCCGGGTCGGGGTTGTGGAACTGGTATAGGTCGATGTAGTCAGTCCCGAGTCTCTTGAGGCTGGCGTCCAGGGACTTTCGAAGGAAAGCCGGGTCGCCGTTCTGGGTCTCTGTCCCCTGTCCCAGTCTTTGGGAGCCGCCCTTGGTGGCCAGGACGTAAGAGCCGCGCGGCTGGCGCGCAAGCGCTGCCGCCAAGTACTCCTCGGATTGGCCGTCCCCGTAGATGTCTGCCGTATCGAAGAAGTTGATGCCAAGGTCAAGAGCCTTCTTCACTACAGCCTTGCAGGTCTCGACCGAGAGGTCCCTCCTGCCGAATGCCCGGCAGCCAAGGGATAGGGCCGAGACCTTCAGTGTTGACTCCCCGAGGCACCGATACTCCATCTGGGGCACAGCGCCACCTCCGTTTCTAATCTCCCATCAATGGTATTTCCAGGGTGTAAGCCATTTCCCCTCCCTCTTCGTATTGACCCATGGGAGGCGGTAGAAACGTGAAGTCGAAACGGTATTTTGTCCTCTTGCTCATCCTGACCGCGTACCTGGCAACGGGTTTCTTCACAGTAGAGTCGGGTGAAGAGGCAGCGATATTGCGGTTTGGCAGTCTTAAGCGGGTCATCCGACAGGGAGGCCTCAAGTGGCACCTCCCGTCGCCGATCGAAACCGTCATCATCGAGAAGGTGTCCGAGGTCAAGCGCCTGGAGTTCGGGTTTCGGACCCTGCAAGGTGGCTCCAAGAACCAGTTAGCCCAGTACAGGGAAGAAGAGACTGAAGCCCTGATGCTGACCGGTGACGAGAACCTGATCTACGTCGAGACAATTGTCCAGTACAGAGTCGTTGACCTGGAGAAATACCTGTTTAGGGTGGACGATCAGGCAGGGACCCTGCGGGTGGCGGCAGAGAGCACCATCCGGCGGGCGATCGCCAACCACACCCTGGACGACGCGCTCACCGAGAACAAGTTCACCATCCAGCAGGAGATAAAGGACGACCTGCAAGGGATCGCCGACAAGTACAACCTGGGAGTCGTCATTGCCGTCGTGCAGCTCCAGGACGTTCAACCGCCCAAGGAAGTCGACGCGGCGTTCAAGGACGTGGCGTCGGCCAAAGAAGACAAGAACAGCTACATTAACCAGGCACAGAGCTACGCCAACGAGGTCATCCCGCAGGCGCGCGGCAACGCCGCCGAGGCCATCAACAAGGCCCTGGCTTACAAGGAGACCCGCATCGCCGAGGCAAGAGGCGACGTGGCCAAGTTCGTGCAGATCTTGGAGAAGTACCAGGAATCGCCGAAAGTGACCCGAACCCGCATGTACCTGGAGATGGTCCAGGAGATATTCCCCAACATGGAAAAATACGTGGTTCCCTCGGACGGGACGATGACGTTCCTTCCCCTGGTTCCTTATGGGGTTCCCTCAGGCTCCAGCGAAGGAGGTAAGTAACGTGAGCTTCTACGATCCCAACTCCTCGCCGACGCAGCCGCCACGCAGGCGCTTCTCTCTGCGCAACCTCATCGGCGAATTGGGGACCCGCCTGACCCCGAAAGTCGATACAGGCAAGGTCGCCAGAACAGCCAACGTCGTCCTTGTCGCTGTAGCCTGCCTTGCCATGATCGGTTTTGGGTTTAGCCTGTGCACATTCGAGGTCGGAATGACCGAGCAGGCCGTGGTCACCAGGTTCGGTCAGGTTGTGAGAGCCATTGTTCCCGAGAAGACCGACGCCATCGTCCAGGCCATCCAGAGCGACGCGCGGCTTCGAAACGTGTCGGTAGTCGAAGGGCACGGGCTGTTCTTCAAGACCCCTTTCATAGAGTCCGTGGACAAATACCTGGCCAACCTGCTCACCTACGACACCGAGCCCAGGGAAGTGACCACAAAGGACAAGAAGAAGCTGACCCTCGACAACTTCTCTCAGTGGCGCATCCAGAACCCGGCGTTGTTCGCGATGTCGATGAAGACAGAAGGAAACGCCCACACCCGGCTGGACGACATCATGTACTCCAAATTGAACGAGGAGCTGGGCAAAATGGAGGCTCACGTCCTTATCGCCGATAAGGAGTACGTGACACATATGCTCGAGAGTGTCACAGAGAGGACCAACGCGGAAATCGCCCAGTACGGCATGGAAGTTATAGACATCCGCATAAAGCGGACCGACCTGCCGACCGAGAACAGCAAGAACATCTACGACCGCATGAAGACCGAACGCGAGCGCCAAGCTAAGCAATACCGCAGCGAAGGTCAGGAAGAGTCGCAGAAGGTCAAGTCGGACGCTGAGCGGCAGGCGGCGATCATCGAGGCCGAGGCCTATGCGGAGGCGGAAAAGACCAAAGGCGAGGGCGACGCGGATGCGGCCACGATCTACGCCAAGGCCTACAACCGCGACCCGGAGTTCTACGAGTTCTACAGGACCCTTCAGACGTACAAGGAGGCCCTGGGGACCAACACTAAGATCGTAATCGACCCGGACTCGGACTTCGCCAGATACCTGTTCGGTAAGTAAAGCAATACCGCCCGCCCGGCGTGAGAAGAGAGGCCCCGGATTCGGGGCCTCTCACGATTTCTTGGTCGTGGCGCGTTTCTTCGTCGTCCGGGCCTTGGTGGCCACCGGAGACGCAGCAGTCCCCTGCGCTTCCGCATCCTGAAGTCTGCTTGGATCTGCATCCCCGGCCGGTTGTCTGTGACCACATTGTGAAGGACTCTGACCTGATGTGCATCTGCTCATAAGGGATTGTGAGGCGGAAGGCCCCACCCGGTGTTCCAGGTGCGCCCGCTTAGGCTGGTGGTGTTGGTGCGGGGAGATGCCACAGCGTCGCGTTCTGGTGTCCGACGCCCGTATTGGTCGTGGTGCCGAAGGAGCGGGAAACTACGCTGTCGACGTTCTCCTGCATGCCCTGGACTTGCAACGAGAGCCATAGACATAAGGTGAGGAGAGGCCGGTTGGGGCCTCTCCTCTGTCTCAGCCGGTCTAGCCGGTCCTACAGGAGGCCGGCTTTTTCCATCATGCGCTTCACCATGGTCGCGGCCTCTGCCCTGGTCGCGTTGGACAACGGCGCGATCTCGGTGCTGCTTACTCCCTGCACGATTCCCGATTTGACGGCCTTGGCGAGGTCTTCTTTAGCCCAGGCATCGACGCTGGCCTCATCCGTAAAGACTCCAAGTAGCGCAGTGGCTTCGCCGGAAATCAACTGGACGGGATCCTTTGCGGCAGACATCGCCCTGGTAACCATCGCGGCCATCTCTTCCCTGGTTATCGTGGCTTCCGGTGCGAACTCGCCTCCGCCCACGCCATTCACTACGCCGGCAGCGGCTGCCGCCTCAACGCTTCCCCGGTACCAGGCCGTCGACGCAACGTCGCTGAATGTGCCTGCGGCCGGGGATAGTTCCTTGAGCCCGAGAGCTCTGACCAGGAGAACCGCGAACTCGGCTCTGATGACGTTTCGGTCAGGAGCATACGTGGTCGCGGTATCGCCCTGCACTACCCACCTTGCGGCCATGAGCTCTACGTCGGCCTTGGCCCAGTGGCCAGAGAGATCGGCGAAGGTCTTCTCAAAAGCCATGATGGTGTAGTTGCTGAAGTGGTCGGTAAAGAAGGTCACTTTCCCGGTAGCAGCATCCACGCGGCTCCTTACAGGTTCCCACATCCCGGTGGTCTCGTTGAACCTGTAGACGCAGAGCTTCCGGACGTCCCCTTGAACATCCGCTGCCGAGAAGGGTATCTCACCTGTCACTTCGCTGTCGCCGAAAGAGTCTATCTTGACGCTCCTGCCCGCGGCAGTCGCCTCGATGTTGAGTTGGAGGATGCTGCCCACGGGCCGGAGGTTCTCGTCCAGGATCGCGATCTTGGACTTGAGGTTGTCGGCTTCGGAAACCGAGACCTCTTGCACCGAGACCTTGATCTGGATCTGGTCGGCCGTCACGTTGAGCGCCTCGGAGAGCGCTGCGACGTTCACGGCATTCGGCGGGATGCTGAGGTTGGCCTTCTCAGTCTGCACAACCAGGTCAGCCTGCTTCTCGGTCATGGTCGTGAAGGACTGAGCCGACATTGACGTGGCCTGTTCCTGCGCGGTCCCGGTGATCTTGACGACCACCTGGTTGACTCCGGAACCCTCCACAAGGGCCTTGTCGATGGTCGATTGGTCGACGGTCACGGTCGAGGTTGTGGTCCCGTTGGTGTTGGTCGACGTCGTGACGGTTGACGAACCGGTGACGTCAGCCTGGTTGCCTTCGTTAACCGGAGCGGGCTTGGGCGCCGGTGGAGTGTAGCCTCCGCCGCCTCCACCACCTGCAAGAGTCGTAGCGGTGGTGCTGGGACCTGTTTCTGACCAGCGGCCGGAAGCGTCTCCGGCTTCAACCTTGAAGGTGTACTCGGTCGAAGCAGAAAGACCTGTGACTGAGTAGGTCAGCGTGTTGGCATTGACCGTGCGCAACGCTTCGCCCCTGTAGATGCGGTACTGCGTCACGGCTATGTTGTCTTCTGCGGTGTCCGACCAGCTCAGAGTCAGTCCTGAACTGGTGATGCTGGCCGCGGTCAGAGAAGTTCCAACGCCAGCCCACGTGGGCACTTCGCCAGCGATCACCGTGACGGTACACGTGGCCTCGCGCCCGCCATCCTGTGTGGTCACCGTCACGTCAGTCGTTCCTATGACAAGGGCGGTGACTGTCCTGCCCAGCAGGTTCCCAGTCAGTTCGGCCACGGTGCCGTCAGAAGTCGCCCAGGTCACAGTCTTGCTGCTGGCGTTTGCCGGAGCAACCGTAGCAGTGAGCTCTGCCGACTGCCCGACTTCCAGCGTCAGAGCAGCGAGGTTCAAGGTGACTCCCGTAACAGGCTGGGTTACCGTCACCGAACAGGTTGCCGTACGGTTGTCGTCCGCGGTGTTTACCGTGATCGTCGCGGTGCCGGGACCTGCCGGAGTCACGGAAGCGGTCGTCGCGCCGGTCGAGGCCACCGTGGCAACCGCCTGGTTGCTCGAGCTCCAGCTAATTGTCTTGTTGGTCGCGTTAGCCGGAGCGACTGTGGCGGTCACGGTTGCCGGCGCCTGTACTGTCGTCAGGTTCAAGGTGCCGGAATCCAGCGTCACGCCGGTGACCGGTTCAGGCGATGTGGTTGCTGTGACCGAAGGACCGAGGGTGCTCCACGCATTCAGAGCATCTCCGGCCTCGATCTTGAACGTGTACTGAGTGGCCGCAGCCAATCCATTGACCGCGTAGGTGCGGGTGGTCCCGTCCGCGGTCGTGTGGATGAGCACTCCGCCCTGATAGACCCTATATCCGGTCACAGCCACGCGGTCGGTAGCTGCAGACCAGTTGAGGGTCAGACCAGACTTGGTGACGTTAGCGGTAGTGACGGACGACCCAACGGGCCAGGCCGGCGCTACCGCTCCGACCGTGACCGCGCAGGTAGCCGTGCGGTCCCCATCGAAGGTGTGCACCGTGATGTCGGCGGTGCCAGCCGCGACTCCGGTGACAGTGCCGTCGCCATCAACTGTTGCCTTGCTTGCGTCGCTTGTCTGCCAAGTGACGCTCGTGTTGCTCGCAGTTGCAGGACTTACACTGGCGGTGAGCTGACCGGACTCTCCCGGTTCAATGGCGAGAGTGGCTTTGTCGAGGGTCACACCCGTGACCCGCTCAGTGACAGTCACTGTGCATGTGTCGGTGAGGCTGCCGTCAACGGTAGTGACAGTGACCGTAGCGGTGCCTTTGCCAACCGCCGTGACAGTGGCCGTCGCCGCTCCTGAGGAAGCGATTGTCGCAACCGAGGTGTCGCTCGACTGCCAGGTTACAGCCTTGTTTGTGGCGTCAGCCGGAGAGACCGTAGCTGTGAGGGTCGCGGTCTGCGGAACATCGAGGCTGAGCGTATCTGAGTCCAGACTCACGCCGGTGGCAGCAGTGGGCAGGTCTCCGGTGATCGTGTAGTTGCTGAAGTGAGTGACGTCGAAGACCAACGAGTCGCCATCAATAGTCAAGCCTGAAGCTTCGCCGTTTCCGTCAGTAGTCACGACCGGGTTGGCGAAGCCGGCTGGAAGTCCGTCTATCGATATCGTGGCGCCTGTGGAAGCGAGGAAGCTGAGGTCGCCGGTGTCAATCCCCATGACATAGGTGACTTCACCTGTCACGACGTCGGCAGCGCCTAGCATCGTGACGCCGTCCTGCAAACCCACGAGTTCCTCTCTGAAGTTGATGATGTCGAGCCCGGCGGCGAACGTAATACTTCCGGTCCCGCCCATGGGGAGAGCCGCGGTGAACGTCACGGGCTCGCCGGTGCAGAACAGGTTGTCGAGTTCTTCAAAACCCGGATCCATAGTCACCTCGCCGGACGGTACAATGATCCCCACGAGACCGCCGATCTGGTCTCCGCTGGCTATCAAGGGGATGGGGTCAGTGGGGGCAGTCCAGCCTGCTCCCATGTTCACATACACCTGTATCGCCAGGAGTCCGGGCGGCAGCGTGGCGTTGCCCGGGTTGTTAAGGGTACCACTCACGGAGAGGTTACCGCCGACAGATTGCGAGTTGACGTAGTAATATGACACACCTTCCCTGCTCATGCCAGCGAGCGGGGCAAGGCTGGTGTCAAACCCGAGTTCGCCGTAGACCCCGACCGCAACTCTGGCCGTCATTTCGTTGGGCACGGCAGTTCCTGTGATAGTGAAGGCGACGGGATCGCCGTGGTAGTAGATGTGATCAGCATCATCGTCGTCCCAAACTACGGGTAGGTCGTCGTCGCTTATCGTCAAGGTGTGAGTCGCCTTTAGGGCATTAAGGCTGGCTCCGCCGCCAGGATCGCTGAGGGTCAGTATGACGGTTTCAGGACCCTCCTGACTGGAGTCGTCGGTAATCGGGATGGTGATCGTTAGGCTGGCATTGCCATTCTCGAAAATGAGAGTGTCTGACACGGCCGTGTAGTCTGTGCCGGCAGTCGCCGTACCGTTTGACGTTGCGCAATGGACCGTGACTTGACCGTCGGTGCCGCCGGTCCTGGTGACAGTCACGGTGGCCGAACCTGCGCCCTCTGACTTGGATCCTGACCCGAGACTGAACGCCAGAACCCCCGGCTGAGGCTCCTCGTCATCCTCGATTGTGAGGACAGCCGTGGCGGTGGCGCCTAGAGAAGCCCCTTCGTCAGGGTCTGGGTCAATCAGAGTGAGGTTGACAGTCTTATCGCCGTTTGCGACTCCATTGTCGGAGACGGCGACAGTGAAGGTCTGTGAGGTAACGCCATCTTCAAACGTAAGCGTTCCGGCCGTGGCGGTGTAGTTGGTGCCAGCCACGCCCGTTCCGTCGGACGTCTCATAGTCGACCGTCACGCTACCGGTGCTTCCGCCAGTCCGCGTGACTGTTATGGTAGCGCTGGCTCCATCCTCGGCCACAGTGTAGGCCGCGGCGTCGAATTGGAGGTTACCAGGAAGGTCCGGCAGAGGGATGACGAAAGACGGTGACCAGCTTGACTGAGTCTGGGGCGTCCCTCCCTCATAGGTAGCCCTTACCACGTACTGCACCTGGCGGTAGTCGGCCTGAAGTCCGGTGAGGTCGTCGGTGAACGGACTTGAGGTCGCGCCGGGGACGACCTGCTCGGCTCCAAAGGAGTCGCCTTCGGGGTCTTCGACGGCAGTCTTGGGGTTTAGAGACCGGTAAAGCTGATAGGAGACCGTTCCGGCCCCTCCATGCACCATGACGTCGCTCCATGTTAGGTCGACGCTGGGCATGCCGGAAGCGTCGGCGTCAAGGGTGGGTGCAGACAACTGGACGGCGGTTGCATCGGGGTTCACGACCAGGGTCGCAGTTGCGACCGGTATGTGGACGCCTGAGACCACTTGTCGCAGGACATCAAAGGTGTAGGTCGTAGTCGTGCCCCTGTTCAGAAGGTCACTGGTTGCGCTGAACACAGCGTAATCAGGATCCGCTGGGTCGTACTGCGAGAGCGTGGCGCCAAACGACGCGCCCGCGTTGTGGATGCTTACCCACAGTTCCCCGTATCCCTCACTCATGTCCGCCTGTGTCACAGTGAATGTGACCGCGCTGGACGTCGACCGGATAGTGCTCGGGAACAGCACAGCATCAGGCACGTCATAGCCGGTGCTGAAGTTGTGGACCTCAGTCTCCGGGACCGCGGCTAGCATGTTCTCCAAGGCATCCGAGGCGTATCCGCTACCGCCATAGGAGAGCGTGACCGTATCGGTCGAGGTGATCGCCGTGGCGATGTCCAGGTTCACGAGGCGATCGCTGATTGAGCAGCCGCTGATGGCACTTACAGCACCGTTGACTGTGACGGTGAAGCCCGTCTCGAAGGAGCCCCCGGTGGCTGCCATCGCCTCGTTGAAGTAAACCTGCACTGCGCTGGGATTCCCGGCCAGAACGAAGGCGTACTCCAGTTCGGGCGGAGTAAGGTCGGTAGGGGTATTGTTCGTGACAGCGAAGGAAGCGATGTTGTCTGCGTAGTTCCCGGCCATGTCCAGGATCGGGCTATCCCCGGGAGTGTAGGTGTAGCTGACCAGAATGTTCGGAGTATCGTGTGTGACCCCTTGCTGAAGCGTCAAAACGAAGTTGCGGAAGCTCCCCGAGACTGACGTGCTGACTGAGACAACGGGGATTTCAATGTTTCCCGCAGTCGCAGTCACCGTGAAATCCTCAGGGTCGGGTGGAGCAGCAGTGACGTCCATCCCGGTCTCTTGGTCGTAGAACTGCAGCGTCAGTTTATCGGCCCTGATGAACGGATACGGGTAGAAAAGGGGATTGATCTCGTCTGGGATTGTCATGAAGGAAATGGATATTTCCGAAGCGAGCGGCTCGTCTGTAACGTTGTCTAGAACAGCATTTGGCGGAATCGTGACAGAGTAGGTTTTGCCGTACTTCAGGCCCGCATCGGGGCTCACATAAAGGAACTTCGTTCCCGCAAGACACGAAGATGATACTGCGATGGGTCCGGCCCCGTCCTCAACGAATGCAACGGTGCCGATGCCGGGTCCCGGCTTTACCGCCTGTTCAAACTCTACTGAAACGGCTTTGTCGACCGCGACACCACTCGATTCATCAGGTGGATCCACGATTATCGGCGTAGGGGCAGCGAATATGGTAGAGAGACCGATCATCTGCACGAGCATGCATACCACCAGCACGATTGCCGCCCTGCCCAAACGCCGCGTTCTGGTACTCTGTTTCACTGGTTCTTCACTCTCCTCTGAACCTGGGATCCGCCGGTACCGCATCTTGCCCACATTCGTCCTTCAAAAAGGCCTCCATAACTGCATAAAGCTGTGAAAGGTCAGCAAAACGAGCGCTCCTGCCAGTAGGCACGTGCCGCACCTCGCCGCGCCATTCTTTTGTGCCGTCCGGCCCTGGCCAGAGCCGCACGACCAAGGACACAACATCAACGCCCCGTTCGATGGTCCACCTCCCCCTCCCGACGGACTCCGTGGGCAACCGCGTCCGTCATCAATGGTAGAAACCTGGCGTTTCAGAAACGTAACAAGCAAATGGGGTCGAAAGGATTCTGGGCGATGCGTGGAATGGACTAGACCGGGAAGGGATAGGTGCTCAATCACGCACAGGGATGATCAAGCCACGCGTCCTGTCGAACCATGAGATTGTGGGGTAAGGGGATGGACAGAGCTCCAGGGCGACCTAGCGGTCTAGCCGTCAGCGGGGAGCCGCTTTGACGCGGGACGCGAACTGCTCGACCTCCCTGCCCGGCGCGACTCCGAACTCATCTTGGAGCATCATCCGGCAACGTTCGTAGGCCCGCAAGGACTCGGCGACCTCGCCCTTGGCGGCGTGGGTCTGCATGAGCGCAAGATAGGTCTCCTCCCTGTACGGGTTGACAGCTAAAGCCCTGTTTAGCAGAGCCAGCGCACGGTCATAGTCAGGAGACCCGTCCTCGACAGTAAGTCTGGCAAGGCTCAACAAGGCGTTGAGGCAGATGATCTGAAGCCGCTCGCGTTCAGCGGCCGGCCAGTCCTCATACAAGTCCTCCTCGAGCATGTCGCCGCGATACAAGTCGATGGCCCTGCCGAGATCCTGCGCAGCGGACGTCTTGTCCCCGCCCTTGAGCTTCTCCACGCCCGAGGAAACCGCTTCCTCGAAGTCCTCTACATCCAGTCTGTAGGGCAAGGCGGGCTCGAACCAGGCGAAGCCACGTTCCTCTCCCAGAAAGGGCGCGCCCTCCGGCCCCAAGGCCCGGCGCAGACGCGAGAGAGTAACCCTCAAAGAGGGGGCCGAGCTGTCCGGATCGGCGTCAGGCCAGAGCAGTTCCATGAGGTCTTCCCTGGACACGCGTCGGGAGCGATTCACGACCAGGTACTTGAGCAGGGCTTTGACCTTCCGGGTCTGCCAGGCCTTTTCCGGTATCGGAACCCCTTTGACGCTGACCTCGAAACTCCCAAACATCTTCACCTCAAGGATTGGACGGCTGCCGGCGACGGGTGTGACGTCGGGCTCCCAGGCTGCCCCGCCAGTCTCGGAGGAAGGAGCAACCATGGACCGGAGCCGCGACGCAGCGGCCTGGAGGTCCCTCTTCCTGGAGCCGGTAACACGATCAGCGGCAATCGCCACTGCGTCCGCCGCCTGGCTACCCAGCCAATAGGAAAGCAAATACTCGGCGTAGTCAGGGTGGATACTTCGCTCCAGGGCCCGGACGCACTGCCGGAGAAGGGTCGGTCTGTGGAAGTCCCAGAAGACGCGGTAACGGTGACGCGACGCAAGGCCGAGCGCTTCAGACAGATGACGGTCCGCCAGCGAGTCTTGCCGGCGGCGGGAATACAGCTCCGCCAGATGAAGGCACGTACCGGCAAGCACCTGCTTTGCGCCCTTACGCCGGCTCGTCTCCGCCGAATGGAGGAGGTGCCGCAGAGCCAGGTCGAGCTCGTCCGCCTCGCGTG
>JBBDIP010000058.1:0-11824 GCA_040880305.1 Bacillota bacterium
ATGAAGTGGAGTTTCTCCTGAACTTGGTGCTTGAGTGGGCCAAGGAGGACAAGCAGGATCTGGTGAGCAAGGGCGTGAAGATACTGCCGGTGGGAAGGTGGAAGGATCTACCTGCTCCGGTGGTTGCGGCCTTGTCTCGCGCGGCTAAGGATACCGAGGGCGGGCGCCGGCTCACCTTGTTGGCATGCGTTAACTATGGTGGGCGCCAGGAAATCGTCGATGCAGCAAAGGCCATGGCGCTGTCCTTCGCAGGAGACTCGGAAAAGGCCGAGAATCTTGATGAAGAAGGGTTCGGGCAATTCCTGTACGCGCCGGGCGTCCCCGACCCGGACCTGATCGTGAGGGCCTCCGGAGAGGAGCGGCTGTCTAACTTCCTCCTATGGGAAGCGGCCTACTCGGAGTTCGTGTTCACCGACGTCCTCTGGCCTGACTTTAGCCCGGTCGATGTATACAAGGCCGTGGCGGAGTACGGAGGCCGGAAGCGGAGGTTCGGCGACGTGTCTGACAAGAGAGGGTGAGGGCAGTGTTTGGAGAAAGATTGGTGTCCTCCCTCATCTTCGCTCCCATCGTCGCCGGCGCTTTCTACCTGGGAAACGTGTATTTTGCCGCCCTGGTCCTTCTGGTGTCGGTCCTGGGCGCTATCGAGTATCGGAAGATCATGTCCCTGGCCGGCGTCGAGATTCATGCTGCGTTCGTGTTCATCTCGGCGGTGGTCGCGCTCGCAGGTTTCCTGCGCCCTTCGATGTTCGTTGCGACGCTGTCAGGCGGCGCGGTGCTTGTCCTTTCCATCGCCTTGATCCAGTACGGAACAGCGCCGTCGGCCATGTACAGCCTTTCGGGTGAGATGTACATCGGGGGACTCCTGGGCTCTTTGTTCCTCTTGCGCGCCGGGCCCGACGGTCGAGCATGGGCATTCTTTACCCTACTTATCACGTGGGCGACCGATGTCGGGGCGTACATTGGCGGGATTACCTTCGGCAAGCACAAGCTGGCGCCCAAGATCAGCCCAGGGAAGTCGTGGGAAGGGGCGCTATCCGGGGTCGCTGCCGCCGCCATAGTTGGGGGTGCGCTGGCCGGGTCCGTCGGTCTCCCGCTAGTGTACGCGGTAATCGCCGGGGGGTTCTTGGGAGTCCTGGCGGAACTGGGAGACCTGGTCGAATCGTCCTTAAAGAGGTTCGCCAACGTCAAGGACTCGGGGAGGACCATCCCTGGCCACGGCGGCATACTTGATAGGTTCGACAGCCTCTTGTTCACCGGTGCGGGAGGACTTCTTATCAGGACTTTACACGGGCTGTTCTTTGGATGAATAGACATTACGGGAGGTGGGTTCGTGACAACCAGGACAGTGGGGTATGTGGCGTTCTTGCTTGCGGCGATATATGTCACGTTCCGCTTCCTCCTGCCCTTCGTGCTTCCTTTCGCGCTTGGGGTCTTTCTGGCATTTGTGCTGGAGCCCTCGGTCAAGTTCCTCAACAAGCGCTTCCGCCTAAGCAGGCCAGGGGCCGCCGCGCTTCTGGTGCTCATCCTGGTAGGTAGCCTGGCTTTCCTCGTCTCGTGGGCTGTGACCAGGATCGCTGCCGAGGTCACCGACCTGTACGGTTACCTGCCGCAGTACTACGGCGAGTTCATGCGCGTGGTCGGGGAGATGCTGAGGGTGGCGGGCGACATCTCGCAGCAGCTTCCTGAACCCCTGGCAAGGGCTGCGCAGGACCAGTGGAACCGGCTGTATAGCCTGCTTTCGGCGATCGTGAGCGGGGCGGGCGGGGTGGTGCGGACCGTGCCGTCATTGACTGTGACGACGGTGTTTACTTTCCTTTCGGCTTTCTTCATCATGAAAGACCGCGCTGCTATCCGCGGCTTCGTCCGAAACTTGGTGCCATCCGGCGCCTTCGCGCACTTCAAGAACGTAGAGGTCGATATGCTGGGCGGAGTGGCCGGGTTTTTGCGAGCCCAGACTGTGCTGATTCTGCTCACCATGATCATAAACGTCGTCGGGCTGTCGTTGTTGGGTTCCCGGTACGCCGTGGCGCTGGGCCTTCTTCTGGCCATCCTGGACCTTCTGCCCATCGTCGGACCGGGACTCATCTACCTGCCCTGGATAGGCTACCAGATGCTTTGGGGCACAGTGACGTACGGTTTCGGGCTCCTGGTGCTATACGGCGTAGTCTCGCTGTTACGCCAGGTCATCCAGACCCACGTGGTCGGCCGCGAGATGGGGCTGCACCCATTGGTGACTCTCCTTTCCCTGTACGTGGCGGTGAAGCTGTTCGGCGCCCCAGGCGTTATCTACGGGCCTCTGACGGCTATCCTGCTTAAGACCCTTTGGGCTTCGGGCGTGATACCCCACGAAGGTGGTGTGTCTTGACCTCTCTCTCCGTTTTGGGGTCTACGGGATCCATCGGAGTACAGTCTCTGGACGTGGCCGAAAGTCTGCCGGGAATGCGCGTGGTGGGCTTGGCCGCGCGCTCCGACTGGAGAGCGATCTTGACCCAGGCCGCAAAGACCGGTGCCCTTGTGGTCGCCCTCGAGGATCCGGAAGCCGCGGAGAGGGCCAAAATCGAAAAGCACTCTCTCGGCCTGCGTCGCCTTAAGGTGCTGTCAGGAGATGAGGGCGCATCCGAGGTTGCAGCCCTTCCGGGCGTCGACGTGGTCGTACACGCCCTGCCGGGGTTCCGTGGGATTAAGCCGCTCCTGGCATCCCTCACGGCCGGGAAACGTGTGGCTTTCGCGGGCAAGGAAGCCTTAGTCTGCGCGGGAGACCTCATAGCCCCGTACCTGCGCTCCGGCGCGTCATTGGTGCCGGTCGACTCCGAACACTCCGCTGTATTCCAGTGCCTTGCAGGCGAACGGATGGAGGAAGTCTCGGAGGTCGTGCTCACGGCGTCAGGCGGCGCGCTACGCGACTACTCGCTGGAGGAGATGGCGGGAGTCACTGCCTCCTCGGTGTTGAACCACCCGACCTGGAAGATGGGCAAGAAGGTTACAGTGGACTCAGCCACGCTGTTCAACAAGGCGCTGGAGGTCATAGAGGCCCATCACCTGTTCGGCGTGCCTTACAGCAAGATCAAGGTGGTTGTCCATCGCGAGAGCATCGTCCATTCGATGGTCACCTTCGTGGACGGCTCCACCAAAGCCCAGGCAGCTCGCCCTGACATGAGGCTGGCCATCGCTTACGGTCTTTCATACCCCCAGCGGCTGCCTGTGGTGCCGTCGCTTTCGCCCTATCTGGGCACCCTTACCTTTGAAGAACCCGATCTGGACAGGTTCCCCAGCCTTGCGCTAGGGTTCCGGGCAGGCCAGGCGGGAGGGACCGCGCCTTGCGTCGTGTCCGTAGCCGACGAGATCCTGGTGCAGGAATTCCTATCGGGCAGAATTGGCTTCCTTGACATACCAAGGGTGCTTATGGCGGTGCTGGAAGACTACCGGCCCAAGCCGGTGACCGGAGTTGAAGTCCTTGAGACCGAGCGGGCCTGGGCAGAGGCGCGAGTCCGCGAGCTTCTCTCGTAAGGAGACGATGAACCTTTGCAGGCTGTGCTAGCGATATTCCTTCTGGGCGTTCTGGTAACGTTTCACGAACTGGGCCACTTTCTTGCCGGCCGGGCCGCGGGCGTCTACGTCCACGAGTTCGCCATCGGAATGGGCCCCGTCATCTTCCAGCGGCAGGGCGCTGAGACCAAGTACACGGTCCGGCTCATCCCCATCGGCGGGTTCACGCGTTTCGCCGGGGAAGAAGGCAAGGACAGGGACGAGGACCTCGACATTCCGAGGGATCGCTTGCTTAACGCGCAGTCGCCCGGGCGAAAGGCCCGAATAGTGGCGGCAGGGCCTCTCGCAAACCTGCTTATTGCCGCGCTGGCATTCTTCGCGGTGTTCTCCTTTGTAGGCCTGAACAGGCCTACGACGACGCTTGCCGAGATAATGGCCGGGTATCCCGCGGAACAGGCCGGGCTGCGCGCGGGCGATACTGTGCTGTCGGTTGCGGGCGCATCTACGCCCACCTGGGAAGACATGACGGCAGCTGTGCAGCCCAGAGCAACGGTACCCACCCCGATCGTGGTGCGGCGCGGCTATGAGGATATTACCGTGAATGTGACACCCTTGGACGTCAACGGCGTTGGAGTCATAGGGGTAAGGCCCAGTTTCGTCGTTGCCAGGCTTGGGTTGTTCACAGGCCTGTACGAGGGATTGAGAGAGGCCGTACTGGTGAGCGTCGCGTGGGTCCAGGGCATATTCGGCATGCTGGTGGGCAAGGTCGCTCCAGAGGTTACCGGTCCTATCGGCATCACTCAGATACTAGGCGAAGCCGCAAAGACTGGACTTGGGGAATTGCTGTACCTGTTCGGCGCGCTGTCGGCAAACCTTGGCCTCTTCAACCTCATGCCGGTGCCCGCCCTAGACGGCAGCCGGCTGGTCTTCGCGGGAGTTGAGGCGATCTGGGGAAAGCCCATAGACCCCGACAAAGAGAGCTTCATCCACTTCGTGGGGTTTTTCCTGCTCATGGCCTTGTTCGTCGTTATCACCTACAAAGACATCCTGAGGCTGATTAGATGATAGATGAGTTGTTTCGCAGGCGGGAAACCATCCCGGTTCGTTGCGGCAGCATAACAATAGGCGGCGGGGCCCCGGTCTCTATCCAGACCATGACAAAGACCGACACCCGTGACTCGTCGGCCACGGTTGCCCAGATCAACCAAGCTGTTGACGCGGGCGCCGACATCGTCCGCGTGGCCATCCCTGATTTCCAAGCCGCCGAAGCCCTGCGCGCGATCAAACGAGGCGCGAGGTGCCCCATCGTGGCCGACATCCATTTCGACCACGCTCTGGCCATCGTGTGCATCGAGAACGGCGCCGACAAGGTCCGGGTGAACCCCGGCAACCTCGGTGGGCTGGACAAGCTTCTTCTGGTGGCGGACGCTGCCAAAGCGAGAGGCGCGTCTGTCCGTATTGGCGTAAACAGCGGTTCAGTCGAAGCGGACATCCTGGCCAAGCACGGCGGGCCGACTCCAGAGGCTCTGGTCGAGAGCGCCTGCCGCTCTCTTTGCTTCCTGGCGGAGCACGACGCCCGCGATCTCGTCGTCTCGCTCAAGTCATCCAGCGTCAAGGACACCATACGTTCTTACGCCCTGATGTCGCGCGAGACCAGGTGGCCCTTCCATATAGGCGTCACCGAGGCGGGGCCGGGGCTGTCTGGGGTCGTGAAATCCGCAGCCGGGATATCGTCGCTGCTCACCATCGGAATAGGCGACACCATCAGGGTGTCGCTGACCGGCACTCCGGTCGAGGAAGTCGAGGCTGCCCGGGAGATCCTGCAGGCTATGGAGGCGCGGCGATTCGGTCCCGATCTTATCTCGTGCCCGACATGCGGCAGGACCCAGGTCGACCTCATTTCCATAGCCCGCCAGGTTGCCGAAAGGCTCAAGCAGTTCGACGCGCCCTTGAAGGTGGCCGTCATGGGGTGTCCCGTCAACGGGCCTGGAGAGGCAAAGGAAGCCGACGCAGGCGTAGCTTGCGGCAGAGACGGGGGCATCCTGTTCTCTCACGGGAAGGCGCTCGGAAGGGTGCCGCAAGAAGAGATCGTCGACGCTCTAATGCGTCTTGTCGCTGAAGAAGCCGGTAGACTCCGGAGGGCCTGAATTGTCCAAGATAACCATACAACCTAGACAGAACTACATGCTGAAAGACATGGTCGTACCCGGGGAATGGCAAGGGACTGAGCTTCTGGGGCACCTCGCTGTGAAGACCATCGACGTAGATGGCGACAACTCCAGCTGGGTAGTCGCTCTGGACGTAGCCGATAGGGCCACGTGGGACAAAGCGGCCCGGAACGTCTTGAAAGATCAGTTCGACGTGCTACTTGCGACGGTCGGACAGGAGATACGCAAGAAAGTGGATGGCCTCGACCAGGTCAGATGGGCCGTCCCCGAGGGCCTCGACAAGTGTTTCAAAGCCCCTGCGCCAAAGCCCCAGAACGGTGAGGCGCGCCGAAGGACCAACGGATCAGCCTTTTCCCGGGGACAAGCTATCGAGAGAAGCGAAGCCATCCCCATGTCGCAGTTCACCGGGGGCGAGAAGCAGCGGGTCACCGTCTGGGGAGAGATTGTAGAAGTCTCTTGGAGACAGAATATGGCCGGCAAGTACGACGGCACTGTCATCGCCACCGACCGCAGCGACTCAATGCGGATAAGGGTGACCTCGGCTGAATCCAAGATTGAGGAACTTAGCCCCGGCACTTTCATCCTGGTCCGCGGAAAGGCCATCATCGACAGGTTCGACTCTGAGCCTGTGCTGGTCGTGAGCGCCAGCGATATCTCCATTTGCCCGCCGGAGTTCCGTAAAGATACGGCATCGACTAAGAGAGTGGAACTGCACCTCCATACCAAGATGAGCCAGATGGACTCGGTATTGGAGTTGAAGAAGGCCATAAAAAGGGCAAAGGACTGGGGCCACAAAGCCATCGCCGTGACCGATCACGGCGCGGTGCAGTCCTTTCCCGAGGCCCACGACCTTGGACGCAAGTACGGCGTCAAGATTATCTACGGCGTCGAGGGGTATCTGGTTGAAGACACGGAGGAAAAGGGTCCGGCGCGTCACGTCGTCCTGCTTGCCAGGACCCAAAAAGGCTTGCGTAACCTCTATGAAATAGTGACCCAGGCGCATTTGAAGCACTTCTACAGGACGCCCCGCATCCCCAGGAGTCTGATCGCGGCCAAGCGTGAGGGCATTATCGTGGGATCAGCCTGCGAAGCCGGCGAGGTCTTCAGGGCGGTGCTGGACGGGAAGCCGGAGGAAGAGCAGAGGCGAGTAGCCTCGTTCTACGACTACCTGGAGATTCAGCCCCTAGACAACAACGAATTCCTGGTGGCGTCGGGAAAGGTGGCCGACAGGGAGGCCCTCGCCGCCATCAACAAGCGGATTTATGACCTCGCGCATGAACTTAAGAAGCCGTGCGTCATGACCTGCGACGTTCACTACCTCGACCCGGAGGATGAGATCTACCGGACTATCCTTCTGACCGGCAAAGGCATGGTCGACGGAGGAGAGCAGAGCGCCCCGGTCTACCTTCGCACCACAACCGAGATGCTCTTGGAGGCGGCCCACTACCTGGGCCCAGATGCGGCTCGTGAGGTCGTGGTGGACAACTCCGTAGCCATCGCGGACTCGGTTGAAGACGTTGAGCCGGTACCTGGAGGCTCTTTCTTCCCGACACTGGAGGGCGCCGATGAGACCCTGAAGCGCCTCACCGAAGAGGGCGCCGCCCGCATGTACGGCCCCCAACTGCCCGCCGTGGTGCGGGCCAGACTGGACAAGGAACTCACCGCCATCGTCAACCACGGGTTCTCGTCGCTATACATCGTAGCCATACGCATGGTCGACAAGTCCATAGCCGATGGGTACGGGGTCGGGTCCAGGGGATCCGTCGGGTCGTCTCTTGTGGCGACCTGCACCGGCATCACCGAGGTTAACCCGTTGCAGCCACACTACGTCTGCCCCAAATGTTACTTCAGCGACTTCGCCCCGCCAGGCAACTGCGGGTCGGGTTTCGATTTGCCCGCCAGGATCTGTCCAAACTGCGGGCATGATCTCGCCCGGGACGGGCAGGACATCCCCTTCGAGACTTTCATGGGCTTCCACGGCGAGAAAGTCCCGGATATCGACCTCAACTTCTCCGGCGAGGAGCAGGGCGAGATGTTCAAATTCGCGTCGACCCTTCTCGGCGAAGGGAACGTGTTCCGCGCCGGCACCATAGGCACAATCGCCCGCAAGACCGCCTTCGGGTTCGTGAAGCACTATGCCGAGGACCAGGGCAAGACGCTGAAGCGCGCCGAGGAGACCCGGCTTTCGACCGGCATCGAAGGCGTGAAGCGCACCACCGGCCAGCACCCGGGCGGGGTGATGGTTATCCCGGCAGGCATGGACGTGCTGGACTTCACCCCCCTCCAGTTCCCGGCCGACGATAGGGAAGCCGGCGCCATGACCACTCACTTTGACTACAACTCCTTGTCGGGCCACCTGGTCAAGGTGGATATCCTGGGCCATGACGACCCGACCGTCCTGAAGATGCTACATGAGATTACCGGCGTTGACCCGCTAAAGGTGCCCATGGACGACCCGGATACGTTGAAGCTGTTCGCCGGTACCACTCCTGAAGACGCCGTAGGCGTGCCCGAGTTCGGCACGAGGTTCGTTCGAAACATGCTGGTGGAGACCCGCCCGACCTGCTTTGCCGACCTGGTCAGGATCTCGGGGCTCTCCCACGGCACAGACGTGTGGGCCAACAACGCGCGGGACTACATCAAGAACCGCGATGCCACGCTAGACCAGGTCATCGCCACACGCGAAGACATCTTCCTCGGGCTCATGAAAACGGGGATGGACGCCGCGCAGGCTTTCGGGGTCGCGGAGAAAGTGCGCAAAGGAAAACCTCTTTCCGAGGACGATATCGCTGCAATGCAGGCCCTATCAGTGCCGGACTGGTACATCGCGTCCTGCCGGAAGATTACGTACCTGTTCCCCAAGGCCCACGCAGCAGCTTACGTGACTACGGCCTTTAGGATCGCCTACTTCAAGGTCCACTACCCGCTGGCCTTTGCGGCAGCCTACTTCACTTTCCACGGTTCCTCGCTCACCACTGACGTCATGTACCTGGGGGAGGACGGATGGAAGGAGCACATCGACAAGGTAGGAGCTTCGCCCAACGCTACCGCAAAGGACCAGGATGTCACATCGGCGCTTGAGGTCGTCATGGAGATGTCGGCCAGGGGACTGAGTTTCGACCGGCCGTCGCTCTACCTATCAGACGCTCGCAAGTACGTGGTGCATGAAGGCAAACTCGTCCCGCCTTTCGTGTCCATGCCAGGCGTCGGGGGTCAGGCCGCTCAAGCCATCGTGGCTGCCAGGGTCGATGGCGAGTTCTCGTCCATCGACGACTTCCGTCGCAGGACTCGACTCGGCAAGAAGGTCTGCGAGGTCCTGAAGAACCAGGGCGTCTTCCAGGGGATCCCCGACGGCGACCAGCTGTCGCTGTTCTAGGCAGAAGCAGAGCGACAGCGGAGCTTTTGCTGCGTCGCAGGCAAGGGCCGTAGCCCTTGCCAAGAGACATTTTGCTTCCGATTGTTAGCGTGCGCGGCTTCCGGTGGCGTCACCCACCAGCCTCCAAGTCCGGTCATATACGGCCTTGATTATGAAGGCGTACACCGGCACCTCGATGATGCCCGCCACAATTCTCGGCAGCAAGATGACCCGCAGGTCCAAACCAAACAGCGAGTGGAGGAAGTAGGGGGTGAGCCCCCACGAAACCAGGACTGTGCCGGCGGCCACGGCTATCCCCAGCGGCAGCAGTCCCGCCGAGGTCCTTTGGCCCGGCTGCAGCACCCGGTATACGACGGCGGGTATTGCCCCTGTGAGCGCGGCGGTCAGAGTGAAGTGCGGCATGTAGCCGCCCAGTGGACTGAGCATGAAGCCCACCACGTCGGCGACTCCGCCCGAGAGTGCTCCGTACAGGGGCCCCAAGATGACCCCTCCCAGGATGTTCGGCAAGGCGCCAAGTCCGATCCGGATCCCTTCCACGCCTCCTATGGTCACCCTCACCGACGCAAACCGGGTGAGGACCACCGAGAGTGCCGACATGAGCGCAGCGATAATGAGCGGCCGTAGCCTCTTCAAGTCAGAGGACTCCCTTCGAATCCGACAACTCCGAATCCCGCAAGACCAAATCCTGCCAGCTCCGGGTGCCACGCCTCCGAACCTTGAGCGCGCTAGCGTGGCGGATAGGCAGATGGTACGCCAACAGCATGTCTACTGCAAGCAGAAATGCGCCCAGTCGGCTACCTCACCTGGTAAAACCTTGATAGGCCTACCACGCGTTTCACTATTGCGACAGCGCTTTAGTGGGTGATAAGATGAGTCTTGCCGGAGGGCTTCGGTCGTCCGGCTGGATGTAGCCCTGCTGTGTGCGTGGATCACGGTGAGTTTGAGCCACACCGTGAGTAAGGGAGCCTGGACTCCGTCGAGCGACGCGTACACTGCCCCCGTAAGGCTGGCAGGAACGCAGAAGCTATGGGAGGGCACCCACCTGCCTAGGGCAGGTTCAAGACCTTCCGGGTTCACGGCATGGCGGGGTATCCTAAAATGCAAAGCCCGATTCGGCAAGGGTCTAAGTGGTTGTCATCGAAAGTGCCGTATGCTAGACTATCCCATGCAGTGCCGAAGTGGTGGAAATGGCAGACACGCGGTGTTCAGGGCGCCGTAGGCTAACGCCTGTGGGGGTTCAAATCCCCCCTTCGGCACCAGACTTTTTAGATAGCCCTGAACAGGGATCTTACCTCGTCACAAACCTCTCCTCCCGCTCCGTAGCCTTTAATTCATCATAGAAAGCCCGCCACTCACTGGGGTTGTGAAACCGGGTCTTCTTGGCGTTGTCCTCGAACCACTTGTCGAGGATCTTTTGAGCGATCTCATCCTGATTGATCGAGGTGATCAACCGATTGGGCGACCTTAATGTCCTAAAAACCTTGCCGGGACGGTTTTCGCTGGGGATGAAGTAGGTTATGCGCCGGTAATCGCAGCGAGGACATACATAGTCGCGCCGAGCGATTTGGGAGAGAGAATCCCCCTCGTCGTCGAACCCTCCGGTGTAGACGACGCTCTCCTGGGGCTCAAGTAGTACCGGGTTCCAGAAGCTCTGCAGGCAGTCGGGACACTTCCTACCGAAGACGCGAGGTACAAGGAACCCCATCGTCAGCCACAGGAATGCAAGGGCGAATCCCAACCTCTTAACGTACAGAGGGAGAAGCACTCCCCCCGCCAGCCCGGTAGAGTTCTCCAACGGCGTGTTATCCGAAGAGAATGCGACCGACGCGCGCCAGGGGTTGTTGTCCAGAATGATGGTGAGGTTGACCTTGTAGCCGCGGTTCTCGCTTGACACCCAGGCCCCATTCAGTTCTCCCTGCGTTAGGAGTCTTTTGTTCCAGCTTTCCTCTCCCAAAGAGCTCAGAGCGGCCCCTACCCTGTAGTCATCCAGCGCGATGGATGTGCCGGTCCCACCGGTTCCGTACCACTGCATAGGGTACGATGCCAGGACGAGGACCACAGCCAAGATCAGAATGCCTCGTTGCCCTCTCATGTCGGACCCTCCGATCAGTGAAGTCCTCTCCACAAGGATGGAACTCCTCTATTTCCCAGACGCATTCCGACACCAGATGTTCCCTGATGTGTGCTAAAGCTCCTCTTCGGTAAGCAAAGTGAAGCCGTGCCGGCGCAGCAGGGCCGCGAAGACTCCGTCGCCGGTCACTCGCGCGTGAGTGAACGTACCGTCGTAGATGGACCCTGCCCCGCAGGATGGGCTTCGAGCCTTGAGGATGGCCGAGGTGCAGCCGGTCTGGAGCCCAACAAGCAGGGCCTTCCTGGCCCCGTCCTCGTACGCGGCGGTGACGTCGTCCCCTTTCAGATTGAGCACAATATCGCGGAAGATCTCCGCGGGAAGCCTTGGGACCGGGAGTCCGCCCAGAACCTCAGGGCAGACGGGCACGCATAGACCGCGTTTCAGCATGTCATTTATGCGTGAATCCCAGGATAACACCGCATTATACGTTCCCACTCGTGCCGTCAAACCACCAAGCAAGACCACAGCCAGCGTATCACTGATATTGAGCGTCTCAGCCGTCTCGGGATATGCGGAGTTTGACAGCAAAATGACAGCAAAAGTTGGAGTGTCCATCCAGAAACGCATTAGGAGGCGAGGATGATGGCAAGAGGCTTTGGGGGCATAGACGGAAAAGGCAAAGGCAGCGACGGGGTGCTGGCAAGGAAAGTCAAGAAGGCGACA
>JBBDIP010000059.1:0-64429 GCA_040880305.1 Bacillota bacterium
CAGGCGAAGAGCCTGCCCCGGTTCATGTCTTACGGACTAAGTTCTTGTGTAGAACAGGCTCTTGGACAAGTCGACGGCCTCGGCCGAAAGACCTGCCTCCTGGGCCTTCTTCGCCCCGGCTGCAGTAGCCGTGAGCAGGTGCCCGCCCTTGCCGACAACGACTCCATCCACCATGATGACCTGTCCGCGGGAAATGCCCAGGTGGGCACGCCCGTCTTTCGGGTCTACCGCGGTGACATCGGCGTCGAACCCTTCGGCCAGGGCGCCCTTGTGCTCGAAGCCAAACATCCGCGCAGGGTTCAGTGTCAGCTTCCTGGCCAACTCAGGCCAGGTCAGAGCGCCCAGCCTGATTAGGGCGGAACCTCTCTCCAACTGGACGTTCCTCGGGATGGCGCCGCCATCTGTGCTGATGGCGTCGACCACGAATTCGTCCCCGCCCTTCATCCTCGCCGCAGCCAGGATGTGCATGGACGTTGTGTCGTTCACCGGGAAGCTGACGCCGGTCCTAGTACTGGCGGTCTTCCAGACCTCGTGGCCCTCTTTGCCGGTGACCAGTTCCATCTTGCCGCCGCGCAAAACCTGGATGAGCGCCCATCCTCCGAGAATGGCCTCGCCCATGCCCTTCTCGTTGGGCTCGTAGCCGCCCATACGGAGGCAGTTCCTGGTGACGTGGCTGGAGGGCAGGCCGTCTACGATATTGGCGCTTGTGCCGTTGATGGTGCCGAGGTAAGACTCGGAGACCAAGTTGCGGTGGGTCCGCAGAGCCTCGACGGCCTCCAGAGCCTCTGCTGCGGGGACCTTATGCAGCCCGCGGCAGTAGCTGTTGACATGTGCTATGTGCAGGTGATTCTTCCCGGCCAGTTTTACCGCCTCATGGAAGCCTTCGATGTCGCTGCCGTGCTCGGTCGTTCCTACGTGGAAAGCCACGTAGCAGCCTTTCTTGTTTGCCACGTCGATGATGCGGGCGGTGGCTTCGGGGGTGGCCGGACTGTGTCCGCCCACAATCTTCAAACCGATTGCGCCGTCGGACAAGGCTGCGTCGATGATGGCGCCGAGTTCCTCTTCGGACGGGTTGCCGTCTTTGGTATTGCGGCCCGGGACGACCGTGTGCAGGCCGGCGATGCTCATCCCGCACCCGAATGACCCCAGACCCTTGACCGTGTGCTGGATGGGTCCGCCGAAATCCACCGCCGTCATCACGCCAACGCTGGCCATCATCGAGAAGCCGATCCACCGTTCCTCTGAGGAAACGTGGACGTGTGCGTCGATGACGCCCGGCATGACTATGTAACCCGCGGCATCGATCACTTTGTCCGCCGTCGTGGCCGGGAGATTGGCCCCGACCTGCGCGATCTTGCCCTGGTAGATGCCAACGTCGCCCTGTCCGCCGTAACCCGACAGCGGGTCAACTACGTATCCGCCCTTCACCAAGATATCGAATTTCACTGCTGTCACCCCCGTCGCTTTTGCGTAGTGTTGTCCAATTGCGAGAAACTTTGCCTTTGCGGGTAGCGTTCTATATCTTCGCGGGTGATTCCTGCCGCCGGGGGACGGGGCTGTCGCCATGGCGACTTCAAATCACTCCTTGAACCTTGTCTCAAGCGGTGATAGATTCTAAGTAGAATTGTTGCACGCAAGTCAAATCGGCACAATTGCGTACACAAAGAGGGTGTCCACATGGCAAACCAGGTCATCGTCCTCGATTTTGGAGCGCAGTACACTCAGCTGATCGCACGTAGAGTCCGCGAAGAGAAGGTCTACTGCCAGGTCCTGTCCGGCGACGCCTCGGTGGAGGAGATCAAGAGGGCGGTCAGCCCATCCGGGAAGGATCTACCCGGAGCCATCATCCTGTCGGGCGGCCCCGACAGCGTCTACCTGCCCGGCGCCATCCTACCCGACCCGGAAGTCCTCAAACTTGATTGCCCAATCCTCGGCATTTGCTACGGGATGCAGGCTATGGCCAATATCCTGGGCGGCAAGGTGGTTCCAGGGAAGGAGGGCGGCGGAAGGGAGTTTGGACCGGCGGTCTTTGCCGTCAAGCAGCCGGAAGGTCTTCTGGACGGGCTTGGCGAGAAGATGGACGTGTGGATGAGCCACGGCGACAGCGTTGAAGCGGTCCCACCCGGCTTTGAAGTGCTGGGCTCGACCGGCAAGACGCCCGCGGCGGCGATGGGGAACAGGTCGGCTAGGCGCTACGGCGTCCAGTTTCACCCCGAAGTCAAGCACACCCCGTTAGGGCAGGAGGTCCTCAGGAACTTCCTGTTCAAAGTAGCCGGGCTCAAGAAAGACTGGACGATGGAAGCGTTCGTCGAAAGAACGGTCAGGCATATCCGCGAGACGGTGGGCGACGGCCACGTCATCGCAGGGGTTTCAGGCGGCGTGGACTCTACGATAGCGGCGGTCCTTGTCCATCGCGCTGTGGGAGACCATCTCCACCCGATCCTGGTCGATCACGGTCTCATGAGGCAGGGCGAGGCGAGCTACGTTGTGAAGGCGCTGGCTACGCTCGGCATCAAGGTCAACCTGGTGAACGCCCAGGATAGGTTCCTCGGCCGCCTCGCAGGTGTCCTCGACCCCGAGAAGAAGCGGAAGATCATCGGTGAGGAGTTCATCAAGGTCTTTGAGGAAGAGGCCCGCAAGGTTGGAGGAGCCGAGTGGTTCGTCCAGGGCACCATCTATCCCGACGTCATCGAGTCCGGCTCCAGACTGCGTGCCGTGATTAAGAGCCACCATAACGTCGGCGGGCTCCCCGAACGCATGGATCTCAAGTTGCTCGAACCTCTCCGCGAGCTGTTCAAGGACGAGGTCAGGCTGGTTGGGAAGGAACTCGGGCTTCCTCACGAGTTCACCGGCAGGCACCCGTTCCCGGGGCCGGGGCTGGGAGTGAGGATCCTGGGCGGAGTCACATTCGAGAAGTGCGAGATCGTGCGCAAAGCCCAGGCCATCTTGGATGAGGAGATACGCACGGCGGGTTGGTACGACAAACTGTGGCAGTGCTTCATCGTGCTGCCCGACGTCAGGACCGTCGGCGTGCAGGGAGACGTCCGCACTTACGGGCACTTGGTCGCCATCCGCGCGGTACATTCGGAGGACGCAATGACCGCCGACTGGGCCAGGCTCCCTTACGAAGTTCTGGAGAAGGTCTCGGCCAGGATAGTCAACGAGGTACCGGACGTTAACAGGGTCGCGCTTGACATAACGTCGAAGCCGCCGTCCACCATTGAGTGGGAATAGCCGCCAAGCCGAAGGAAAGGTGGTACCGGGATGATACCCAGATACGCCAGGCCCGCTATGAGGAAGATCTGGAGCGAGGAAAACAAGTACGGGCGCTGGCTAGAGGTTGAGGTTCTGGCCCTGGAAGCCTGGGAGCGCCTAGGCGCTGTCCCGAAAGGGATCGCCGAAGCGGTCCGCGCCAAGGCCAAGGTCGATCCCAAGCGTATCGATGAGATCGAGGCCATAGTCAGGCACGACGTCATCGCGTTCGTGAGCCAGGTAGCCGAAACCGTCGGCGACGAGGGCAAGTACATTCACTTCGGACTCACCTCTTACGACGTCGTGGACACCGCTCTGTCGTCCCTGGTCAGAGAGTCTCTCCTTGTCATTATGGCGGACGTCCAGGCAATGGTCGATGTGTTGGGGTCATTGGCCCTGAAGTACAAGGACACCCCCATGATCGGACGTACGCACGGCGTCCACGCCGAACCCATCACCTTCGGCCTGCTCCTGGCCCGGTGGTATCAGGAGATGAAGCGGAACCTGGAGAGAGTCCAGGTCGCCATCGCGGAAATATCGGTGGGCAAGCTTTCCGGCGCCGTCGGCAACTACGCCCATGTTGACCCATTTGTCGAGCGTTTCGTCTGCAAGCGGCTGGACCTTACTCCCGCGCCCGTCTCCAGCCAGGTGATCCAGCGCGACCGGCACGCGGCCGTGGTCTCGACTCTCGCGGTCGTCGCGGGGACCCTGGAGAAGATTGGCACCGACTTGCGCCATCTGGCCCGCACCGAGGTGCGGGAGGTCGAGGAGCCGTTCCGGACCGGCCAGAAGGGTTCGTCGGCGATGCCCCACAAGCGCAACCCCGTCGGCCTTGAGCAGATATGCGGGATGTCCAGACTGATGCGCGGATACGCCGTCGCCGCCCTCGAGAACAACGCACTCTGGCACGAGCGCGACATCTCCAACTCGTCGGTAGAGAGGATTATCCTCCCCGACGCAACGACTCTCCTGGACTACGCCCTTTCCCGGATGACCGGGATTCTCAAGGACATGAGGGTGTATCCCGATCGGATGCTCGCCAACCTCAACCTCACCGGAGGGCTGGTTTTCTCCGAGGAAGTCCTGCTGGCGCTGGTGGCGTCCGGGATGAGGAGGGAAGACGCGTACGCGATCGTCCAGCGGCTGGCAATGGCCTCTTGGGAGGGCGCTCCCACGTTTAGGGAGAGGATCGCGGCGGAACCGGCTATCGTGAATGTCTTGGGTGAAGCGAAGATCGCGGCGTGTTTCGACCTGAAGCACGCCTTGGCCAGGGTGGACGATATCTTCAGACAAGCTGACCTACTAATCTCCTGACACCGATCGAGGAGGGACACTGTGAGCGACCTAGTTGCAGGCAAAGACAAGCTCTACGAAGGCAAAGCTAAGGTTGTGTACCCTGGGGATCCCGGCGAAGTCTACATGGTCTTCAAGGACAGCGCGACCGCCTTCAACGGCGAGAAGAAGGGCACCATCAAGGGGAAGGGATTCTTCAACGCCCACATCTCCACCACGCTCTTCAAGTACCTTGAGAAACAGGGCGTACCCACCCACTTCATCTCACTGGCTGACGAAGTCACCATGAAGTGCAAGCGCCTCCGGATTTTCCCCATCGAGGTCGTGGTCCGCAACATCGTGGCCGGCAGTCTCTCCAAGAGGACAGGCAAGCCCGAGGGCGTCGACCTCCCGTTCCCAATCCTGGAGCTCTACTACAAGTCCGACGAGTTGGGCGACCCCCTCCTGAACGACGACCACATCCTGGCGTTCGGCTTCGCAGCCAAGGCAGAACTGGACCACCTGCGGGACGAAGCCAAGAGGATCAACGCTATCCTTATGCCGTTCTTCCGCGAGAGGGGCCTCCTGCTGGTGGACTTCAAACTTGAGTTCGGCCGGGTGGTCAGCGCCGACGGCTCCTTGGCACAGACCGTGCTGGGAGACGAGATTTCGCCCGATACCTGCCGGTTCTGGGACGCCACTACCAGAGAGAAGTTGGACAAAGACAGGTTCCGCAGGGATCTCGGCGGGGTGGAGGAAGCCTACGCTGAGGTGCTGCGGAGGGTTAGCCAGTAAGCACGACTTTTCAATGGGGGTGTTGCGCATGAAGTTCATGGGTACAGTCACAGTCGCTTTGAAGGAAGGCATTTTCGACCCCCAGGGCGCGGCGGTCAAGGGTTCGCTGGACGCCCTCGGCTACGCCCAGGTGCAGAGGGTCAGGATGGGGAAGGACATCGTAATCGCCCTGGAGGCGGCCTCAATTGAGGAGGCCAATTCCCTGCTGGACGAGATGGCGAGGAAGCTCCTGGCCAACCCTGTCACCGAAGTCTACCGCATAGCGGTTCAAGAGGCCGGTGAACGGCCATGAAGTTCGGCGTAATCGTATTCCCCGGGTCAAACTGCGACACCGACGCCCACCATGCCATAAAGGACGTGGTTGGCGCTGACTGCGAGTTCATCTGGCACGACGGCGTCGACCTACAAGGCTTCGACGCGGTTGTCCTGCCCGGCGGCTTCTCTTACGGCGACTACTTGCGGTCAGGCGCCCTGGCCAGGTTTTCCCGCATAATGTCGTCGCTGTACGAGTTCATCGAGAAGGGCCGCCTGGTCATAGGCATCTGCAACGGGTTTCAGATCCTGACCGAAGCGGGCTTGCTCCCCGGACAGCTGCTTTCCAACGACGTCCTCGAGTTCCGCTGCAAGTGGGTAAACCTTCGGGTGGAGAACGCGAAAACCCCCTTCACCTCTCTGTACAGGCCCCGCGAAGTGCTGCGGATGCCCATAGCCCACCACGACGGCAACTACTACGCCGAGAAGGACGTCCTAGACGACCTCGAACGCTCCGGCCAGGTAGTGCTGCGGTACGTCGACGAGAGCGGCAACCCTACCGCTGAGGCCAATCCTAATGGAGCAGCACGCAATATCGCCGGGATAGTCAACAAGAAGGGCAACGTCCTCGGGTTGATGCCGCACCCGGAGCGCTGCGTCGAGACCATCCTCGGCGGCGAGGACGGCAGGCGGATATTCCTCTCGATGGTTGACAGCCTGTCCAAGGGGACGCTGGTCGGAAAGGGGCGATCGTAGATGGACATCCCCGCTTGGAAGAAGATGGGGCTCAAGGATTTTGAGTACAAGGAGATCGTGAACAGGCTCGGGCGGGAACCCAACTACACCGAGACCGGCATATTCTCTGTGCTTTGGTCCGAGCACTGCGGGTACAAGCATTCCAGGTCATTGCTGCGGACTCTCCCGACCAAGGGCGAGAAAGTGCTGGTCGGTCCGGGAGAGAACGCCGGAGTGGTCGACATCGGCGACGGATTGGCCTGTGCTTTTAAGGTCGAATCCCATAACCATCCGTGCGCTGTTGAGCCTTACCAGGGCGCGGCCACCGGCATCGGCGGTATCGTCCGCGACGTCCTGGCTATGGGCGCCCGTCCGGTCATCCTACTGGACTCGCTGCGCTTCGGCCCGGTCGAGGACGCAAGGTCGCGCTTCCTCTTCGGCGGCGTGGTCTCAGGCATCGCCGGCTACGGCAACTGTCTGGGCATCCCTACGGTTGGAGGCGAGGTGTTCTTCGCCGAGCCATACAAGGGTAACCCCCTGGTTAACGTGCTGTGCGCCGGCCTCATGAAGCACGAGGATCTGCACCTGGGCAAGGCTTACGGGGTTGGGAACGTGGTGATGATCGTCGGGCACTCCACGGGGCGGGACGGAATTCACGGCGCCACCTTCGCGTCCGACGTGCTGGGCGAGGACAATGAGGACAAGAGGCCCAACGTCCAGGTCGGCGACCCGTTCATGGAAAAGCTGCTCATCGAGGCCTGCCTCGAGATGATGCATAAGGGTGTAGTCGTGGGCATCCAGGACATGGGCGCAGCCGGGATAACCTCCTCTTGCGCTGAAACCGCCGCTAGAGCGGGGACCGGGCTTTCAATTGAGATAGCCAAAGTCCCCATGCGCGAAGAGAACATGACCGCGTACGACGTGATGCTTTCCGAGAGCCAGGAGCGCATGTTGCTCATCGTCAAGCCTGAAAAGGTGGACGAGGTCGCGGCAATCGGCAAGAAGTGGGGCCTCCACGTCGCCAACATCGGACGCGTCACCGACAGCGGGAGTTTGGAGGTCTACGAGTACGGCAAGCTGGCGGCGGCGATACCGGTGTCCCTCTTGGTCGAGGGTTCGCCTGTCTACTGCCCCGAATCGGCGGAGCCGGGCTACGTTTCGAATAACACGAATTGGGCAGCCGCCTCGGTGAAGGTGCCCGCCAAGAGCGAACTGGGCGGTATCCTCCTGAAGCTGTTGGCCGCTCCCAACATCGCCTCCAAAGAGACCGTGTACAGGCAGTACGACTACATGGTCAGGACAGACACGGTGGAGGGTCCGGGCAAGGGCGCCGCGGTGGTGCGGGTCAAGGGCACCAAGAGGGCGCTGGTGCTGAAGACCGACTGCAATGGCAGGCTGGCCTACCTGAACCCAAAGGCCGGGGCGGCGTGGGCGGTGGCTGAGTCGGCAAGGAACGTGGCCGCGACCGGCGCGAGACCGGTGGCGATCACCAACTGCCTGAACTTCGGCAACCCCGAGCGGCCCGAAATATATTGGCAGTTCAAAGAGGCTATCGCAGGGATGTCCGAAGCCTGTGTGGCCCTCGGCACCCCTGTCACCGGTGGCAACGTCAGCTTCTACAACGAGACCGAAGGCGTGGCGGTCTACCCGACGCCCGTCATCGGCATGCTAGGTGTTTTGGAGGACCTTGATAAGCACGTCAGCCCCGGGTTCAAGTCGGCGGGTGACGCAATCGCCGTGCTGGGCAAGGTGTGGGGCGACGGCAGGTCACTGGCGGGATCGGAGTATCTGGCCAGCATCTGTGGCCAAGTAGCGGGCAATCCTCGCGAGCCCGACCTCGCTTTGGAGAAGGGGCTCGTCGACGTGCTGGTCGAAGGAGCGTCACTTGGGCTCCTCCGGTCCGCGCAGGACCTATCCGAAGGCGGTCTGGCGGTGGCGTTGGCCGAGTCCTGTATCCATGGTGAGGATGGAGCCTGCGGTGCGACGATCTCAATTGGCGCCATAGGCTGCGGCGGAAACCCGGACCACCGTCCCGATTCCGTCATGTTTGGCGAGTGCAACTCGGCGGTCGTGGTGAGTCTCGCTCCAGATAAGGAGCAGGCACTCAAGGACCTGTGCGCCAGACATTCGGTTCCCCTTGCTGTCCTCGGCCAAGTGGGCAGCGACAAACTAGTGGTGAAGGACTGCCTGGGCGGAGAGATCATCAGCCTCGCCACCGCTGAGATGGCTGACGCGTGGCGAAATGGGATCCCCAGGGCGGCGAAGTAGTCAGAAGGAATTGGTGGGGGCCGAAAGGCCCCCTTCGTTTTGAGCAACTTCATGCGTATCGGGGATGTACCTAAGGAGCAGGTATCCGGTGGCAAACCTTCCCACGGCGCTGATTAGCATTATTGGGCGAAGGCTCTGCCCAAGGATGCCGGTCAGTCCGCCCGCAAAGGACATGTAGGCAAGGTGGACCGGCGTCCCATGCAGGTCTTGTATTAAGTAGGCGCCCTCAGCGCGAACGGAGTGAGGAACGGGTTGACGAATGTCGCCGCGACGTTGCCCACCAGGCCGTCGGCCATGAGGTTCCTTTGGTCGCCGTCCCAGTTCCCTTTTGCGTCGTAAACTATGGTGGGTCCCCGCAAAAAAGGGGGCTCTTGGAGGACGATTAGATGCTAAAAGTGACACAGGCGTCCAAGAGCTACGGATCGGATGCAAAGGCGGTTGACGGCCTCAACCTCGAGGTCAAACCTGGCGAGATATTCGGGTTCCTGGGACCCAACGGGGCGGGCAAGACCACGACCATAAAGATGGTGGTCGGGGTACTGAAACCGGACGAAGGCACTATCCTGATCAACGGCCGCGACATCGCAAAGGACCACATCGAGGCCAAGAAGCAGATAGGCTTCGTGCCGGATGAGGCGCAGATCTGGGAGAAGCTCTCGGGAGTCGAGTACCTGAACTTCATGGGTGACGTCTATCGAGTCCCTGGCGAGGAGCGGGAGCGCCGGATTCTTCCGCTGCTCGAGACGTTTGAGATGACGGGGGCGGTGAGGGACCCGATCGGCAGCTACTCGCGCGGCATGCGTCAGAAGATCTGCCTAATCGGCTCACTGATCCACCGGCCCCCGCTATGGATCCTGGACGAACCCATGATGGGGCTCGATCCCCGGTCGTCTTTCCTGCTCAAGGAGATCATGAGGTCCCACGCCGACCAAGGCGGCGCGGTCTTTTTCTCGACCCACGTCATGGAGATAGCCGAGAGGCTATGCGATCGCGTCGGCATCATCCACAAGGGCAAGCTCATCGCCGTCGGCACCGTCGACGAGATCAGGAAGCTCTTCGCCCAGGAAGGCAACAAGTCGCTTGAGGAGATATTCCTCAAGGTGACTGAAGCCAAGCTGTCGGAAGAGCAGGTCGCATCGCTGGCTAGGTAGCTTTTATGCGCAGCTTGCCTGAAATGAGGTCAATCATATGAGCGTTTCTGGGATTCGCGGTCTTAGGACGAAGGGATTGCCTTCTTCCTTCTGGTCGCTACTTACCATGCAGTTCAAAGTCGAATACGGGCAGCGTGGCATGGCCGAGAAACTTGGCCTGGGCCGCAAGTCGCGGCAAGCGTGGCTCTACCTGGGTTTGATGGTGATGGCGTTTGTGCCGCTCATGGGTTTTCTTTACCAGATGGGGGACAGCATAGCAGCCCAGTCTGTGGCCATCGCCCAGCCGGGGCTCCCTGTCATCGTCGCGGTAATGATGGGCCAGTTCCTAGTGTTCTTCATCGGGATAAGCGCCCTCATGTCCACGCTCTACTACGCGACCGATCTGGAGATGCTGCAGGCTATGCCGCTTACAGGCCGGCAGATCCTGGGGGCCAAGGTCCTCATCGCCTATGTGGCTCAGCTCATCTTCTCGTCTGTCATCGCGATCCCGTTCCTCGTCCCTTTGGGTCTTAGGCTCGGCAGCCCGCTGTTCTGGGTGTTGGCAGCGCTGGTCAACCTGGTGATCCCCGCGATCCCGCTGGCGCTCGCGCTATTGTTCACTATACTCATCATGCGCGGCACCAAAGGCTTCCGACACCGCGATATGTTCCG
Source organism: Bacillota bacterium (assembly GCA_040880305.1). GTDB lineage: Bacteria > Bacillota > Sulfobacillia > Fermentithermobacillales > Fermentithermobacillaceae > JBBDIP01. Next base: position 10,377 of record JBBDIP010000059.1, read on the forward strand.
GGTCGTCTTCGGACTTGCGTTCTTCCTGGTCATCATGGCGTTCCAGTTCTTCAACTCGAGCATGGTCACGAAAGGCCCCGAGGAGATCATGAGGGCGCTCACGCAGCCCAACGGGCTGGTGCAGATGGCGGCCGGATACTATCCGCCGCTCAAGTGGGCGGCCTGGGCGCTGACAGGTTGGGCGACCGGTACCGGTCTCATCGGGACCGTGGCATTCTTGGGCGGATCCGTGGCTGCCTTGCTGGCGGTGGCGACTGTCGCCCAGGGATGGTTCCTCGGTGGCCTCGGCAAGGACGTGAGGACGGCGGGATCTGGTAGGACAGCAGGGACTGTCGGGACCCACTCCAGACGCCACAACGCAGCGTCCGAGGGATCCGGGTCGGTTAGCGGTCTGTTCTCGCATCCCAGGGACCCGTCCGTCGCAGTAACGTTCCGCGACCACTGGGTCCTGACTCGCACACCCAATTTCCTTCTGGTGGTGCTGACCAACCTGGCCATTATCCCGATAATGTGGGTCTTCGGCGCCGTTGGGGGAGGGGAGCTGCGCATGCTCATCGGCGGCTTTGCCGGGGCCTCTATCGACGCGCTGGTGCTGATAATGATAGCTGCTCAGGGCGGATTGGCCTCGATGAACCAGGTCTCTTCGACCTCCATATCGCGCGAGGGCGGCACGTTCTGGCTCAGCAAGATGATCCCCGTGCCTGCCAGAACGCAAGTGCGTGGGAAGCTGCGGTACTCGATGCTGGTAGCGGCAGTGCAACTGGCGACCCTGCTGGTGTCGGCTGCGATGTTGTTTAGGGTGGACCTCTACCATCTGGCCGTCGTCGCGGTGTTGGGGCTGCTGGTTTCGTGGCCGGTCAGCGCCATCTGCCTCATCAACGACCTATACAGCCCGCGATTGTCCTGGACCGAACCACACCAGGCGATGAAGGGCAACTTCGCGACGCTGGGTGCCATGTTGTTGTCCGCGGTCTACCTGTTCGTTGGCGGTTTCGTCGTAAGGATGATCTACAAGGCAGGGCTCGGCGGGGTACCGTTGTACCTGGTCGTGGCCGCGATTGCGGCGGCTTCCGGCTTCGCTCTGCAGAAGTACATGGAGAACTTGGCCGGACCGAGATACGAGGCGATTGAGGCGTAGGGGAAGGGAAACTGATGGCGGATCGAGGTCTGTTGACATAACGACTTTACTGCCTGTTATATAGGCACTGGTTGTTCGCTACGTCTCAATTATCGGTGTTATGTAGACCCGATCTGCCACTAGATGCATATTATCGAGACTTATGTTAACTCGGAGCGAGGAAGTCGACCAAACGCAGCCCCGGTCGGTTGACATAACGCGTCCAGTGCCTATCTCGTGGGCACTAGACGCCTCCAACGTCCTAGTTATCGATGTTATGTTGACTCGGCTCGCCCGCGAAACTCCGCACGACCGCGAGGCTGCGCACGTCCGAGAAACTGCACTCGCCTGACTCTTCCCGGCAGGAATCCCGCCATCGCTTATCCAAACCCGATCCTCGGGGAGCATAGGGGCAAGGGATCTACGGAATCAAGGAATCGAGGAATCGAGGGAATCACAGGAGTCGCAGAAATCAACAACACAAGGGGGTCACGCTGTTGGAGACTTTGAGAGCCGCGAAAGCCATCGAGAATGACATCATCAGCCTGCGCAGGGAGATCCACATGCACCCCGAGCTCGGGCTCGAGACGCCCCATACCTCCGCCTTGGTGGCGAAGGTGTTGAGGGACCTTGGGATTGAAGTGAGGGAGCACGTCGGCGGTCACGGCGTCGTCGGGTTGCTAAGAGGCGAGGGCCCTGGTCACGGTCTGGGCGACGGCCTGACCATCGCGCTTCGGGCTGACATGGACGCCCTCCCGATCACAGAGGAGACGGGCAAGGAGTACTGCTCAAAGATTCCGGGGTTGATGCACGCGTGCGGGCACGACGCCCACACTGCTATCCTGCTCGGCACGGCCAAAGTGCTGTCGGACATGCGTAAGGAATTTGCCGGCAACGTGAAGTTCATCTTCCAGCCCGGCGAGGAGGGCGCAGGCGGCGCGAGGCCAATGATAAAGGACGGCTGTCTCGAGAATCCCAGGCCCGACATGATTTTGGGCGCGCACGTGGGATCGCTGTGGTCAGTCGGATCAGGGCAGATCGGCGTAAGACGTGGCCCGCTCATGGCGGCCACCGATCGCTTCACCGTGACAGTGCGGGGTAAAGGCGGTCACGGGGCGGCGCCGCATATGTCGGTGGACCCTGTCGTGATCGCCGCTCAAATCGTGGTGATGCTGCAGACCATCGTGTCCAGGGAAATCGATCCCCTCACCCCGGCAGTGGTCACCATCGGGATGATCAAGGCGGGCACCGCCAACAACATCATCCCTGAGACCTGCGAGATCCGCGGCACGGTCCGCTACCTGGACCGCAGCTTCGCCAAGGTCATCCCCCAGAGGATCAAGGAGATCGCGGAAGGCACCGCAGGGGCGATGCGCGGTCAGGCTGTCCTGGAGTACTTCTACGGGTACCCGCCTGTGGTGAACGACCCGGCCGCGACCGATTTCCTGGCCAATTCGGCCGCGTCGGTGGTCGGCGCCGACAACATAAGGCAGGTCCAGCCCACGATGGGCGGGGAGGATATGTCGTACTACCTGGAGCAGGTCCCCGGCACTTTCTTTGGCATTGGGACCGCCACCCCAGGTGAAGGCACTGATTTCCCCCACCATCACCCGAAGTTCGACGTGGATGAGGAAGTGCTGCACGTGGGAGTCGCGGTCTTCTCCCAGGCGTGTCTGGACTTTCTGAAAGGTCGGTAGGAAGACAGACTCCTCGCCGGGATTGGGGAAAACGATGCGGGCCTCCACGCCGACAGGTGGGGGCCTGCGTGCTATAATCTGGTAGGAGCCTTGTTGGGAGGGTGGCCGGTGCAGGAACTGAGAGTCCATCCTGACGATGTTGTTGGGTTGACTGAATCCGTAGTGTTCCAAGGCGATGCTGCGGAGATACTCAAGCGGGTTCCGGCGCGGTCTGTACAATGCGTGGTGACATCTCCCCCATACTGGAGTCTCAGAGACTACCACGTGCCAGGGCAAATCGGTCTTGAGAAGACGCTCGATGGCTATGTCGCCAACCTTGTGAAGGCATTCAGCGAGGTACGACGAGTCCTCCGCGCCGACGGGGTCATGTGGCTCAACATTGGCGACTCCTACACGAGCGGCGGAAGGACTTGGCGCGCTCCGGACAAGAAGAACCCGGCCAGGGCCATGTCCGTGCGTCCAGATACCCCGAAAGGTCTCAAGCCCAAGGACCTAATAGGCGTGCCATGGAGGATCGCGTTCGCGCTTCAGGAGGACGGTTGGTACCTGCGTTCCGACACGATCTGGGAGAAGCCGAACGCACAGCCAGAGAGCGTAAAAGATCGACCCACAAAGTGCCACGAGTACATCTTCCTACTGAGCAAATCCGAGAAGTACCACTACGATTGGGCAGCCATCGTTGAGCCGAACGGTCGCAATAAACGCAGTGTATGGCATGTGAACACACAGCCGTTCACCGACGCGCATTTTGCCACCTTCCCGGAAAAACTCATTGAGCCCTGCATCCTTGCGGGCAGCCGACCAGGTGATTTCGTTCTCGACCCTTTCTTCGGATCCGGAACAGTAGGGGTTGTCTGCGGGCAATTGCAGCGGAAGTACATTGGGATTGAACTGAACCCCGATTACATCGAGATCGCCGAGAAGCGATTGGGTGGGCTACATAGCCCGATGTTCATTAAGACGATCTGTCTTGCCGGGGGTGAGCAGATCGCATTCTGATCAGCCAGCCGCAATAGTCCTCCCAAGTGTGGAACCCCAGATTCGTTTCAGTCAGGCTTTGGACGCTATGCGACAGGAATGCCTGATGAATGCCCTACTGGAGACCGTTCGGACTCTCAGTGTGAGGCTCATAGACCTCGAACTGTCGGGTTTTGTGCCAGAAGAGAGGCTCAGGGAGATGGCCGCCCTGGGGCTTAGGGCCGAGCTGCTGTATCCCGTTCCTTGCCTGCTGGCGGCTAAGCCCAGGCTGCTCGCGTACTACCGCATGCTGCTCGGATTCTCCGGGAAGGAGTTCTACCGTGCCTCCACAGGCCTGACCAGCTTCCAGCGCATGGAGACTGCCGGCACTGTGGACGATCGACAACTGAGCCGTCTTCCGGATCTTTGCCGTGCCTTTATCGTGGAGGCCGAAACGTTAGTCGATGGCGTGGGGATCGCCCGGATCTCGCGGGAATTTCTAGACGACCTGACCCTATTGACTCTCGGGCCGTCCCTTCGCGGCGGAAGTAATGTCAGAAGAGGTGCAGGCGCCACGGAACTCGTGCGCAATATGATAGTAGACCTGCTGGGCAAGCACATTGTGGCTCAGTCGCCCAGGGAGATTTCTATCTTGAACGCTGCCGGGCGGAAGGTCTTCATTGGTTTCGCGTCTGACCCGGATGTGACCGTTCGGGAGGAACTCCAGCCTGGCATCTACCGCAATGTCGCGGCCATAGAGATAAAGGGCGGAACTGATGCTTCCAATGTCCACAACCGCATAGGCGAAGCCGAGAAGAGCCACCAGAAGGCCAGGAATGCCGGTTTCACCGAGTGCTGGACGATAGTGAACGTGGATAGTCTGGACCTGGAAATGGCCAGACGGGAATCTCCCAGCACAGACCGTTTTTACCTGCTCAGCATGCTCATCTCAAAGGACTCCCAGGAATGCCAGGAGTTCCGAAGCAGGCTTGCCAGCATCGCCGGCATCCCCTAACAGATTTGGTTTACCCCCTATCCAGGAACGACCAGTCGTTCCTCTGGAAGGCCCAGCCGGTCGCGTCCATCTCGTTCAGGAAGGCGACCAGGTAGTCCGCAAGAGCGCTTACGATGAGGCGGCCCTTTTCTCCGGTCGCGGGGACGGGGTCGCCCGTCGCGCCGGTCATGGATATCTCCGGGATGCTTGTCAGCAGTTTGACCTCTCTGGGAGACGCCGGCCACTCCCCTTCGGCGACGTCCATGTCGACGCAGTCGGGTACCAGGTAGAGGGCTGTCGAGGTCTCGGCTTCACCGGCGTGGCCGATGCCGAGATCCTTCGCGAAAGTGCCCGGTGGCAGGAGTTTGGGGCCTGATATCCACCAGGCCAGCGAAGCGGCGATCTTCGCGTCCGGATAGTGCCTGTGAATCTTCCTCATGGCGACGTCGATGGCCGAGTTATTGCCGCCATGGCCGTTCACGATGAGGAACCGGGAGATCCCCTGCGTGACGCAGGACTGGGCCACCTCGAAGATGACCTCGGCCAGCGTCTCGGGCGTCATGGTCACGGTAAACGGGTAGGGCATGAGCTGGTCGCTGACGCCGTAGTGGATGGGCGGGAGCAGGAGCGTGCCGCTCACCCGGCTCGCCACCGCCTCGGCGACGCCGTAAGCGGCGTAAGTATCGGTGCCCATGGGCAGGTGGAAAGCGTGATTCTCGGTTGCGCCCGTGACTATGATCGCCTTATCGAACTTGGTCTTCTCGAACCGGTGGCGGTTAATGCGTTCCAGCCTGAATTCGTCCATCCTGAGTTGCCCCCCAACAGCATGTAAGATTCGAGGATCTTCAACAAAGGCTTCTCCATGTCCCCCAAAACCCCTCCACAAGGTTCCTCGCAGGAAGTCGGCGCGACGCCGGAGAATCATCCGGGCATCAGGCACGAGATGAAGGATTACTATAGATAAGGCACCCTTCAGATATCTAGACATTGCGGCTACCTAGACATGGAGGTTGGCTGAGTATGGAACGTGAACCACACGTCAATTCGGAGCGGCTATGGGCGGACCTGCAAAGGTTGGGCGAAATAGGCCGGGGAGACCGCGGCATCTCCAGGCTGGCTTTTAGTCCAGCTGACATGGAGGGCCGCAGGTGGCTCGTCCAAAGGATGTCTGAGGCAGGGCTCCAGGCCCGAATGGATGCGGTGGGAAACGTCATCGGTGATGTGGATGGTGGTGTGGATCGTGATGCGGATCGTGGCGCGGGGGAATCCCCGGCCATCATGATTGGATCCCATTGCGACACCGTACCTGAAGGCGGCGTCTTCGACGGCGCCCTCGGGGTCCTGGCGGGAGTAGAAGTCGCGCGGGCGCTGCGGGACGCGGGTCATCGCCTGCGCCACCCACTGCGCGTTCTGGCTTTTGCCAACGAGGAAGGTTCGCGGATCATGCCCGGTACCTTCGGGAGCAGGGCTTTCGTTGGCCTAATTTCGGAGGCTGAGTGGTCGCGTGTCACGCCCGTACTGGCCGACGCCGGCCTGGGAGCCCCATCGCTTCCCGAGCCTGAGTTCAGCCCCGACAAGTGCCTTTGTTACCTGGAACTCCACATTGAGCAGGGCGGAGTGCTGGACGCAGCAGCAGAGGACATTGGCGTGGTGACAGGGATCGTGTGGATAACTTCCTTCGCCGCCACCTTCAGGGGAGAACCGAACCATGCCGGCACGACTCCGATGGAAAAGAGGAAGGACGCCCTGCTGGGAGCGGCCGAGCTTGTGCTGGAGGTCCCAGAGGCGGTGAGGCGCCTGGGTTCCCCCGCCAGCGTGGGCACGTGCGGGCAGTTAAGTGTCCTCCCGGGCGGCAGGAACGTTATCCCGGGTGAGGCCACGATGAGCGTCGAGGTCAGGGACTTGGACGAGGGCGTCGCTATGCGGGTGGTGGAGAGCATCACGGAGGCGGCTCGCGTGATCGCCGGACGGCGCGCGCTTGGCGTGGATCTGACAGCGGTGTCAGCGAACCGAGGCGCGTTGATGGACCCTCGGATGCAGGACCTGATCGAGAAAGCCGCAAAGGATCTGCGCCTTCCGTTTCGCCGCATGCCGTCAGGGGCGGGCCACGACGCCATGAACATGGCGCCGCTAACCCCAACCGGGATGATCTTCGTCCCCAGCAAGGGCGGCATAAGCCACAGCCCGGCGGAGTGGACGTCCATGGAGCGATGCCGGGCAGGCGTCGATGTGTTGCTAAGGACGGTCCTGGCGGTCGACAGCGACCGGAAGGAAGGCTAGTCCAGGTATCCCGCCCGCTTGCCGATGATCTCCAGGAGCCTGACCAGGCCTTTCAGCTCTAACCCGGCTCGCTCCTCGTCAAATTGGAAACGGCCCTGCCCCGGGTCTGGAAGATGCATCACGATGCTGGCCTCCAGAACCGACATCGTGGATATACCCATAGCGGCGATCCCGGCCTCGAGCAAATTGGCGCCGTTCCTTGAGTCTTCCACTGTGAAAATGGGAAAACCCATCTCGTCGCCCCAGGTATCCTCGTAGTTTATCTCTACCGATAGCGAAGCGCTGTTCTTTCCAACCCGAAGGGCCTTTTTGAACTCAGGCGCCAGGTGGCCCAGCTCCTCGGTAACCGTGTCGTAGAGGCGGGAGACGCTCCTGGTGTACCTGTCCGGATCGCCGGCGAGGTCGGTCACTAGGTCCTGGAGCGCCCGGAGGCCGGGCTGCTTGGTTGGTTCGCCGCGGTTTGCAGTGATCCCCTTGAGGATCGGCGTGACCAGGTCTTCAGTCCCTATGATGAGCCCCAATCCGTCCATCGCCCTATGGCCGTAAACCGTGACCGACGTGCCCGGCTCCGCTTCGGATCCCGAGAGAAAGGGCAGCGCGTAGGTCTGGTCGGTCACGTGCGGGACGTCGAACTCGGCTGCTAGGTCCCCAATGCCCTTGTGCAGGACGTCGACGCCCTGATCGTCCACCCGGCCGAACCCGCACCCCGGAGTGGATGAGCCCTGGGAGTAGATGCCACAGAGGTACGGAGCGTGGACCTCGGCGCTCGCGGCCAGCACCTCAAGGGATGCCTCGGGGTTGACTGACGCCAAGAGCGACACCGGCGAGTTGCTCACGCCGTGGTTACCGTACACCGCGCCCTGCAAAGGCACCACGACGACGTCGAAGCCGGCCCGAGTCTTGGGGATAGGGTAATCGCCCGGTCCGCGTAGGTGCTCGTACTTGGGCGGGATAACGGCGCCGGGAGCCATGAGGCCTTTTTGACGGGGCGCCAAGCAACGCGGAAGGAGGATCTGTGGGGCGGGACCAGAGTGTCCCCCTGCGAAAGCCGCTTGGCAGGTCATCCACAAGGCTGAAGAGGGGGTCCCGGCCACGCAGCAGTCGTAATCGCCGCCGTAACTCCCTTTGACGACCTCGCGGATGTGGTCTAGCGCTTTCTCGCCCGGAAGGTCCTCGCCTGAGCGCTTGGCGGGGCTGGCGGGAACGTCTAGCCCGATCTCCTGGGCTGCCTTGCGGGCCTCATCCAAGACCGCCGGAGCCTCAGCGGCCAGCGTCTGGTACATCCGGAATCTGTACTTATGGCGAGGCATCTGGCCACCCTTTCCTTAGGCGATCCTGCCCAGTCGTCAGTCCGATATTCCGAACTTGCCCCAGAACGTCACGAAGTCCGCCTCGGCCTTTTTGAAGAGGGCCTCTTTCTGGTCGCACTGGTTGCCCGGCACAATCCGCTGATGTAAACTACGGCCATGAGAAAATTATCTTTAGCCGGGCTTTTTGTTTCACTGGGTCTCGTCCTCCCGATAGGCTTCCATTCACTGGGGCTGGGGTCTTCTTTCCTGCCCATGCACATCCCCGTCCTGCTTGCCGGCATCTACCTGGGCTGGCGTTTTGGCGCGCTGGTGGGTGTTGTGACACCCCTCCTGTCCGCGGTCCTCACCGGCATGCCACCGCTGACGGTAGCCTTCATGATGGTGGTGGAGCTGCCTCTGTACGCGGTAACGGTTTCCCTCTTGTACAGGTGGAGTAAGAATGCTTTAGTGTCAGTCGCCGGAGCAGCCTTGGTCGGACGCCTGGCATATGGGCTCACTGCGTACCTTCTTTTTCCCATCCTTGGCCTGCCGCCGGTCCGGCCGCTGTACCCCGTGACTGCGGGCCTCATATCGGCTATCCCCGGAGTCGTGGCTCAACTGGCCGTGGTGCCTCTTTTGGTGGGGAGGTTCAAGCCGGAGAGGAATGTCTGACCGCGGAACAACCCAGTGCTACGCGGGTCGGTTCAGCGGGGCATTTTTTCCGCGGCATCGTCCAACCCAAGCCTGCGCAGCGTTTCGATTGTGGGAATGCCTGTTGCCAGGTCCCAGCCCCTGGCCAGGTAGTACTGGTCCAGCATGTCGTCCAGCTCGACTACGCTCCCGGCCGAAGGACCGCTATCTGCGGGGAGCGGCTCCTCAAGGAAACGTTTGGGCAGCGTGTCATCCTTTCGGCGTATCCCCCGGAGGACAATGAAGGCTCTCTCGAGGTTGACGGTCCGCTCGCAGGCCTGCTCGACAACGGATTCATCGAAACCCAGCCCGGTTGCGGCCCGAAGGAGACTGGCCGCTCTGCCAAAGGGCAGGATTTCCATGTTCACGATGGTGTTCTTGCAGGCGTCCAGGCTGTCGGAAAGGGCGCACAACTCCTCGAAGTGTTTGACCAATCGACCCTTTCCCTCGTAGGATAGCCGCAGCGCGGCACCTTCTGCTCCATACCTGCGCAAACCTTCCTTGCGGTCCCCCGTGAACTCGAAGGACGGCTCGGACCTTAGATGGTCGCCTCCTCGCGAGGCCACGGCCAGCCCAAGGGCGTATCCCTTGAGGCCGCGGGGGTCGGCTTGGAAGAATTCCAGGCCCTTTACGTGCATCGCCAGATCCTCTGAGCCCTTGCCGATCCTCTGCGCCGCTTTCTTCACGCCTAGGGCGAACACGTCTCCAACGCCCTCCCGGTGTGCGATCTTGCGTATCATCTCGAGGATGCCGGTGGGCGAACCCCACCTCATGTCTAGCCCGTCCAGGTCAGACGCGGTAAGGATGCCCTTCTCGAAGCACTCCATGGCGAAGGAGACGCACTCCGAGACGCCGATGACGTCCATCCCGTACCTGTTGCAGAGGTCGACGGCGTGGAGGCCCAGCTCAAGGTTGGCGTTCCCCACCCGGGAGGTGAACCCGGCAAGGCCCTCGAACTCGGGACCCTCGCTCCCCAGGCCCTTGTGGTCGCCGGTCTGGATGCGGAAGTACCTGCTGCAGGGGATAGGGCAGCTCTGACACGCCTTGGACTTCACCTTGTGCTTCCTGGCCAATGTCTCGCCGGATACATCCGCGGCGGATTCGAACCTTCCGGTCTTGTAGTGCCGTGTCGCCAGCGCGCCATAGGCATTAAGGGCTCCGACCAGGCGGGTCGTCCCCAACCAACCCCGGGGTTGGTAGTCGTTGTGGTTGTAGATGTCGCGCTCCAATTCGCCGATCAGGTGCGAAAAAGCCCCAGGATCTCTTACCGCCACCGGCGCCGTGCCCCGCACCGCGACGGCCTTCAGGTTCTTGGACGCCATTAGGGCGCCCATTCCTGTCCGCGCAGCGGCACGCACCAAGTTGACGAAGATGCCTGCCATGGTGACGCCCATCTCTGCCGCCGGTCCGGCCACCGCAATCTGTACGCGGTTGTCTCGGATCTCTTCTCGCACCATCCGGTCGGTCTCAGGGATGTCCTTTCCCCACAGGTGGGACGCGGGACAGATCTCCGCCGCGCCGTCCTTGATGAACAGGTACACCGGGGACGAGGACTTCCCGGTGACTATGACCTGGTCGAAGCCCGCGTACTTGAGCTCGGGACCGAAGAAGCCTCCCGCGTTGGAGTCTCCCAGAATCCCTGTGTGGGGGGAGAGGCCTGATACGTTGAACCGTGAGGCGCCGGGGAAGAGGGTCCCGTCCAGCGGGCCCACGCCGAATATCAAAGGGTTGTCAGGAGAATCGGGAGACATAGACGGCGGGACCATTTCCCACAGCCTGCGCATGTTGAAACCGCGCCCGCCGATGTACTCCAGGGCAAGTCGCTCCTCCAGAGGCTCGACCCGGCAAATCCCGGAACCAAGGTCGACGCGGAGCACCTTGCCCGCGTAGCCAAAACCTCCAATGGTCATTCCCTGTCGCCTCCCTCGGTCCCGCGGATCGGCCGCTCTTTGCCGGGCTGCGAGAACTTGGGCGTGGCGGGGGAGTCCCCTGCTCGTCCAAAGGTTAACGCGGCGGTGGGACAGACGTCGACGCACGCGGGATGTCCGTCGCAAAGGTCGCACAGCAGGGGGAACCCGTCCACACCTCGGTGTATAGCGCCGAATGAGCAGGCCTTGGCGCAGGCGTAGCACTTTCGGCATTTGTCTTTGTCCAGGAGCACCGCTTTGGTCGCGGGATCCCGCGACAGGGCGCCCTCCGGACACGCCTGTACACATTTGGCCGTCCCGCACTGCCGGCATACGGCCGGCGAGTCAACCCCGTTTGCCTCGTCCTTGTTGACCCTCACCCTGGACGCCTCGGGCCAGTACTTACCCTCGTGCTTGAAACTGCACGCCAATTCGCAGCGACGGCAACCTGAGCATTTATCGGCGTCCACCAACAGCCTGGGAGGGATACCCTCATCCGGCTCAGCCGGTGCTTCGTCGGCGCCGATCGCTTCCACCCTGTATATGACCATCCCGTTTGGGTCGGGGCAGCAGAGCCGGGAAGTAGTGGGGATCCAGTCGTTGACCTCGGCGGTCTTCCTCTGCTTGACCGTCAAGAAAGGCATCATGGAGGAAAGCGCCCATATGCACACGTGCTTGCCAGGCGGGATGATGAGCCTTCCGCCGTCGATTTCGAAGGTATCTCCGACCTTCATGGGAAGGTCGCAGAACCCTTTGACCTCTTCTACTGTGATTATCAACCGGTACATTGGACGCCTCCTCGTTGGCTATTTATCAAAAGTTCTGGTAGGCGGGCCGAAGTTCCTTCAGGTTTATGCTAAAGCGCACTGGCAGGGATGCCGATATGTTCTGGGAAGCTTCAAACGTCCTATCTACCACGCAGAGAATGAGGCCTGATCCACGGCGCCAGTGTTTTTGGGGGGCTTCAAATGAACAGCGGAGAAGAGATCAACCACGGCAAAGCGTGGGTTGAGGGCGGGCGGGTACGAGTGCAGAACCCAGGGCCGGGCGGTAAACCGGCCGTAATCCTGCCGTGCCCCAACGTCGAAATCCTCGTCTCCGGCCGCAAAGTCACTCGAGACGAGCCGCTTGTCGATACCACTCCGATCCAGATCCATTTCCCTGACGAGCAGCCTACCGTCTCATGCCAGGTCCAGATAGCCCAGGGTGGACTGGAGTGTCAGATCACGCTTCTCATGAGAGACGGGCTTAAGTACGCGCTGAAGGACACGCCTCCTGCCGAGTCGCTGCTAATCCAGTTCTCGACTTCTCCGATCGCGGTTACCCCCAACGTCCAGAGTATGCTGGAGGCCCTGAAGGAAAAGGGTGTCGTCTACGGACTCGACATGGAGGCGTGCAAAGAAGCCTGCGCTCATCCCACCCCCAACGCCTTCGTGGCGGCCAGGGGCGACCCGTTCACACCGGGAAAGGACGGAGAGATCCAGTTCCTGGTGCCGATGGAGCGGATCGTGGACCTTCCGCTCGACGTGCTTCAGATAGACTTTCGAGAAACAGTCAAGATGCCCGACGTCAAGGCGGGACAGGTTATCGCGGTCAAGAGAGATCCGGTCCAGGGGACGCCTGGAAAATCGGTCTCGGGCGCCGTAATCCCGGCTCCCAGGTGCAAGGACCCGCATTTTCGCGCCGGCAAGAACGTGGAGATAACCGCGGAGCGGGAAGGCTATCAGTCGGCCGTCGCCCGCGCCTCGGGGTGCCCGCTGTTTGCCGAGGAATCCGGCGTCATCAGCGTGGAACCCGTGCTGACCCACAAAGGGGACGTCGACCTTAGTTCCGGCAACATGCGCTCCAGCGGCGGGCTCAACATTCTTGGCCAGGTTAGCGAAGGCATGAAGGTGGAATGCGAGGGCAACCAGGAGATAGCCGGGACGGTCACCGGCGCCACCCTCAAGGCCTGGGGTAGCATCAAGGTGAGGGGCAATGTGTTCAAGTCCACTATCAGCGCCGGAAAGGACTCCACCTGGGTCAGGACAATGGACGCGCTGTTTAAGGAGATCGACGAAACCTCGGATGCGGTGCTCGCTTTTGAGGCCCAGATAAAGGATCTCATACAGCGCAAAGAGGCCGGTGAACTGACCGAAGGCGACGCGCAGGTCCTCGACGAGGGTGCCCATCTGGAGCGCTTCAAGCGAATGGTGGTGGTGCTGGCCGCGCTCTACAAAGAGAACCTCATGCTTTTCCCCAAGGAGGTAGCCGAGAAGGTCCGGGCGACCCGCGACTTGCTCTCTGGGTTCGGCACAGGCGTCTTCGAGAAGACCCACTCTATAGTCGCAGGGCTCAGCGACGCCAGGACATGGATTGTCCAGGAGCTCCTGAAGGGCAAGTCCGACGTCGTGGTGCCGTACGTGCAGAGCGCCACGATAGAAGCCTCCAGGGACATCATCGTCACCGGGCAGGGCGCTTTCTATTGCACCCTCGTCGCGGGAAGGGCCATTAAGGTGGTAGGATCGCCCGGGTTGATGAGGGGCGGCGAAGCGCATGCGCGGGAATTGGTGCAGGTCACCTCGGCCGGAGGGCTGGGGGCCGCGCCCACGGTGCTGGCTGTCTCCAGCGAAGGAAAGATCCAGGCCCAGACCGTATTCCCCAATACAGTCATCACGGTCGGACGCCTCTCGTTCCGGACCGAGAACACCCTTGAGGCAGTCAAGGCCGCGATGCAGAACAACCATCTCCTGGTCGTAACGGCTACCGGCTCCATCGAAGTCCAGTAGGCCCCTACAGCGACGCTCACGAGGCAGGAGATCCCCTCCACTGGCAGGAAATAGCCCGTTGCCACATTTGCTAGAGACGGAGGTACATACTTTGAGAGTGTTCATTTCCGTGGACATGGAAGGCGTTTCCGGCGTGGTTGCCTGGCCGCAGACTGAGCGCGGCCAGGACGACTATGAACGCATGAGGAGGCTCATGACGCAGGAGGCCAACGCCGCGGTCGAAGGGGCTCTTGAAGCAGGAGCCACAGACGTGCTGGTCAACGATTCCCACGGCGGGATGCGAAACCTTATCCTGGAGGACCTGCATCCCGACGCCCGGCTCATAACCGGCGATCGAAAACCCATGTCGATGATGGAGGGCGTCGGCCCAGGCTTTGACGCGGTATTCCTAATCGGCTACCATTCCCAGGCTTCCTCGACCGGAGTCCTAAACCACACCTACACGACTCGCGTGGTCCATTACGCTGTCAACGGCAAGGTGATGGGGGAGACAGGGATGAACGCCCTCATCGCCGGGTTCCACGACGTCCCCGTGGTGTTGGTGAGCGGCGACTCGATCGTGACGGCCGAGGCCAAAGACCTGCTTGGCAACGTGGAAGGCGTGACGGTGAAGGAGCCCAGGAGCCAGTTCTCGGCTGCCTGCCTGCATCCCGTCAAGGCCCGGGCGCTCATCAAGGAGGCGGCAGTCAGGGCGCTCTCGGATCTGAGCAAGTACCGGCCGTTAAGACCGCCGACCCCCTCGACCGTGAGACTGGTGTTCAACGCCTCGGGTCACGCTGACCTGGCATCCATAATGCCCGGAGCGGTCCGGGTGGACCCCCTCACCGTCGAGTTTACGGCGCCCGACTACCTGACTGCCTACCGCGGCGCCAGGACCATGATGCACCTAACTTTCTAAGCAAAAGCGCCGCTGTCGCTCTGCTTTTGCCTAACACGCAACGACAAGTCCCCGGCGGAGAAGGCGCGCGTCTCTCCTCCGGGGATTTCCACAAGGGCCCGGCCATCGCGGTCGATTCCCCTGAAGATCCCCTGCTTTTCAAGTTGATCCGCCGCAGTTGTGTTGCGCACGACCACAATCTCGCCCAGGAATGCGCAATGCTCGTGGATCCACTGCGCGAGATGCGAGAGGCCATTTTGGAGGAAGTCCAGATAAGATGCCTCGAGGCGGTTCAAGATGCCGGCGATGAGGTTGCTGCTATTCACGTCGCGCCCGGCGAGGGATTTCAGCGATGCCGCAGTCTCCGGCAAGTCGCAGGCGTCCACATTTGCGTTCACCCCTATCCCGACCACTACCTCCGCCAAAGGGCCAGATCCGGAGCGCATCTCGCAGAGGATTCCGCACACCTTCCGGTTGTCTACCAGGACGTCGTTGGGCCATTTGAGGCGCGCGTCGAGTCCCACGGCGCTCCTGATCTCGGCGGCCACGCAGTGCCCGGCCACCAGCGACAGCGCCGGGATCCTTTCGGGGGATATGGCGGGGCGGAGCACTGCTGACATGAAGATCCCGCCTGGCGGGGAGGACCACTGCCGGCCGATCCTGCCCTTTCCCCCGGACTGGGTCCCGGCTAGGAAGACCGTCCCTTCAGGGTAATCGGATCCCAGGCTCTTGGCGTCCTCGTTGGTGGAGACCGTCGAGGGGGCATAAAGGATGGTCCGCCCAAGGAAGGAGGTCTCAAGGCCCGCTCTTATCGCGCGAGCCACAAGAGTGTCCGCGGTGTATCCGTCAGGGCAACGCAATTTTGCCCATCACCACTGCCTTTCTGGCTCCCGTGGCGGCCGGGGCGTTGTTGGGGTGGCCCGAAAGCAGCTCGTTTCCCAGGACTGCGAAAGCCAGCGCTTCTTTGGCTTGGTCCGGTATCCCCACGTCCTCGTGGCTCATCACCCGCGCCGGCGCCAGTTCCTGGCGTAGTCTGCGCATGAAGTAGGGGTTGCGTGCGCCGCCGCCGCCCACGATGACCTCGTCCACAGGGCCTTTGGGGAAGATGAAGTCCCGGTACGCCTGAACAATGGACGCTACCGTGAGTTCCGACGCGGTGGCGATGAGGTCGCGTGGATCGAAGTTCGTGTCCGGGAGCAGTGTCCGCGCGTATTGGACCCCGAACTCCTCGCGACCGGTGGACTTGGGCGGCGGGAGACGAAAATACGGGTTATCCAAGAGTCGCGTCAGCAACATGCGGTCAACCTTGCCTGCAAGGGCCATCCGGGCGTCCCGGTCCATGGTCTCCCGGCCGTGGGTAAGCAGCGAGGCCAGGGCGTCCACCACCATGTTCCCCGGGCCGGTGTCGAAGGCCACGATCTGGTCCAGTGAGCAGGAGGGCGGCAGGTAGGTGCAGTTGCCGATGCCTCCGATGTTCTGGACCACGCGGCCGATGCCGGGGCGGGCCAGAAGGACGTAGTCCACGTAAGGGACCAGAGGCGCTCCTTGGCCGCCCTGAGCCATGTCGGCCGGGCGAAAGTCGCCGACGGTCAGGATTCCGGTGTTCTGTGCGATGACTGAGATATCGCCTACCTGCAGCGTCGCCCTCACGGGGAGGACGGGATGGTCGGGCCAGGGGAAGTGGACCAGCGTCTGCCCGTGGGATGAGATGGCGTCTACCTGGGACGGCGTTAAACCGGCCTCACGGATGCACTTGACGGCCGCTTCGGAGAAAACGTCGGCGATTAGGAAGTTAAGCCTGGCAACTTCCTCGGCATTCAGCTTGCGGAGGTCTCCAAGCAGCATTGACCGCACAGCCGGGGAATACTCGACGCTGGACATGTGGACTACCCGGGCCTGCAGGCCCACGCCGTGCCCTATCACCTCGCACAGCACGGCGTCGACGCCGTCGGCCGAGGTACCCGACATGAGGCCCACGATCAGCCTCTCGGACTTGTCTCTGACTCTATCCAAGATTCCGGTCACAATCACCTCTCCAGTCATTCAAGCGCGACGGGAAGCAGCGCCTGTCGCGGCTATCTTATGGCCGCCACGGCTGCGTTTGCGAACCTCGGGCGCAGCCGGATGGTAGCGTTCGCCTCTCGGCCTGCGTGTACTCTGTTTGTGAGCAGGATGACCGCGGTCCCCGTCTCGGGATCGCACCACAAGCTGGTACCGGTGAAACCTGTGTGTCCGAAGGATCTGGGCGAAATCAGGTCGCCGCCGGAAGAGAAGCGGCGCGGCTTGAGCATCCAGCCCAGCCCCCTGCGTTCTCCCGCCGAAGTCTCCTCAGTGATGGCTGCCGCTACGCAAGACCTGCTCAGAACGTGGACCCCTTGCCACTCCCCCTGCCCGAGCCACATGAGAGCGTAGCGCGCCACATCCTCCACTGTGCTGAAGAGTCCGGCGTGCCCGGCCACTCCGCCAAGCGCGAGGGCGTTCTCATCGTGCACCTCGCCCCACATGACCCGGCCGAGGTCGGGGCGATACTCGGTCGCAGCGATCTTGTTCCGCCTATCCGGCGAAGGGAGGAAGCCGGTGTCGGCCATGCCTAGCGGGCCGAAGACTTCTTTGGCCGCGAACTTGTCGACAGTCGAACCCGTGGTGCGCAGGAGCACTTCGGCCAAGATGATGAAGCCGAGGTCGCTGTAGACGACCTCTTTGCCCGGCTCTGCCCCCTGGGCGAGACCGAGTCCCGAGATGAACTTCACGATCTCCTCGCCTCGCAGGCCTTGTTCCCAGAACTTGATGTGCCCCGGGAGGCCCGAAGTGTGAGTCAGGAGGTGCCGCAGAGTGATACGCTCCTTACCGCCTGAGGCGAATTCGGGTATGAACACGGCGACAGGGTCGTCCAGTCTGAAAAGCCCGCGCTCGCAGGCGATTAGCACCGACGGCGTGGTGGCCAGGACCTTGGTCAAGCTCGCCATGTCGAACACGGTGAACGGCGTGGCCGGTATCCTCTCGGGGGTGCGCACGGCCCAGCCGAAAGCCCTGGGCCCGACCACAGTACCGTTATGCACGATGGCAGCCACGGCGCCCGGTATGTCGCCCTCCCCGTCGCCGACTGCCGTTCCCACAACTCCGAAAGCCCGTTCGACCTGGACCTCATCCAGGCCGGCTTCTCCGGCCGACCCAAAGCGCAGCCTCGGAGACGGCGTCAGCATCTGCGGAGCCGAAGGCAGCGGGGCAACGCCAAGAGCCGCCTCGCGGATAGCCCCGCGGTGCTTCTCCAGCGTACCGGCGGCTTCGTCCACGGGGATCCCCCTCCGAAGCGAAACCAGCGCCACGCCGATATCGCCTTTGGAGGCTGTGAAAGCTGCCTCGACCTCGCCGGCAGTCTTTTCGGTGGCTTCAATCAGGATCCTTCGGGCTCGCCCCGACAGTTTGATGTTTTTGGGGCTGGTGCCGGCCATGAGGTTTGAGTAAGTCCGTCCGGCCATAATCATGCCTGCTGTGGATATCATGTTGAGGACCAATTTCTGCGCGGTGCCGTTCTTCATCCTGGTTGAACCGGCGATGACCTCAGGGCCAACATCGGGGGCGATGACCAATTCAGCCGACGCCGCCACCATCCCTGAAGCGTCTCCGACAAGGGCGACTGTCGTGGCACCCATCTCGCGTGCGGCTTGTAGCGCGCCGACAACGAACGGGGTGCTGCCCGATGAGGCGATGCCGACCACGACGTCCCCGGTCCCGGCCTCTTCCTGCGATATCGCCTCACGACCGGCGGGGATGCTGTCTTCGGCCCCTTCCACGGCCTTGAAAACCGCTCCTGAACCTCCCGAGATTAGAGCCACGAACCTCTTGCCTGCAGCGCCGTATGTAGGCTCTATCTCCGAGGCGTCAAGCACCCCCAGCCTGCCGCTGGTGCCGGAGCCTAAGTAGAACACCCTCTTACCGCCCTTGATGGCTGCCGCCACCATCTCAACGGCCCGGGCGATGTTTTGGACTTCGCGGCCCACGGCCGGGGCCACCCTGTGGTCCTCGGCGTTGATGGCCTCGACGATCCTGATCGCCGGCCAGGTGTCGATGTCCCGCGTCAACGGGTTTACGGCCTCGGTCTTGGGCAAGTTCTGTCTGTCCATGAGATAACCCCCACGTACCGATGATTAGCTGTAGATAAGGAATCGCCTTCGCTCGGACAGGAAGTCCCGGGATTGACTCCGCCAGTTCGGTTTCAAGCCCGCCTATGGGGTTGGGGCGGTCAAGCACGACAAAGGCGACCTTTGACCGGGAGGCCGGTCAGTTGATCCCGTCCCCCGCCTGCGGGTTCGCCCTCCCTAAGGTCGCCGTCGATGCCGTGTTCAGGCGAAAATAGAGCCTTGACGCGGTACCCGCTTCGCAACATGAGATCCACGTTGCGCGAGAGGTCCTCGCCAAGGCCCGTGTGGTTGGTGATGAGACCTATGGTTTCCTGCCTGTGTAACCCTCGTTCAAGAAGCCTTTGGAGACCGGTCTTGACGGTCAAATAAAGACTCTCCTTCTGGAAGGCTAGCTACAAGCGTGATTCTACCCCCCTACCTGATGTCCCTGCCTCCAAGGCCGGCAGTCACGCTCTTGGGCAGCCCCTTCAGGAGGGCGTATGACAAGACGGTGTTGAGGCCGGCGTGGATCAGGTTGAAAGGGATGATGATGGGGACGATCATCCCCGCTACCACCGCCCTTGGGGCGCCCGTGTAGATAGGGGTGACAACCAGGTTGAGCGGCACCATGAGGGCGACTCTGGTGAGGATGCCTGCCATCATGGAAACGTGCAGTTGGCTGCTCTTCTTCCAGAGGTAACCGATCACCAGCGCCATGCCGCCTGACGCCACGAAGTGCATGAAGGCTCCCCACGGGCCGCCTTGCCCCGTCAGCACGACGAACAAGGTAGCGTTCACGAACGCCACCGCGGCTCCAGCGATGGGCCCCACTACCACGGCCGCGACGATGATGGGCAGGTCGCCCGGAGAATAGAGCAAGAAGGGCGCGGCTGCCATCACGGGAAAATGGACGAACACCTCAAGGATCAAGGACATTCCCGCGAGGATTCCGGCGAGGACTAACGGCAGATGCTTTCGGTTCATTTGGACTCCCCCTCGATAACATGCAGGGGGATCCCCGGGGGGGACACGTTCTTCCTGATCTTCTCCCATCCGGACTTTACCGTCGGCCCCGGAATTCCACCGGGTCAGTCGCGCATCGGCGCGAGTCGCGGGCTATAGCCGCCGGTCAGGATTGGCGACCTTAGGCCGCTTCACCTTGCCCCGAAGATCCTCTCCAACCATCAAAATACTGCAACCGTCCCTAGTAAGTCAATGCCTGCCGCTTCATTCCAGCAGCTTCCTCCACGCGGCGCCCTGGTCCTGGTCCAGCTGCCTGGACTGGTGGGCGACGTCTGCCCTGACCAGGGGGTCTTTCATGAGGATCCTCCAGGCTTGCTTGACGCTGTCGACGAACTGAGACCTCAAAGGATGCTCGCCTGGATGCCGGATGAGGGGACAGATCAGGGAGCCTGACAGCCGGTCGAGCCGGACGTCCAGGCTGCCGTCGGCGTCCAGGTAGGGGAGGAGAGGGAAAGTCCTGCACTGAATGGGGCGGCGGTCCCGAGGGCAGGTACCCTTGCACATCACGAACTGCACCAGGCCCTTCCAATCAGGAGGGAAGTCGTGATTCCTGGCCAACTGGTATCGCCAGGTGAGCCATGACTCGTCCCCCGTGAACATGCATTCCTCGCCGGGGAGCAAGTACATCCCGACCCCGGGCTCGTATTCCTGGCAGCACTTGGCGCCGCACAGGTCTCCGCAGTTGCCTTCGACAGCCGGCACGTCCAATAGGGAGTAGACCTTCTCGAAATCCTCGTTCCGCAGCATGCTCTTAACCAGATGGCGCCTGCCGTCCAGCCCCATACGCGTTCCACCCCCCCTCAGGGTAACCCGCGCGCCGCTTGGTGTGCAAGACTTGATAATCGGAAAACCATACATCCCCGATGCAGGACTTCAGGTGTCAGCGCAGAAACATGCAACTGGAACAAGGTTCAGACGAAGGCCAATGTTCTCTCAACCGCTCATCTCCGGAGGTGGTCTATGACGCCGCGGTCCGCTTTACGTTCACGGATTCGTGAAGGAGGTGCGAAGTAATGTTCATCGCGGGAAGAGTGGCGGGCCTATTTACGGTCGTAGCCGCCATGGTATTCACTTTGGTTGGACTAAGTCTGGCCCGCAAGCGGCCATTCCACATGCGCGCCATCCCCGGCCTCAAAGCAGTAGAGGAAGCGGTAGGCCGCGCGACTGAGATGGGCAAGCCCATCTTCTACAGCCCCGGATACGCCGACGTAGCCGGCACCACCGCTCCGCCGACCCTAGCGGGCCTGAACCTTCTGGCTCACGTGGGGCGATTGGCGGCCAGGTACAATACCCGGCTTGTGACCACAGTCGGCCACGCGAATACGTATGCACTGGCGACCGAGATCCTGAGGAATGCCTACGTCGTTGAAGGCAAGGTCGACAGTTTCGACATCGGGAACGTGTACTTCACATCCGAAGTCCAGTTCGCCTTCACCGCAGCAAGCGTCGGGCTCATCCAGCGCGAGAAACCGGCCACGGCGTTCCTCACCGGGTATTTCGCCGCCGAAGCCATAGTCCTCGCCGAGGCCACAGCCGCTACCAATTCGCTTTCCATCTCGGGCACCACGAACTATTTCCAGATTCCTTTCTTTATGGCCGCCTGCGACTACACCATGATAGGCGAGGAATTCCTGGCCGCCGGCGCCTTCATCTCCAATGATCCAGACCTTATTGGAAGTATCGCGGGACAGGACTACGTCAAGATTGTGGCGATCTTTGCGCTGCTCCTGGGCGCCGTCCTAAAGAGCTTCGGAAACGACGCTATTCTTAACCTGCTTAAGCGCTAGGGAGGGGGGAGCGAAATGAAAAGGATTCTTCCGGTTTTGGTTTCGGCCGTGGTCGGACTGATACTCCTGGCGGACTACTTTCTGAAAGTCCCCATCCTAAAGCAGCCGGCCACCGAGATCCAGGACTGGGGCTTGATCGTGTCGGCCTTCGCTCTGGCGCTGGCGGCGGTCAACCTCTTGCGGATTCACGCAAAGAGGATCGTGAGAAAGGACCGCCAGAGCGTCCACAGCGGCATTTTGATCGCGGCGCTCCTGGTCACGGCCTTCTCCGGGATCTTCATGGGTACGACGTCCAAAGTCTTCAAGTTCATCTTCGATTCGACTTTCACGCCGCTGGCCGCGGTGTTCTACGCCATGACGGCGTTCCATCTGGCCTCGGCCTCCTACCGGGCCTTTCGGGCCAAAAACCTCCAGGCCGTGGCCCTTCTGCTCTCAGGCGTCCTCTTGATGCTTGGCCGGGCGCCCATCGGCGAGGTCATCTGGAAGGGGTTCCCGACCGTGGCTGACTGGATCGTCAATGTGGTCAACCTGGCCGGGTCTCGCGGCATCCTCATCAGCACGGCCGTTGGAACAGTAGGCGCGGGCCTCCGCATCCTCGCTGGAATCGACCGCTCCCATCTGGGCAGCGGTGCTGAGTAAGGAGGGAAAAACGTGAAAACCCTAGAAAGGCTCGGTCGGATCGACAGCAGGGTGATCTACGCCCTCCTGATCGTTGCTCTCCTTCTGCCGCTTATGAACCCGATCGGACTTCCCATTAGCGTTGGCAAGCACACCACGCGGTCGTTCGGAGTGCTGGACCAGCTTCAATCCGGCGACAAGATCATCATGGACGTGGGCTACTCCGTCTCAGGCGCAGCCGACGTCGAGCCGCAGACCGTCGCGATCCTGAAGCACCTCTTCGGCAAGGGCGTCCGCATCATCTTCACCGGCAACCAAACCGAAGGGCCCATGGTCACCGAGAGACTGGTTGCTCCCTACGAGGCGGCCGGCAAGAAGTACGGGGTCGACTTCGTGAACCTGGGATACCTGGCCGGCGGAGAGAACGCCATCGCGTCCTACTGCCGGGACCTGAAGAAGTCGTACCCGGTGGATTTCCGCAAGAACTCCACGTCGGATCTGCCGCTCCTGGATGACGTGAACGGAGCTGCAGACGTGAAAATGTTCGTGTTCTTCACCACCCAGAACTCGGACATGTACGTCCGTCAGGTCACCCAGTTCAAGATCCCCATAGTGGGCGGCCTCATCAACACGATCTCACCCCAGGCTGAGCCCTACGTCAACGCAGGACAGCTCGCCGGTATCCTGGTCGGGCTTCGCGGCGGCGCTGAGTACGAGATGCTCATGAATTCCCCTGGGCAGGGCGTCGCAAGCATGGACGCGCAGAGCATGGGGCACCTCCTCATCATCGTGTTCATCGCCATCGCCAATCTCTCGTACCTGGCGAGCAAAAAGGCCACGGCTAAGAAGGGGGGAGCACAGTGACCAGCGATCCCGTAATCTGGATCTCTTCGATACTGACAGTCATCGGATTCTCCTACCTGTTCAAGGAGAATGAGTTCTACAGGGCGGTTGAGCACCTGTACGTAGGCGTCGCCGCCGGATACACCGTGGTCATGGGGTACACCAACGTGGTCAACAAGGTGTGGGGACCCCTCACCAAGAAGTCGCAGTACTCAGTGCTTATCCCCGCGGTCCTTGGGTTCCTCCTGTTCATGCCCTACATCTCGCGGTCCCTGGGATGGCTTCGAAGACTTCCGGTGGCCGTCATCGTCGCGATTGGCGGGGCTTTGGCTCTTAGGACCGCCGTGGTCGAGCAGTTCATCGGTCAGCTCCGTTCCACCATAATCCCCCTAAACAGCATCAACAACATCATCATCGTGCTGGGTGTTGCCGTCACGCTTACCTACTTCATCTTCACGGTCAAACCGAACCCAGTGATGAAGGTCGGTGTTGAAAGCGGCAAGTGGGTCATAATGGTAACTCTAGGGGCGGCTTTCGGATCGGGCATCATGGGGCGCATCTCGCTCCTCATCGGCAGGCTGTTTCTGGTGTTCCGAGATTGGATCCCGCTCATCCCCAAGACCTAGCAGGAAGGCAAGTAAGGCCTAATAGGGAGGGCTTTTCGTTGAGGAGACGACCGATCGGCTCTTTGCGTACTGCTGCGAGCGAGCCAAGGATGCCGGAGGCTAGCGGGACAGAGGCCGCCGGGATAGAGGCTGTTGGGACGAAGGCTGGCGGAGCGGGGACGCTTCCCAAGAGGCTTTACCTCTATGATATGACATGGCCTGAAGTTAAGACGGCGCTGCCTGGCGTGAAGGTGGCTATCATCCCGACCGGCTCAACGGAGCAGCACGGTCCCCACGGGACATTCGAGGTCGACACCGCTCGTGCCAGGGAGTTTTCGCTGAGGCTGGCGGACCGGGTGTACCCGAGCGCGCTGGTCACACCTTGCGTGCACTTCGGAATATCCCCGCATCACATGCACTTCCCGGGCACCATCTCGCTCACGGCTGAGACCTTCACCCAGGTCCTCATGGACGTGGCGCGGTCCTTGTACCAACACGGCATCCGCAGGTTCTTGTTCGTGAACGGGCACGGAGGCAACCGGCCCGCTCTAACCATCGCGATGAACCGGCTACGGCACGAGTTGGGCGTCCGGGCGGCAGTAGCCTCGCCGACCACGGTGGCGGCCGACATCATCAAGGAGCGGGTCTCCTCGCCCATCACCGGACACGCTTGCGAGAGCGAGATGTCACAGGTCCTCTACCTGTACCCGCAGGCGATGAAGAAGGAGAGAGCCGAGAAGGGCAAGATCCGCGAAGAAATCCAGGCCTCCTACGGCAAACTGGCCGTGGAGGAGGGCCGTTTCTGGGAAGAACTCACCGAGAACGGCGCTCTCGGCGACGCGACGCTTGCCACTGCGGAACTGGGCAAGGAAGTCATCGAGGTCGCCCTGGACCGGCTCACGGAGTTTCTCAGAAGGTTCATGGAGAGCTAGAGCGGGAGCCAGAGCGCGCGAACCAAAGCAGAAGAACCAAAGCGCGGGAAGCAATTTGGTGGGCTGCCCTGCCTTGCGGCGGGGCAGCTTTGCTCTGTTGCCCAGCCTGCCGCATTCGGTTATCCTGTTACTGGTGTTGTATGCGCAGCATATCCTCGCGGCGGGACGCCGGTTCCGCGGACGCAACCAAATCCTTTCACTGGAGAGGGTCTTCTGATTGAAGATAGTCGCGCTGATGAAGCAAGTCCCCGGCACGAGCGATGTCGCTATCGACCCCGAGAGGGGCACTCTCCGGCGTGAGGGCGTCGCTGTCAAGACTAACCCGTATGACCTGCATGCTCTTGAAGCCGCCTTGGATGTGAGGGACAAGCTGACCGACGGATCAACGGTTTCGGTGGTCAGCATGGGTCCGCCACAGGCGGAGGCCGTTATCCGTGAGTCCTACTGGATGGGAGCGGACGGCGGCGCGCTCATGACCGACAGGGCTTTTGCCGGCGCCGACACCCTGGCCACGGCGTTTGCCTTGAGTCAGGCCCTTAAGAAGCAGGGTTTTGACCTCATCGTGGCCGGGATGCAGTCCACCGACGGCGATACCGCCCAGGTAGGCCCGGGCGTGGCCGAGTTTTTGGGGATCCCCCACGTTTCCTATGTCCGATCCATCGACGCGGTGAGACCGGACCGGATCGAAGTCACCGCAGACCTTGGGGACCGCTACCTTTCTCAGGAAGTGCAGCTTCCGTGCCTTATCACTGTAACCAAGGACATAAACCAGCCCAGGCTGCCGTCTTTCCGCAAGCGCAAGGAGACCGCCGGGAGGGCAGTGGATATTGTGAAAGCAGCCGATCTTCCTCCCTCGGATGAGCAACACCTGGGTCTGGCCGGGTCTCCCACACGGGTGGAGAAGATTTTCCCGCCCAAGAGGGAGCGCGTGCGAGAAGTATGGGAAGGCCCTTCAGTCGAACTTGCCGGGCGCTTGGCCACCCTCCTGAAGGAGGTGCTGGAGCCTTGAGTGAAGCAGCAAACCTGGACAGGAAGGCCTGGAAAGGCGTCATGGTGTTCGCCGAGTCACACGAAGGACGGTTTGAGCCGGTCACCTTCGAACTCATTGGCAAGGCCCGAGAACTGGCCGACAAGACCGGGCAGGACGTTATCTGCGTGGCCGTCGGCCACCCTCTGAGTGATATCACGGGCGACCTCCTGCACTACCCGGTGGACCGGGTTTTGGCATACGACGCGCCCGAGTTCCAGCACTTCGTGGCAGGAGTCTACGCGGCGGCCCTTGAGGACGCCGTACTCCTTGAAAGACCTAGCGTGGTGTTGATAGGCGCGACGCCGGTCGGCAGGAGCCTGGCGCCAAGAGTGGCGGTGCGGTTCAGGACCGGGCTTACGGCTGACTGCACGGTCTTGGACATCCGCCCCAACGGCGATCTGGTGCAGACCAGACCCGCCTTCGGCGGCAACATAATGGCAACTATCGTGACTCGGAACGCCCGACCCCAGATGGCCACAGTCCGGCACAAGGTGATGCCGAGGGCCGAGAGGTTGGAGGCGCCCCGAGGCGCTCTGCTCCCCAAGAGCATAGCCGCCCCGCAGGCTCTGGCAGGATTCACCCGCCACCTGGCCGCGGTCCGCGTAAAGTCTGAGACCTCGCTCCCCAAAGCCGAATCCATTTCCGATGCCAAGGTCATCGTGGCCTGTGGCAGAGGTATCCGTGCGAAGGAAGACCTTCAGATGTTCGAGGAACTCGCCGACCGGTTGGGCGGAGTTCTGGCAGGGTCGAGGCCGCTGGTTGAGAAGGGTTGGCTGCCGGCTGCAAGGCAGGTTGGGCAGAGCGGACGGACAGTCCGTCCCGACCTATATATTGCCTGCGGCATCTCCGGAGCGATCCAGCATGTAGCAGGCATGTCGGGCAGCACGACCGTGGTAGCCATCAACCAGGATAAGGACGCCCCGATCTTCGAGACGGCCAACTACGCTTTGGTGGGCGACATGTATGAGATAGTAGGCGAACTCCTCAAAACCGGTGGTGCTTAAGTGGTGCTTAAGATGAGCGCAGGCGGATTTGCCAGGTGTACCGCGAAGGACCTTGATGAGCTCCGAGGGATCTGCGGGGATGACGCGGTCATCGCGGGCGGACCTCTTCTCGAGGACTATACCCACGACGAGATGGTCGCCGTCAGGAGCTATCCTGACGGCGTGGTATTCCCAAAGGATACGGAGCAGGTTTCTCGCGTGATGCAGTTCGCGTCGTCGCGGCACATCGCGGTCACGCCCAGGGGAGCAGGCACTGGCCTCTGTGGAGGCGCGGTGCCGGTCGAAGGCGGGATCGTCCTTTGCCTTTCTCGAATGTCCGCGATATTGGAGATAGACAGGGAGAACCTTACCGCCACCGTCGAGTCGGGAGTGATGCTTATGTCGATCCACCAGGCGGTGGAGGCTCAGGGATTCCTCTATGCCCCTGACCCCGGCGAGAAGACCGCCACCATTGGCGGCAACGTCAACACCAACGCCGGCGGGATGCGCGCCATCAAGTACGGCGTGACCAG
This sequence comes from Bacillota bacterium, assembly GCA_040880305.1. Taxonomy (GTDB): domain Bacteria; phylum Bacillota; class Sulfobacillia; order Fermentithermobacillales; family Fermentithermobacillaceae; genus JBBDIP01. The sequence continues at coordinate 37,428 of JBBDIP010000059.1, forward strand.
GGACAACATCCGCGGCTTGGAAGTGGTCATGCCGTCGGGCGAGGTCCTTGAGATGGGCGGGAAACACGCCAAGAACAGCACCGGATACAGTCTCATGAGCTCTTTCATCGGCAGCGAGGGGACCCTGGGCATCGTGACCCGGGCGACCCTCAAGCTGTTCCCGCTGCCCAGGCAGACCCTTAGCCTGCTGGTACCCTTCAACTCTCTGGGGGACGCCATCCGGACAGTCCCCAGGATACTGGCCACGGGCATTTTGCCCCAGTCCATCGAGTTCGCCGAGAAGGGCGTCATCGAGGCTTCCGAAAGGTACCTGGGGAAGCGGTTCCCTCACGCTTCCGCCCCCTCATACCTCCTCTTGAGGGTGGACGGCAATTCGCCGGCGGAAGTCTCGTCCGCCATGGACCTTGTCGGCGACGCCTGCCTGACCGCGGGAGCGGTTGACGTCCTCATCGCCGACAGTCCCGAGCGGCAATCCGCCATCTGGGACGGCCGCGCGGCCTTCCTAGCGGCTCTAAAGAGCGGTAACGAGGTGGATGAGTGCGACGTCGTCCTGCCCAGGAACCGGATCGCCGAATTGGTGGAGTACACCAAGGAGGTCTCCGTGGCTGTGGGAGTCAGGATCGAGAGTTTCGGTCACGCGGGGGACGGCAACCTGCACATTTACGTTCTCCGGGACGGCATGTCCACCGGGGACTGGGAGCGCAAGCTGCCGAAGGCGATGGATCTTCTCTACGAGAAGGGCGACGCCCTCGGTGGCCTGGTGTCGGGCGAGCACGGGATCGGGCTGGCGAAGAGGAAGTACATGGCGCGGAACCTTTCCGCCGGTGAACTGGCGCTTATGTTGCGCCTCAAGAAGACGTTCGACCCGGAAGGCATCCTGAACCCTGGAAAAGTGGTGCTAGAATCATCTTAAGGAGGGCCGCCGAATGGACGCTGTCTTGCGAGGACTCAGCCACCCGCTGATTGGACCGTTCTACGCCCTTGTTGCGGGCATTCTGACCTCGGCGAGCCCGTGCGCTCTCGCGGCGCTTCCCCTGGTCTTCGGCCACATGGCCGGCTCCACAAATAGGAGCCGTGTCCCCGACCTAGCCTGGTTCCTTACCGGTCTGACGCTGGCCCTAACCTTCGTGGGTGTTGTCGCGGGCGCGGTCGGCCGTTCCCTCATCCTAAGCACACCTTGGTTACGCTGGGTGGCCGGCTTGGCCTTCATCGCCGGAGGGGCCGGATACATGGGGCTTTTCAGCCGTTCCACGACGTGCGGGCCACCGCTGGCCGGCGGCCTCGGCGCGTCCGCCGCCGTCCCCCGTCCTTTGGCTGGGGCAGCGATGGGCGCTCTGTACGGCGTGTCAGCGTCCCCCTGCTCGACGCCCGCGCTCTTGGCGATCCTCGCGCTGGTCTCAGCCACCGGCTCGATCTCCAAAGGAGCCGTGCTGCTGTTCTTCTACTCCACAGGCCAATCGTTCCTGGTGGCCGCGGCGGGCCTCGCTACCTCCGCTTTCCGGGGACTTCTTGAGAGCGCCAAGGGCATGCGGGCTTTGGACTTGCTGCGAAAGGCGGGCGGAGCGGTCATCATCGCCTCCGGCCTCTACGTCCTGGCGCGACCGTACCTTTGAGCGAAACTGCGGGGAGGTCGTCTGTTTGAGGGATGAGCCAACGGCACGACGGATGATATGGGCCTTTCTCGGGCTGTTGATCGTGATCGGCGTGTTTTGGATCCTGACCTCAAACCGGTTCAACTCCACCGGTACATCCGAGGAAGTGACCGACGTCGGTCCCCAGACCCTCGCCCAGCTGACTTCAATGGGCAAGCCCGGGATCCTGGAGTTCTACACCACCAATTGCAGTTATTGCGCCAAGATAGCCCCCGAACTGGTCAAGGTCGACAAGCTGTACGGGGACCGGCTGTTTGTGGTGAAGATGAACGCCGAGAAGTACCCGGCGGAAGCCGCGAAGTACGGTCTTCAGGGCGTCCCCACGCTGGTCTACTTTGACCCCGCGGGCGTCCCGAAGGCGGTCGTCCCCGGGTATGTGACGTCCGAGGACATTGTGACGACGCTAAAGGGACTGAAGTTGGTGGAGTGACTGCGTTGGAGGAGTTCGGCCCCTCGTGTGCAATATACTGGTGTGGCTTTGCGTGGCCAGAGCAGGAGGATTCGCATGGGCGACAACCTAAGGACCGAAGTCCCCTTCACCAAAATGGAGGGTCTGGGCAACGATTACCTGTATATTGACCGTTTCGCCTACAAGCCCGAACACGACTGGGGCGCGCTTTCCCGGGTCATGGCCGAAAGGCATTTCGGAGCTGGTTCAGACGGCATCATCCTCATCGGGCCGGGAGAGAAAGCCCCTTTCCGCATGCGGATCTTCAATGCCGACGGGTCCGAGGGCGACATGTGCGGAAACGGGATGCGCTGCTTCGCAAGGTACGTGTACGACCACCGGATTACCTCCGACACCGACTTTCTGGTTGAGACCCGCCACGGACTCATCCATCCGGTCCTAAACGTGAGGGACGGGCAGGTCCTGAGCATTTCAGTCGACATGGGGATACCGGTCTTCGGCCGCAAGGACATCCCACTCTCCAAACTGGACGGACCCGAGCCGGTCGTTGACGAACCGGTGGAGGTGGACGGCCAGGTCCTTCGGGGGACCGCGCTTTCCGCGGGGAATCCTCACTGCATATTCTTTGTAGACGACGTCTGGAAAGTCGATCTGGAGCGCATAGGGCCCAAACTCGAGCGTCACCCGCTCTTCCCAAGGAAGGCCAACATCGAGTTTGTCGCGGTCAAGTCCAAGACAGACATGGACATGAGAGTTTGGGAGAGAGGTTCTGGCATCACGCTGGCCTGCGGTACCGGGGCATCCGCCGTAGTGGTCGCGGCCGCGCTTAACGGGTATGCGGAAAGGGACGTCCCGGTGACTGTGCGCCTGCCGGGAGGCCCCCTCACGGTCGAGTGGAAAGGCGACAATCACATCTGGCAGACAGGTCCTGCCAAGGAAGTGTACACGGGGGTGTTCTTCTATGAAGCTCGCTAAGAGAATGGGTAACGTAGCTCCGTACCTTTTCGCCACCATGAACGCAACTAAGGCCCGGCTCCGCGAGCAGGGAGTGGACATAATCGACATGTCCATCGGCGACCCTGACATGCCGACGCCCGGTCACATCATTGACCGGCTGTCCCAGGCGGCGAGGAACCCCGCAAACCACAGGTACCCGCCCTACGAGGGGACTCTCGGCTTCAAGACCGCGGTGGCCAACTACTACGCCAAGCGGTTCGGTGTCAAATTGGACCCGAAGTCTGAGGTCATGACCCTTATCGGTTCAAAGGAGGGCCTCACTCACCTGATCTGGGCCATGGTGGGGGAGGGGCAGTACGCGTTGCTGCCGGACCCGGCCTATCCGGTGTACAGCACTCAGGTGGGGCTCGCGGGAGGGTCTGTCCACAAGATGCCCCTCTACGAGAAGAACGGCTACCTGCCCGTTCTGGAGGACATCCCCAGCGACATCGCGGCCAAGGCGTCGATCATGTTCCTGAATTACCCCAACAACCCGACTGCCGGTGTCGCTGACCTCGGATTCTTCAAGAAAGCGGCGGACTTCTGCAAGCAATACGACATCGTGCTGTGCCACGACGCCGCCTATGTTGATGTCGGATTTGACGGGTTCGTGCCACCCAGCGCCCTGCAGGCTTCCAGGTTCCAGGTCGTTGAGACCTACTCGCTCTCCAAGCCCTTCAACATGACGGGATGGAGGATAGCCGCCATAGTGGGCGACGCGGACGTCATCTCCAAGAGCGTCGGCATCATAAAGACCAACACCGATTCCGGCCAGTTCAACGCCATCCAGGAGGCGGGCGAGGCAGCCCTGGGCGCGGAACCGGAGAAGTACATTGCCGCCAACGTGGCGGCCTATCAGGAGCGCAGGGACATCATGGTGGACGCACTGCGCAAGGCCGGCTTCGCCGTTGATCCACCCAAAGGAGCCTTCTACCTCTGGGTCCACGTCCCGGCGGGGGAGACGTCCGAGTCCTACGCCGCCAAGGTGCTGCAGAAGACGGGCATCTTGGTCACGCCCGGGAGCGCATATGGCAAATGCGGCGAGGGCTACGTAAGGGCTTCTCTTTCCGTGCCGACGGACCGGATCAAGGAGGCCGCGAAACGCCTGACGGGAGTGTAGGTTCGCCCGCAGAGCGCGCGCAAGGCCCGCAACTGGAGAGACAATGTCGCAGCTGACCGCTGACCTATTGCTGCTGTTGGTCACCCTGGCGTGGGGGACCACGTTCGTCATAGTCAAGGAAACCATCGCCGAAATGGGACCGCTGACGTTCATCGCGGTGCGTTTTCTCATAGCCGGCCTAGTTCTGCTATTGTGGTACGTGACTACGAAGATGCGCGGGGGTGGTGGGGCCGGCAGGCGCGGCAGGACAGACGTGGCGGCCGAGACTCTTTCCGCGGCGAGCAGTGATGGTGCGTGCTCCACGGTCTTTGGCGAGTCCTCCCGTGGGTTCTCTTGTGAGTTCCTTCTCGGGGCCGTGCTCACCGGGTTTGCCCTGTTCTTCTCCTACGCTACCCAGACCCTCGGTCTCGTCACCGTCGCGGCCGGCAAAGCCGCTTTCATCACCGGCCTCTACGTGGTGATCGTCCCCGTAGCCGCCAGGGCGTTCCTCAAGGCGTCGCCGGACCGCGCGTCAGTGGCGGGCGTCATCCTTGCTACGATTGGCCTGGGTCTGCTTTCGCTGAAACTGCCGCTGCAAGTCGCTCCCGGCGACTTTCTGGTCTTCTTGTGCGCCATCGGCTTTTCAGCCCATATCCTGCTGGTTGGGCACTATTCGGAGCGAGGGAACACCGTCCTGTTCGCTGCCATTCAGCTATTGGTGGTCTCAGCCGGTTCCTTTGTCTACGCAGCCATCATGGAGCGTCCGTTGGTCGTGCCGCCTACGGCTTGGGGAGCCATCTTGTTCACCGCGATAGCCGCGACCTCATTTGCATTCCTCGCGCAGACAGCCGTACAGCGCTTCACTTCGGCTACCCACACCGCTCTAATCTTTTCGGCCGAGCCCGTCTTTGGCGCGATTTTCGCTTGGTTGGTGGCCGGCGAGGTGCTGGCCGCTCGTGAGATAGTTGGCGCCATTTGCATCCTGACCGGGATGTTGGTGTCGGAGTCAGGCTTGTTTAGGAGACCGCACCGGCAAAGCGCCCAGTAGTTGACCAGCCCAGAGGGCTTGGGCTGCATGCAGCTTGGCTACTTCATCAAATTGGTGAACAGCGCTCTCCAGGTCTTCCAGGCCAGGACGGCCTGGTCGTTTGTGTACTGGGTGAGGAGCGCTACGCCCTTGGCCGGGTCTTGCTTGAAGGCCTCGTAAGCAGCGGCTTCGACTGCGGCTTGGTCCTTGGCCCACTTCTGCTCCAGTTCGTCACGCTTGGAGGCTATCTGCCTGACGACGGCGGCGTAAGATGCATCGGCAAGGTCCTGCACGTCCTGGAACGCCCACCACGCGTGTCCCGGCCGATACGACAGATCGCCCGCGGGCACCGCGAAGTGGTTGTTGAACCCCACCTGTGGGAGGATCCATCCGTACCCGGCCGGAATCTTGGAGATCCCCAAGTACCAGGGGACGAACGGGCTGGTGCAGGGGTTAAGAGTCGCTCGCCACATGCAAGAGAACTCCACCTGCTCGCGGAACTGGAGCACGAAGCTCTCCAGCGTGGTGCCGGTGCAGATGGTCCGGTTGCCGGCGCGATGTGGGTTCACTGCGTAAGCCTGGCTCAGGTCGTCGTCGGTTCCTTCATAGTGAGTCCGGAGTATCCTCTTGACGTCCTCCACGCCCATCTTCCTGGCGGGTTTGGCGGAGAAAGGTCTCAAGTCTTGGGGTTCCTTGCCCAGGATGAGACGAAGGGCGTTCTTGTGGCGGACCATGTTGCCCGCCATGTTCTGGGTTGGGTTCTGGTAGGCTACCGCGAAGTCGAAATCGCTGTAGTTTCCCTCTTTAGCGGGCGTGTACCAGCCCCGCTTCTCGGCGTAGGTGATGATGTCGGGCGAGGCCAGGCAGTTGGTGGTGTCGGCGAAGTCCACGCCGTGTATGGTGTACCAGTTGGGGATGAAGAGGACTTCGTCATCGGCGACCCTCTTGGCCACGTAGTGCTTGCCTTTCACCACCTGGAACATCCAGCCCTCGTTCTTGTCGACTATCTCGTAAGCCCGTCCTGACCCGGTGTACCCATACTTAGCGACCAGGTCAGCGGCGACCTCGACGCCTTCCCTGGAGGTCCTGGCGCGCTGGGAGATCAGATGTCCGAGTCCGTACCCGATCCCCCCATTTGTGAGTTCGGGCTGGTCCTCCCGTGAATTGGAGCAGCTATCGCTGGCTATGGCGACGCCCCACTCGTTCAAGAAGACATCGCTGAAGGACGCCTTCCAACTGGCCCTGGTTTCGGACCAATAATAGCCCCAAGTTTCGCTGACTTGGGGGATCTTTGCGCACTCAGGCTCGAAGGTCACGAGTCCGTCGGGTTTGTGGGTCGCTCTGGGGACGCTGTACTGCACCATCACGTTGCTGCCGCTGTCGTCCTCGTTGTGGCCGAGGAGAACCTCGCCGGTGGCGGAAGCCTTCTTGCCGACTATTACGGCGCTGCAATCTTCGATGATCAAATCGTCATCAGGCACCTCGCAGAGAGGCGCCAAAGGGATCCTGCTGTCTAGCATTAGTACGTGCTCCCTCCTGATGTGTGGCGCTTATCCGTTGTGGAAGACCACTTCGCAACACCTTTCGATATGCGGCGCTACTCCTCCTGCGTGGTTTCCGACTCAGCCGGAAATCGTCGCGATGAACTTTCTGACCTGCTCGAACGCCTCAGGATGCTGGAGGATCGCCCCTTCCTCGTCGACCCCTCGGAACAGGGCGTCTCCGGCGTACTCGATCCCCAGCGCGTCGAACCAGTACTTGACGGTAAGGACGGCTCCTTCGAAGAGCCTGTGACCCTTCGTCGCCCCACACGAGATGAAGAAACCTTTGCCCGGTTTGGTCCTCGCCGGTTGCTTTTGCCTGTATGAGAGGTTGAAAAAGATCTGGCACCGGTCGATCATGGCCTTGACGTGGGCCGGGAGACCGTAGAAGTAGATGGGCGCGGCAAGCACGACTGCGTCCGCGTCCCGCAATTTCGGATAGAGTTCCTGCATGGAGTCCTTCTGGACACACTCGCCGCTGACGCACTTGTCGCAGCCCAGGCAGGGGGCTATCAGCCACTTCGCCCTGTTGGCCAGGTTCACCACTTCTACCTCATGGCCTACCCTAGTGGCTTCGTCCACGAATGCATCCAGCAGGAGCCTGGTGTTGCCGCTCCGTCTTGGACTGCCCGCAAACGCCAGTACCTTCACAGCAAATCCGCTCCTTCGCCCGAACTCACTTCACAGTGTATCATCTCACGTGAACACGTGGTACACTTAATTCCGTGAGGTGAAGGCTGTGGAAACCCAGAACATAACCCTTGCCGTACCCAAGGATGTCCTCAGGAGGATCAAGCACTTGGCCGTTCAGAAGGATAAGTCAGTCTCAAGGATGCTGACTGAGGCCCTTATCGAGCTCGTGGTACGAGAAGACCAGTATATGCAGGCCCGCACACACCACTCAGATATGCTTGCTCAAGTCCGGGATCTCGGTACTGAAGGTCGCATCGCCTACGCAAGGGAGGACCTCCATGACCGAAAGTGAGCGCGTCTTTGTCGACACGAACATTCTTGTGTATGCGCATGACTCTTGCGCTGGAGTGAAGCACCAACAGGCCAGGCAGACCATGCTGGAGCTGTGGGAGTCCGGTTGTGGGTGCCTGAGTGTGCAGGTGCTTCAGGAGTTCTACAACGCGGTCACCAGAAAGGTGCCGAAGCCGATAGGACGGTTTGAGGCGCAGATGATCATCCGGGATCTGGCAGCGTGGACTGTCCACTCGCCGATAGCGGAGGACATTCTCCAGGCCATTGAGATCCAGCAGAACCACGGCTTATCTTTCTGGGATGCTATGATCGTGCGCAGCGCAGTGCAGTTGGTCTGCAGGCGCCTTCTCTCAGAGGATCTGAGCGCCGGGCAGCTGTACTCGGGCGTACTGGTCGTCAATCCGTTCGCGTGATCTTCCTACTCCTCGTTCCCCCACAGCCCGCGTGCAGTCACCAGGCCGATTCACGTTCTCTGTCTTTTCCCGCCCACAGCACCCTGTCGTCGACGCCGCGGATGACCGAATAGCATACCGGCGTGAAATGCCTCAGCCAGAACCGGCTGCCGTGAATGTTGAAGGACTCGAAGTCTACTGACACCCTGTGAAAGCCAGCGGACCTTACCTGATCCACCAGGCGGCCCAGCAGAGCCGACGCGATCCCACCGCTACGGAGATCCTCCTCGGTGTAGGCCCCGGTGATGGCGACTGTCCCTGGATCGTGGACGGCTTTGGCCGTCCCATCCCCTTCGGGCTGATACTGGATGTAGGAGACCGCTTCCCCTCCACGCATGGCAAGGAACAGGGCGTTCGAAGGATCTTCCAAGAATCGGGCCCTTTCCTCGCGGGAATCGAACTCCAAGAGAGGCATGAAAATGGGAGCCTGGGCCATGTATCTCTGGTGGGCTTCCCTCAGGCGCACCACCTGATCGAGGTCGTCTATCGTGGCCCTGCGGATCTCGATCCCTTGAGGGATGGGGGCATTCACCGGGCTCAGGTCTCTGATCGCGTCCACGACTAGCATGCCGAAGCTGCTCCAGAACCAGGCGTCCAGTGCTTCCTTGTCGTGGGCAAAAAGAGTGATGGCATGAGTGAGGCAGCCGTTCTCCACCCAAGTCTTGGACAGGGTCTCGTAGAGATAGCGGTACACGAGCCCTCTGCTCTCACCCGAAGCGGCGTGGGACCATTCAGCCACATAGGTCCCCCTGTGCCTGCCCCTTAAGTTGGGGACAGGCAAACCGAGAAGAAAGCCGGACATCCGGTCGCCCTCAAACGCGACAACACCGGGGGCTCTGGCGAGCCATTTTCGCAGTGACGCAGCGATTTGGTCTGTGTTCTCCGGTCGTTCGGTCAGTGTTGGGACTTTGCGCCTCTCCCGCTTGTAACCCTCGACCACAAGGGCCGCAGCGTCCGCGAGGTGATCCTCGCGCAAACGTTCTATGAAGATATGACTCACAGATCAGTTTCCTTTCGGGGGGAGCCCCCTGTTCTTGTCTAGGCTAACCATGATATCACGCGATGCGAGCAAACCGCCTCGCAGCCCACTTAGCGCCGTTCTCGATCGACTGGCGCAATCGCGCATAGCCCCTGGCCGATAGGCCGACTCGGACCAGTTCGAGCCTCTTGAGCATAAACGCGGGATCGCGGCCCGCCAGCCTCATCACCGTATCGTGGGCGCGGTTCTGGATCCCGCCCTGCTCATACCTGTGGATCGTGATGCGCCCCCACCCTAGAATGCGTGCCATCGCACGCTGGGATATCCCGTACAAGGTCCTTATGCCGGCGATTTGCGACCCAGTGAGCAGGCCGTGGGCCCTGCGGTAAGCGTTGCAGGCCGCATGACGCTGGAAGCGGTCCAGCTTCTCGTAGGGGACCACAGTCAGGCAGTGGGGGCAGATGGCGACCGCCACCTGCACGGTGTACACTTCGCCCTTGATAAGGTAGTCCTTCATGCAAACTTCGGTTTGCAGGACTCTCTCCTTGTTGCAGTGCTCGCAGAATCCTCGCAGAACGGTCACTCCTTTGTGGCTGGGCGCGGATCATGTCGATTATGGTGAGCAGTTGCCGCCGGAATTGCGGGGCGGGAGGTGATGTATGTCGATTTCGCCCAAAACTGTTGCTACCAAATGATAGCAGTAAATTTCTCCCAAAAGCAATACACAGTCCCTCGGACAACGAGCCGCCCGCAGAGGGCTGCGCGCAACGGGCCCCGCCGGCGGCGAGGCCCACTCATCGGATAGTTTTATGGGTTTACCAGCGCTTCCTGCGACGGTCAAAGCCCGCAGCTAGAGCGCCAATCCTACTTCTCGGCAAGCCTTTCGACGAATTCCGCCGCCATCTTGATGCCCTGCCTGTAGTCCACAAGACGGATGTTCTCGTTGGGGCCATGGTTGCCCGACGCCCAGTATCCAACCCCGAACGCCACCATGGGGAGGTCCAGGTACTGCTTGAAGGGGTGCATGGGGCCAGACCCGCCCTGGGTGGGAGCGATGGACGCAGGCTTACCGTAAACGGCCAGAGCCGCTTCCTCCGCCGCCTTGACCACCGCGTGGTCAGATGTGGTCTTGACCGGGTAGTCCATGGTGATGACGCGGACCTTCACGTCGTCGAAGCCGTTCTGGTCGAGGTGCTTACGAAGTTTTTGGTAGATGTCGTCGGGGTCCTGATTGGGGACCAGGCGGAAGTCCATCTTGACCAGCGCTTTGGCGGGAAGGACCGTCTTTTGGCCTTCGCCGATGTAACCGCTCCTAAAACCGCAGATGTTGGCGGTGGGGCTGAACAAAGAGTGTTTCCTCAGTTCAAGACCGCTAAGGTCAAGGAGGGGAGAGTGGATCCCGACCTGTCCTGCGCCTTGCGCCGCACTGCGCCCTTCCTCCGCTGCCTTGAGGAGCGCCATCTCGGACTCGGTGGGAGGGAGGACGGCGTCGTAGAAGCCGGGGATCAGCACCTTCTCGTTCTGGTCCTTGATGGTCGACAACGCCCAGACCAAGCGCCACGCGGGATTGGGAACGGTGGCCGCGCTGCCCGAGTGCATGTCCCTGGAGGCTCCCTGGGCGTCGAGTTCGACGTAGAGGATGCCCTTCACGCCCAGGTACATCCCGGGACGCCCGTCCGACCCCATGTAGCCCGACTCCCAGACGCCGTAGTCTGCCTTCAGGAGGTCGCGGTTGTCTCTTATGAACTCAGATAGGTGGGTGGAGCCGATTTCCTCTTCGCCCTCGATGAGGAACTTCACGTTCATGGGGAGCCTGCCGCGGAGCTTTCGGAGCGTCCCGACCGCCTGGATGCGGGCGCAAGCGTTGCCCTTGTTGTCGGACACGCCGCGGGCGAAGATCTTGCCATCGCGTATCTCGCCTGAGAACGGTTCGGAGACCCACTCGTCCAGGGGGTCAGGCGGCTGAACATCGTAGTGGTCGTAGAAGAGGACGGTCTTGTCGGACTCGCCCTTTATCTCGCCGTATACAACGGGATGGCCCTTGGTAGCGATGATCCGCGCCGAGATCCCGTACTTTTCCAACAGACCCCTGAAGTGCTCCGCCGCCTCGGTCATGCCGATGTTCTGCGCAGCTATGCTGGGCTTTTGGACGGCCGCCCGGAGCTCCGACACGAATTCTTCGAAGTGATCGTCTATGTAGGCGGAATTGCTCTTGCCATCTTGTGCCAAGGAAGATGCCTCCCTGTCAGGATTTCTTCCGGTATTCTTCCTCAGAACGCGTCGATATCCTTCTGCCCCGACATCCCTCCGGGTTGCCCGGCCTATGCAGGTCATATACAGTAAAGGGGCGAGAAATGCGTGAGGTGACCCATCATGACCGTGGAATTGGCCGCTCTGACCGGGTACTGGGCCGCCACAGCCAAGATAGCGGCAGTGCTCGTCTTAGCCTCCGTCGTCGTAAGACTTGGCGATTCCCTCATAGCTCGGCTTCTACAGACGGCTTCCAAGGGCCGGACCTTGCACGTGTCCGACAGCCGCAGCAAGACGCTGGCTGGCCTCCTGCGCAGCGCCCTTCGGTACACCATGGGGACAGTCTTCCTGCTTACCGCCCTTGACCTTGTAGGCATTGACACCAGGGCGCTCCTGGGTGGAGCGGCCATTTTCGGAGTCGCCATAGGCTTTGGGGCGCAAAACCTGGTTCGCGACATCATCACAGGCTTTTTCATCATATATGAGCGGCAGTACGACGTGGGCGACTACGTGAGCGCCGCGGGGGTTTCAGGGACCGTGGAGGAGATCGGCCTGCGCACTACCCGCCTCCGTGACTGGAGCGGCGACGTCCACGTCATCCCCAACGGGCTTATCGACAAGACAACCAACAGGAGCAGGTCCGGGTCTCGCGCCCTGGTCGACGTCACTTTGGCACACGAGGTCGACGCCCGCAAAGCGATTGCCGTCATGCAGGCCGCTTGCGACGAGATTGCGCGCGAACACCTTGTGATCACTGACGGGCCGGTTGTGCTGGGCATATCCAGCCTGGAGCCCGCAGGCGTGGTCATCCAGGTCTGGGCCCGCACCAAACCCTTGGAGCACTTCGCCATTGAGCGGGAGATCCGCCTGCGGATCAAGGAAGCCTTGCAGAGCGCCGGCATCGAGATGGCGCACCAGTTGGTCACGGTCATCCCACATGGGTGAGTCCTTGGCTATCGCCCTCACCGGCCTTCAGCAAGGGACCATCATCTACCGGCCCAACCGTTTCGTGGCCGTGGTCCGCCTTGGCGACCAGGAGTTCCTCGCCCATGTGGCCGACTCCGGGCGTCTGAAGGAACTCCTATTCCCTGGGAACCAGGTGATGGTGAGGAAGGCAGGTCGGGCAGGCGCACCCGCGACCGTCCCGGCCGATTGCTCTCAGCGAAAGACCCCTTACGATCTGGTACTGGCCTCCGCCCGCACAGCGGCATCCAGCAACACAGCAGTCCACGACCGCTCCGGCAAGCCAATCTGGGTTTCTGTGGATACGCGATACCCAAATCAGATCTTTGGACAAGCCCTGCGTGCCCGTGCTATCTGCGAGGTGGATGGAGGCGGAGAAGTCCGGTCTGAGTACTGGTACCACCACCTCTCACCTTGGAAGGAAGAGGTTGAGCGGGAGGCCCTCCAAGGCGCGGCTGTCTCCAGGGCGGTCAGGAGCCGCATGGACTTTTTCCTGGGCGGCGTTCCAGGCGCATCCCCCGGGCTGGTTGAAGTGAAATCGGTCACCCTGTGTAGGGAGGGTATCGGGTTCTTCCCGGATGCCACAACGGACAGGGGGACCCGCCACCTGCGCGAACTCATGCGGGGCGTCAAAGAAGGGTATCGGGCGTACGCTGTGTTCATCGCCCAGCGCGAGGACATCGGAGTGGTGAAGCCTAACCGGGAGATGGACCCCGCTTTCGCCGACGCATTGAAAGAAGCCCAGGATAGTGGCGTGCGCCTCCTGGGCTTCCGCTGTTCGGTTACTCCGACAGAGATCCGGCTGGACCCCAGGGCCATCCCTGTCGATGCAAGAGCAGACCGTTAAGCTGTCAGCTAATACCCCAGCTTCTCTCCAACCACTATCACCACAAACTGGTCCTTGGCGCCCGGCTTGCCCTCGATGATGGTGGTGATGCGGCACGACTTGGAAGTGCATGCGTCGCACTCTCCGCCTTCCACGCAAGGGACGTTGGCGTTCAGTCTTCTGTAGTTCACCGGGGCCGCGTATCTCCTGATGCGGCGGATGGCCGCGCGGACGTCAGGCACTATCTTGTTGTAGCCGCAAACGACCACGCTGACTTTGGGCCCCATGATCATGGCGCCGACGCGGTTTCCCGTCCCATCGGTGTTGACCAGGGCGCCGTCCATTGTGACCGCGTTGGTGCTGGAGAGGAACACGTCCGCCCTGACCTGGTTATCCCTGGCCGCCACTTTCTCGGCAGGGGAGAGGGTCGCGTCCCAGTGGTCGTAGACCGTGTTGCCCCGCTCCTTCAAGGACTCGTGGATCCCCAGTTCACGGACCGTCACCGAGCCGCCTATCCCTACCGAGGCTCCCGCGGGGATCGCTTCCAGCGCGATCCGCTTGGCTTCGTCCCTGGTCTCGACGTAGTGGGCGGTGAAGCCGTTCTTGCGCAGGGCCTCCACGCATTTCTCCGCGGTCCTCCTGTTGAACCACTTTTCCGGCTCGTACATCGGGTTATCTGGAGCCATATGGTTTTACCTCACCTTCAGATCCTCTGACCGTACAGTCCAACCTAGACCAGGTTCAGGTACTCAGCTATATTGGCCTTGTCGACCTTAACCGGCGTTATCTTGTTGTTGAGCGCCGTCACGAGACTGGTGACGCCGGGACCGTGGCCGGACACGAACGAGTTGGAGTGGACCACGATGCCGATGATGACGGCGCCGCGCCGGTAGCTTCTCCCGTAGAAGGAGGACGAATCCGCGATAGCGACGATGTCGCCGAAGCGGATCTTGTCCAGTCCCAGTTCGTGGACCCTTTCAGTCTCCATGGAGGTGATGTCGTAGTCGCCCTTCTCGGCAGATGAGGCGCCCAGGCCGCTGCCCATAAACTCGGCCGGGACGATGTGCGCGACCGGCACCTCCAGCACCCCGTCCTTCTCCACGATCCCCATCTTGTGCAGGAGGCCGGGATCGGTGTTAATGACCTTGACGTCGGAGTGGTCCGGCAGCTCCAGCCCCTGCCCGTAGCTCCTGACCTGGATCTGGTCGCCGACCTTCATTTTCTCCAGGTCGTCCTTGGGGAAGTAGATCAGGACGTGCTCGATGCCGCCGTGCTTGCCGGTGACGACGCCTTTGGCGCCCTTGGCGTCGCCCGACCACACGACGGCGGTGTTGCCGATGCAGGAGAGGGTGTTGTAGCCCGAGTTGGCCTTCTCGTCCTTATTCTTGCTGCTCACGCCGGGTTCGACGTGGTCGCCGGCCCAGCCGAACGCGGGGTCGCCGATCTTCACGTTGTAGGTGATCCCGCCTGTGCCTGGGGTGACGCGGACGACCCCGTCATAGCAAATGCGCGGGTTGGAGGCAGGCGCCGAAATCTCGCCCGCCACCGAAAGCATGACCAACTTGTCTTCATTGGTTCTCAGCATCCATGCTCCTCCTCTACAGCCTTTGCTCCTCTTGCCTCTACAGCGCCGGCTCGTAATCCGCGGCGTTCTTCTTTATGTGCTCGTCGCACCACCGGATGATGTGGTTTAGCCTGGAGACCCTGAGCACGGGCTTTCCGCTCCGTGACAGCTCGTGGCTGGAGCCGGGGAACCTCACCATCTCGACTTCCTTCTTGAGCTTCTTGAGGGCGATGTAGAACTGCTCTCCCTGCTCGATGGGGCATCGCATGTCATTCTCGCTGTGGATGAGCATTAGCGGCGTCGTGACGTTCCGGACGTACTTCAAAGGCGAGTGGAACCACAGTTTGTCGAGGTCGTTGAAGAAGTCGCCCTGGACTTCGCGGTCTACGAAGGTGTATCCGATGTCGGAAACGCCGTGGAACGACACAAAGTTGGAGATGCTGCGCATGGTGACGGCGGCCGCGAACCTGCCGGTGTGGCCTACGATCCAGTTGGTCATGAATCCGCCGTAGCTTCCGCCGCCCACGGCCAGTTTGGTCTCATCGATCCAGCCGGTGTGCTTCACGGCGACGTCGGTCCAGATCATGAGGTCCTTGTAGTCCTTGCCGCCGTAGTCTCCGTTGACCGCGGCCTCAAACTGCTGGCCGAAGCCGGATCCGCCCCTGGGGTTGGTGTAGACCACGCCGTACCCCTTGTTGGCCAGCAGCTGGAACTCGAAGAAGAAGCTGTAGCCGAACATGGAGTGAGGCCCGCCGTGAATCTCCAGGAACGCCGGGTATTTCACGCCTTCCTTCCAGCCCACGGGCTTCATTATCCAGCCATACTCCTGCCAGCCCTCCAGCGCCTTGAAAGGCACCGTCTCAGGGGCGATGATGTAAACCTCGTCGAGTAGGGCCTTGTTGGCCTGCGTGAGGACCTTCTCGGTCTTGGTGGACAGGTCGTAGGACCCGATCTCGCCCGGGAGAGTGGGCTCGGTGACGACGAACGCGACCTTCTGGCACGAATCGTCCATGGTGAAGCCGTAGATCTCCCTATCGCCGTCCATGACCACCGTGACCTCACCGCCATCCGCCGGGACGGTGTACAGCGAGGTCTTGCCCATGTCGCTGGCCAGGAAGTACAGCGTTTTCCCATCGGGGGTGACCCTGGGGCCGTTCTCACCGGCGCCCAGTTTGGAGTCGCCGGCGCAGTGGTCGCCGATGCCCCGGTCGAATCCGGCGGTCAGGCAGACGGGCTCGCCGCCCTCAACGCTGATCTTCCACAGTCTGCGCAGCGTCGCCGAGGGGGCCGCCTCCCACTCCTCGTGGTGGCCCGCAAAGATGATTGACTTGCCGTCCGGGGTCCAGACGGGACCGTGAGCGGGGCCGTTGCTGGCGGTCAGCTTGCGCATCTCGCCGCCCTCGGCCGGCATCACGTAGATGTCAGAGAACCAGCCCTGGTACTCGTGGTCGGGACTTCTGTTGCTGGCGAAGGCCAGGTACTTGCCGTCGGGAGACCACGCGGCGCCCATGTGGCTGAACTCGCCTGTGGTGACCATCTTGGCAGAGTCCTTACCCTCGGCGTCCGTGACAAAGATGTGCATCTGCCGGTTGCCCACAAGGCCCATAGCCATGTCGGCCTTCACGCGCAGGTTCTTGAGGACCTTGGGTTCCTCGCGGCGCTTTTTCTCCTCGGCCTCCTTGGCCTTGGCGTCCAGGGGCTTCTCCCAGTCCTCGGGCTTGACCTCGGGGTCGATGGAGGCGTTGAAGGCGATCTTGCTGCCGTCTGGCGACCAGACGGGAGTGCCGGCGCCCCAGCGAAACTTGGTTACCTGGCTCGCCTCGCCACCTTTGGTGGAGACGACGTAGACCTGCTTGCCCACGCCTCTGTCCGACAGAAACGCGATCTTGCTTCCGTCAGGGGACCAGCGCGGGGAGTTGTCGGTCGTCGGGCCGGAGGTATACTGCCTGGGCTCGCCGCCCGCGGTTGGGGCCATCCATATGCTGGAACGATATTCCTTGGTCTCCTCGTCAATGTGGGACTTGACAAACGCTACGTTCTTGCCGTCGGGCGAAATCTGCGGATCCGATACGAAAACTAGTTTGTACAGGTCTTCGGCGACAAGTCTCCTCTTCTCTGCCATGCGGGTTCCTCCTTGTATATGTAGATGGGCCGTGGAATTCGTTAGAACAGATTCAGCATTCCCCGCGCGAATACCTTCCGTAGGCGAAGATCTACGTCAAGGAAGTGGAGCCGGGATGTCGAATCCATCGTTAGATGAAACGCTCCAATGCCTGTCCAAACGGAGGTAAATTACCGGTGGAGAAAGTACTCGCGGGTTTTGAGTGGATTGACGGGCAGTCCAAGGCGCTCGCAGATATCAGCGACGCCATCTGGCGGTTTGCAGAAATTGGGCTGCATGAAGACAAGTCAGCCGAGGCGTTAGAGGAATTGCTGCGTAAGAACGGGTTCACCATCAAAACGGGTGTGGGCGGGATGCCGACCGCATTCGTGGCCACCTGGGGAAAGGGCAAGCCCTCCATTGGGTTTCTGGGAGAGTACGACGCGCTCCCGGGCGTCTCGCAGAAGGTCCAGCCCACCAAGGAGGAGCTGGAGTCCGGCGCCTGCGGGCACGGGTGCGGGCACAACCTCCTCGGTGTCGCGGCGGCGGCAGGGGCCATCGCCCTCAGGGAAGAGATGGTTAAGCGGGGCCTTAGCGGGACTGTCAAGTACTTCGGATGTCCGGCTGAGGAGAACTTCAGCGGCAAAGCCTTCATGGCGAAGGATGGCCTGTTCAACGACCTGGACGTCTGCCTCACGTGGCACCCCGGCCCGATGAACAGCGTGCGCGGCGGGAGCTCCCTGGCCGTGAACTCGATGAATGTCACGTTCCACGGCGTATCGTCCCTCGCGGGGGGCGCCCCTCACCTGGGGCGGAGCGCTCTGGACGCAGTCGAGCTCATGAACATCGGCGCCAACTACCTGCGCGAGCACGTCATTGAGAAGGCCCGCATCCACTACGTCACCACCAACGGCGGGCTGCAACCCAACGTAGTCGCGTCCATCATGACCGACACCACTTACGATGTGGAACTGCTGGAGGGCATCTACGAGGTGCTGCCCAACCGCGTGCTGGAGGACGTCCTGGTCGAGGCCATGGAAATCGCCGGCCCGCCCGTCTTCACCGCGGAGGACGTCAAGTTCGCCAAGGAACTCAGCAAGACGTTCCCGCCCGGCCAGTCAGAAGCCTACAAGCGGGACGAGACTCTTCCCGACGAGATAAAGGCCAAATTGGAAGGGAAGGTCCTGAACGACGCGGTGCTTGGACGCCCGCCTATCGCTCCGGACATGCGCGGTTCAACGGACGTCGGCGACGTCTCGTGGTGCTGCCCGACATCCCAGTTCTCGACGGCCTGCACGGCCATAGGGACGCCCGGACACTCGTGGCAGTACACCGCCCAGACCGGGATGCATATCGGCCACGCAGGGATGATCGCCGCCGCGAAGACCCTGGCCCAGGCCGGGTTCAGGCTCATGACCGACGAGGACGCCCGCAAGCAGGCCAGGGTTGAGTTCGAGAAGCGCACCGGCGGGAAGAAGTACAAGAGCCCGCTGCCGCCCGATGTGAAGCCGGCGTTCCATCAATTCGACAAGAAGTAGACGTCGTCGTTTGGCGCATTATGTAACCTTCAAGCCACCCCCGAAACCAGGGGATGGCTGGTTTTCCCAGCCACCGTCTTTCTTTAATTGGTTTTGGACTAGGCGGCGCAGCCGCCCATCATACCGACTCCCTTGCCTTCGCCACCCACTTGGGGTCCCGCAGGATCCCGCGCCCCACACCGATGAGGTCCGCGTGGCCCTCTTGCAGGACTTTCTCTGCGAATTGCCCATCAGTGATCCCACCGGTCACCAGCACTGGGATCGCGACGGTCTTCTTGATCACTGAGGCATTGGACACGAAGTACCCTGGCGGAGCCCCCGCCGGCCGGGATCCTCCGAATCCTCCGGAGACGTCGATCAGCGCGACACCCGCATCTTGCAGCATTTTGGCAACCTTAGCGGCATCCCTCGCTTCAAATCCTCCGGGAACGCCTCCGTCCGTGCTGCCCAGCCTCACGAACACTGGGAACTCCGGGCCCACCTTCTCCTTTACCGTCTTCACCGTCTCGAGGATGAACCGCGCCCGGTTCTCAAGGCTGCCGCCATACTCATCGGTCCTGGTGTTGGTGAGAGGGGAGAGGAACTGGGTGCCCAGGTAGCCGTGGGCGGAGTGGATCTCCACCGCGTCGAATCCGGCCAGTTGAACCCTCCGGGCTGCGGCCGCAAAAAGATCCTGCACTTCATGAATTTCGTCTACGGTCATCCCCCTGGGTTTGCGTTCGGACCGGGGATTGGGGGTGTCGGACGGGCCGAGCGGCTCGCCGCCGGTAACCTCGGGATTTGCCGTGGCTCCTGAGTGGTTCAGTTGGATGGCCGCGACCGCGCCGTTGGTGCGCAGCGTCAGGGCAAGTTGCTTGAAAGCCGGGATTGCCTTGTCGTTGTCCAGGCCCAGCTGTCCCTTGTGGGCCTTGCCGCGTTTGGTTATGTAGGTGTGCTCGACGATGACCATGCCGACGCCGTTGGCGGCCCTTTCCCGGTAATACTCAACGGTCGACTCGCCGGGCAGGCCATTGTCGTGCTGGGATCCGCCGGGACCCTCGATTGCCGTGGCCATGGGCGGCATCACGATGCGGTTTCGCAGGTCGAGCCCTGCAAAGGAGAATGGAGAGAAAAGCAGGGACATGAGTACTCCTCCTCTAGTAGATGTTTGCCTGTGCTGACCACTTGCCTAATTGACATTTCCGTGGAGGTTTCCGGGACTATTGCAGGTCCTGCCGCCTGAACTTGTCGAAGCCCGCCCAGAGCAACGCCGCGGACAGGAAGATCGCCGTCGTCCCCGGCTTCAGGAGCAGGGACAGTGTGCTCGAGTCTGGCGACCCAGTGGATCCGGCCGACCCGGTAAGCAGCAGGTTCGCGTTCCCCATCAGGGCTGAGGGGAGCCACGGCCCCACAGTCGAGCGGCCCAAGAGGGAAC
Organism: Bacillota bacterium; assembly: GCA_040880305.1. Taxonomy (GTDB): domain Bacteria; phylum Bacillota; class Sulfobacillia; order Fermentithermobacillales; family Fermentithermobacillaceae; genus JBBDIP01. The sequence continues at coordinate 57,223 of JBBDIP010000059.1, forward strand.
CCGCGATGCCCACCGCGATCATGAACGCCAGCCCAACCCCGCCCGCAGCCAGCGCTCCCGATGTTACCATGGACGCCGCGAACGTGGCCGACATGATGAATTCGGCGTATATGCCGATCGCCAAAGTGGCCAGAGCCACTCTTGAGGCTTGGATGGGTCCGATGAGGGTCCAGGTGTAAAGGGACGTGAGCAGCACTGATGCTGCGATCCCCAGGGCGAGGCCGACAGATAGGACGCCGTACTTAGCCAGGACGTAAGACTTCCTGGACGCGGGCTTGGTCACGATGAACGTCGCGACCCCCGACGCCTTTTCGCTCGCCACCACTCCCATTGTGATGGCCACGATGACCAGGAGGCCAATCTCGACGATGTCGCCGATGAACGACCCCACCGCCATCTCCGCGGAAGGAGGAGGGACGATTATCGTGATGCCCTGGCCGAACTTCTGCAGGATTTCTCCCATATACCTTGTGGAGAGGGGGTCCATGATCGCCAGGAACAAGAGAGCCAGGTAGAGAGCGGGGAGGCGGAATGTCCGCCAGGCCTGCCGGATTTCCTTTCCTACCAACGCTGACACAGGCAACACCTCAGTTCAGTCTGCGCTAAGCCGGAGGAACACGGTTTCAAGGTCGGTCCGGGACTGCCCGAACTCCCTCACTCGGACGCCCTGTTGGACCAGTCCGGCAAGCGTTCCATCCAGCGCCGTCTCCATCTGGCCGTGGCGGACGTCCGCGTAGAGCACCCCGGTCACCGCTCCGTCCTGCGACACCGCCGAGACCCACGGCATAGCTCTGAGCAGCCCTTCTGCATTGCCCACGTCTTCGGGTCGCACTTCCATTCGGAGCCGGTCAGACGCGTAGCGCGAGAGGATGTCTTCCACCGGGCCGTCGAGAAGGTTCCGGCCGGCCTTCACCATGACAAGTTTGTCGGACACGCGCTCGACGTCCTCGAGGATGTGACTCGAGAACAGCACGGTGGCCTTTCCTTTGAGTTGGCGGAGCAGGCCGAACACTTCTACGCGACCCTCCGGGTCAAGAGCCGAGACGGGTTCGTCCAGCACCAGGAGGTCCGGCTCAGGCAAGAAGCAGGTCGCGAGCCCCAGGCGCTGCTTCATCCCCCGGGAATAGGTGCCGACGCTGTGTCTCCTGGCGTCTTCAAGGTGGAACTCCTTGAGCAGGGCCGCGGAACGCTCCCGCGCGGTGCGGGGGTCCATCTCGTAAAGCCCGGCTACCAGGTCCATCACTTCCTGGCCGGTGTGCCGCTCAGGAAAAACCGGATCTTGCGGCAGGTAGGACATCTTGCCTCGCTGGGGCAAATCGCGCCCGAAGACCACGTCCTGCCCGAGCAGGCGCACCTTGCCGCCGTCCCTTGGGAGCAGGCCAAGGAGGATCCTCAGCGTGGTCGTCTTGCCGGCTCCGTTCGGGCCGATGAAACCGCAGACCGTCCCGGTCTCGACCTGCATGGACAGCCCGTTCAATGCGTGCACCGAGCCGAACGACTTCGTAAGACCCTCAATATTGATAGCTTCCACGACGTTCACCCTCAATCGCTGCCTTCGTGACTACCCTTACTCCTCGCCGCGGCCGACCGCGAAGTAGAGGATGGGCCCCAGGCACTCGCCCAGTATGATGATGACGATCCAGGCTGCCCTGGGCAGGTGTTTGACGGTCTTGCGCTTCCTTATGTCAAGGAGCCCGGCGGTCATCATCGCCAACTGCAGAACCAATAAGGGCCAAAACTTCAAAAGGATCTCGGTGAAGCTCACGTGAATTCACCCCTTTCAAAGACTACCCGATCGATTGGTAGAGCGCGGGATCCGCGTTGGCGACGAACGGCGAAGGAACCCCCTCGTAGTGGAGGTGCAGCTTGTGAAGCGCCCTGGTGCAGGCTGTATAGAGGACTCGGCGGTCCGCTTCCGCTGAGTACCGGTCCTTGCTGGCGTCGTATATGACCACCGCCTCGAACTCCAGGCCCTTGGCCAGGTACGAGGCGATGACCAAGATGCCCCGCCTGAACCGGCCCTCGCCCGGTTTGACCAGGCTGATCTTCTGGCCGCGGAGTCCGGGCGCCGCTTTGAGGTCGTCGAAAGCCGCCCAACTCTCACGCGCGGTCTTGCAGATGATGGCGATCGACGTCAACCCTGAATCCTTCAGCCCGGCGACGTCAGCAGCGACCGAGCGCGCCAGCGCCTCCCGATCGGGTGAGACGAACACCTTGGGGAGTTCGCCGGGACGTTCGATAGCCTCGATTGGCTCGCCGCCAGCGAGAAGTCCCCTGGTAAACTCGGTGATCTCGCGCGTGGAGCGATAGCTCTCGGTAAGGATGACGCGGACGACTGGCCGGTCGGTAGAGCCGTACACCGCTGAGACCTGGCTGACCACTTCTTCGGAGGTCGCCGGACCGGAGTCGACGTTCATAGACTGGTTCACGTCCCCCAGCAGCGTGAACGCCGCGCCGGGGAAAGACCTTCGCAGGACCTCATGCTGGGCGGGGGAGAAGTCCTGCACCTCGTCCACGATGACGTGCCGCACTCCACCGGAGTCCGGGAAGCCGTCCAGCATGCCTTGGAGGAGCAGGAGGGGGGCCAAGTCCTCATAAGGAATGGTGCCGGAGTTGAGGCGCGCCAGCGTCTGCTTGCGGACCTCTCCAAATCCCTTCGGGAGCGCGAGGCTGTCGCCCGCGACCTGGCTGAACAGGGCTTCGTCCTTGAACAGCTTCATGTAGGCCTCAAGGGTTGCGACGGGTTTCCACGAATGGACTCTGTCCCGCGCCGCCTGAATTTCCTGGTGCGCTTGGATCCTGCCCATCCGCTTGATCTCTTTCGCGAACAGGTACGCGCTCTCCGCGCTCTCTGCGATTTCCTTCTGGAGCTCCTCGACCCTGTGCTCCTGCACCTCGTCCAGGAGCCAGTTGGCGCGCCGCTTGATCTTGTCCACCCGCCTTTCCAGCGGGAGGTACCCATACTCTGAGCGGAGGAGCTTCGCCGCTTCCTCCCTGGACATGACGACATTGCCGCGGAAAGATACCTCGCCCAGGCCTTCAGCGCTGTCAGTGAGGAGGCCGGCGTAGCGCACTATAAGCGCGGCGAACTCCTGGGACGACTTCAGACGGATCCCGTCCGTCCTGACCAGGTAGCTCTTGCTTCCCCGGTCATCCAGGAGGTACTCCAGTTGATCGCCGAGGCTCTCGATTTGGAGGGGGCTGAAGCTTTGTTCGGCTGTGGGCATCGCGCCGGGCGTTGCTGTGGGCATCGCCGCTGGCGTCGTCCCTGGCAGTGCGCTTCTCAGGCGGTCCGCACCAAACTCGCTGAACGATATTTGCTGGACGGGCTCCTCGCCCAGTTCAGGTAGAACTGGTGAAGTGTAGTCGGTGAAAAGGCCCCCGGGCGAGAACATAACGATGTTCTTGGCGACCATGGTGGCCCTATGCTTGTAAAGGAGGTAGGCTGCGCGGTGCAGGGCGATCACCGTCTTGCCGCTGCCCGCCGACCCCTGAACCACAAGCGCACCCCTGCTGTCTCCACGGATGACGCGGTTCTGCTCCCGCTGGATAGTGTTTACGATGCTCCGCATGCGGTCGCCCGTGGCCTTCTGGAGGGCATCCTGCAGCATCTCGTCGTAGATGGTGAGGCTGTTGTCGAACATAAACGTGAGGCGACCGTCTTTGATGCGGAAGTGCCGCTTCAGTAGAATCTCGCCCGCGACCACGCCCAAAGGCGCTTCGTACTGGGCGTGACCCAACTCGTAGTCGTAGTACATGCTGGAGACAGGCGCCCTCCAGTCAAAGACAAGGTGTTTGCCGGTCTCTTGCGCCATGAGGGAGGAGATGCCGATGTAAATCTGCTGAACGCCCGCGCCGGAGCTACGGAAGTCGATTCGCGCGAAGTAGGGGGACTTGGCTAGCCTCTCCAACTGCCTCGCTCTGTCTAGCGAAAAGCGGTGGAGTTTGGCCGCGGTCTTGAGTTTCTGCATGCCGCTGGCGACCTCGATAACTCCCTCGAAGTCGGCGACGGCGCGGGGCGATTCGTCGCGGAGGAAGTCCTGTGTCCCGGTGAGTTGCGCCCTGTATTTGGCCGTATCAGATGTCCGCTCGCGATGCTGCCCGGCTATCTCGTCCAGGACAAGTGCCAACCGTTGTTCCTCATGTTCTTTGTCCGGCACCGAAACGCTCATCCAGGTACCCCCTCTGGTTGATCCTGCCCGCAAGCGGGTTGCAGCCAACGGGTTGCAGCGGGCGCACGGACGTGATAAGATCCAGACACTTTTTGGATGACCTGCTAATCCCTTCTATCTGACTATCTTACCACTCTGGCGAGCCGCTGGGGAGTCCTGCCTGTAGAGACCGTAACGCAGCATTTCCTTGTATTCGTCCATCTCCTTTAGCGCGGCGGGGAGGTCCGCCAGTCCCTTGTCAGGGCGCGTCCGCGAAGTCTCAAGGAACTTCTCGCTGACGGCGTTAAGCGTCAACAGGATGAACCGCATGGCCTTCTGGGGGTCGACGCCCTTACGCAGGCCCGAGAAATCCACCCCTTTAAGAAAGATGGCCATCAACCGCTCGGATACCTGCGTGTACCTGGCGGCCAGATCCGGCTTGACGTCTTCGGGGACATCCTGCATGGTCGCCGCGCCCATCTTGTACATCAGCGGGTTTTCGGAGAGCATCTTCACCTTAAGGGTACCCCAGGTCATGAGGCGATCCAGGAGGTCGGACGGCAGCTCGCCGAGGTTTCGCAGAAAGTAATCCAGCTGGTAGTCGATGCTGCAATCCAACGCGTAGAGGTAGAGGCCTTTCTTGCTGCCGAAATAGTGAAAGAGCAGGCCTTTGGCGATGCCTGCTTCTTTCACTATGTTGTTGGTGGACGCCTTCTCGAACCCGTTTTCCGCAAACTCCCGTATGGCGGCATCCAGTATCTTCTGCCGCTTGTCCTCCGGGAGCCTGGTCAGACGGTCCGGGCCTTCCATCTAGACGGTGATGTCCTTGCGGCCGTACGCCGCGTACGAGCCCGCGATGGAGATGACGATCGTTGCCACGGCGGCCGCCAGGTAAACGGGGTCAACTTCCCCCTTGGGCAAGATGTCCGCCGCGCTGGCCCACTTGAAAGGCGTGATGAAGCGCAGGAAACGGGCTTTCTCCGAGATGTCCGCCACGACCTGCAGCGCGTAAAGGCCCAGGACGAAGCCCAGCGACGCCGAGTACACCGCGCGGTTGCGTGTCACGAACACCGATCCAAGGAAACCGAGGGAGGCGACAGCCATGATGGCCAAGAGCGTCATGCCTCCGAGCAGCAAAAAAGGCTTCAAGGCGAAATCCGCCTCGCTGAAGACCCGCATCGCCGCATAGGCCGCCGCCCAGTTGATGCCGGTGAACAGGACCACGTAGACCACGAAGGTCAGGAGCTTCTGCGTCACGATCTCGGACCTCGTGATGGGCCTCGCCAGCAGGAACTCGACGGTCTTGTCGTTCTCCTCCTTAGATAGGAGGGAGGTGCTCAGAAGCGACCCGTACATAGCTCCGAACAGGATGATCATGAGGTGCACCTCAGTGCCGAAGTACCCGGTGACCGTGGTCATGTCCAACCTGTCCATTCCGAACGCTTTGCGCATGCCCTCGGGGAACATTTTGATGAACTCATCCATGCCCTTGCCGGCGCCTGCGAACGACGACTCATAGACCGACAGCATGTAGGCGACAAATGCCGCCACGGCCACTGTCCAGAAGAGGAAGGTCCGGAAGTTGCGCTTGAGTTCAAAGCGGAAGATGTTCATCTTGCCCCCTCCTTCTCGTAGTAGTGCATGAATATCTCCTCAAGAGTGGGCTCCTCCAGGTGAAGGGCTTTCACCTGGGTCTGAGCCAGGGCCTTGACCAGAGAATCGACGTCGCCGCTGAACATGAATTTCAGCGTGCCGTTCTCGCGCTCGGGGGCGACCACGCCCCGGAGGTCGTCCGGCAGCCTTGAGGCAGGATCCGCGAACGTCACCTGCACCTTCATCAGTTGCCGGCCTCGCAGCGACTCGATTTCCTCCGTGCGCAGCACGCGGCCTTCTTCGAAGTTCGCCGTAATAGGCAACTTCGCCGGGTAGATAGCCGACCTCTTGCTTGATCCGCTTGGTATCGCGGACGGCGTCCAGCCCGAATATCCTGGCCGTCCCCTTGGTGGGGAAGATGAAGTTCAAGAGGCACCTAATGGTCGTGGTCTTCCCGGCGCCGTTGGGCCCGATGAATCCGAAGATCTCCCCCTCGGAAAGATGCAGGTTGACGTCGATGATCCCTCTGGACTTTCCGTAGTACTTGGTGAGCCCCTCCGTCTCGAGGACGTAGCCCTTGCTAGCGGTGACGTTGGCGACGCTCACATTCTTCACTCTCCTTTGACGGTTTGACGAAACCAATTGCGATTGACCATGTGGTCAATGCCTTGCGGGTCAAAATATAGCACGCTGTTGACCGGGTGGTCAACAGTCCCGCGACCGCAGAGTTGACACCGCCCCGATGAGCACGGCACTCCCGCCGAGATATCGGCCCTTGAGGAGGGCCTGGACGTAGAGGCATACTGCGATAAGATGCACGCTGAGCCTGCGGAAGTCTACGCGAGTCTACTCGCCTGATGACGGGAGGTTCCTGCCGGACCGCTTTATCGTCGGTACGTGCCCTCGCTGCGGCTACAGGGCCGCGCGCGGCGACCAGTGTGAGAGCTGCACCACGCTGCTGGATCCGCTGGCGCCGGAGATAGAGGATTGCGTGAAATCCCACGAGAGGGATTGGCCGAAGCTGACGTTGTCCATCGCGATGAAATGGCTGAGTGAGGGCCTGAAACCCCGCTGCATCACAAGGGATCTCGACTGGGGCGTCCCCGTCCCGAAGGAAGGCTTTGAAGATAAGGTGTTCTACGTCTGGTTCGACGCGCCTATCGAGTATGTGGGCGCGACCAGGGAGTGGGCGGACCTGAAGCCGGCCGAGAGGGACTGGCGGTTGTGGTGGGGAGGGCAGATGACCGACAACTCAGCCGGCACGTCATCTGCCGCCGAGGCCGCTGCCGCCGCAGACGTCCGCTACGTCCAGTTCATGGCCAAGGACAACCTGCCGTTTCACACCATCTTCTGGCCTGCTACCGTGCTCGGAACCAGAGAACCCTGGAGCGCAGTTCGGAGGAGGGGCCTAGGAAAGCGCTTCAAAAGCGCTGCAATGGAAGTCAAATCGCCTGATTCCCAGG
>JBBDIP010000060.1:0-34804 GCA_040880305.1 Bacillota bacterium
TCAAGGTCGCGGCGCTAAAGGGCGTCGACCTTGAGGTACCTTCCGGGCAGTTCATGACCATCATGGGCCCGTCGGGGTCAGGAAAGTCCACATTGATGAACATTTTGGGCTGTCTGGACCGCCCCACCGGCGGATCCTACTTCCTGGAAGGCTCGGACGTCAGCAAGAAATCCGACAATGAGCTCGCCGACATACGGAACCGCAACATAGGCTTCATATTCCAGACCTTCAACCTCTTGGCCCGCACCGATGCCATGGCCAACGTGGAACTGCCTCTAATCTACCGGGGGATGCCCACAAAAGACCGGAGGAGCCGGGCAACCGCAGCCCTGGAGTCGGTCGGGCTTGGGCAGCGCATGCAGCACCGTCCCAACGAGATGTCGGGAGGCGAGCAGCAGAGGGTGGCCATCGCTAGGGCGATCGCCGGCGACCCCAAGATCATCCTGGCCGACGAACCCACCGGAAACCTTGACTCCCGCTCGGGCGAGGAAGTCATGGCCATATTCCAGGACCTCCACCTACAGGGCATCACCATGATCCTGGTCACTCACGACCCCGACATCGCCCGCCATGCCGAGAGGGTGGTTTCGGTCAGAGACGGCAGCCTTGTCTCAGACGTCTTGGTGGAGGACAGGTTGGACGCCAAGGAGATCCTGGCGTCCATGCCCACGACGACCGAAGTTAGCGCGTAGATAGGTCAGGGGGTGATGGCCTCGCTGACGATGCGCTTAAGCAGCGCCTTGCCCTCGGGGCTTTCGAGGAATGTCCCCAGCGAGTCCGAGAGTGCTTTTCTGAACTCGGGCGACTTCATGGCCTCTCTGAAGAAGGCCTCGAATGTCTCTTTTGATTGGTTTTGGACCAGATCCGAGACGATGGCTTTGCCCTGCTCGGAAGCCAGGATCTCCTGCACGATGCCTTTCACCATGGCGGAGTCGATGCCAAGGCCGGCGCTGCCGGTTGCGCCCGTCTCCGCTCCGGTCCCCAGCACCCTGGCCAGGTATCGAGATGCCAGGTCGGGGGCGTATTCTCTTACGCCGTAGTATGTGCCCACGGTCAGCCCGATTCCGAGGACTATCCCCAAGAAAACCAGGCCTATGCTGCGGCCTAAGGACAAGTGGCAAATACCTCCTTTTGTTCCATTAGCATGCATTCACTGGTATGCCCTTATACTGCCATGTTATTATTGGGCAGGTGATAACAGATGCATCCGATCCTGTTCAGCATAGGTCCCGTGACCTTGTATACATATGGCCTCATGCTTGGACTCGGGTTTGCCGCCGGGGTCTACGTCTCCTCAAGGAGGGCCGAAAGCAGGGGCTACAGTTCCGACTCCCTGTTTTGGCTCTTCATCCTGCTTCTCATCGGTGGAGTCGTCGGGGGCAGGCTGATGCACGTAGCCCTGAATACCTGGTACTACCAGGACTGGCGCGCTGTGCTCGACACTCGTGAAGGTGGGCTGTCCATCCACGGGGTCCTCATCGGCGGCGCCCTCACCGTTTTGGCATATTCGCGCATCCGGAAGATACCCTTCGGCGCCCTCACCGACATAGTCGCCCCGGGGCTTGCTCTTGGCCAGGGGATCGGACGCATCGGCTGCTTCTTCTCAGGTTGCTGCTACGGAATAGAGACGTCGGGAGCGTGGGGGGTAATGACTCGGTTCGCCCCAGGGCTTAGGCATCCGTACCAGCTCTACGAAAGCAGCGTGGACCTCGCGCTTTTTGCGGTCCTGCTATGGGTTTCCGGGCGGATCGCGTTCACGGGCGGGCTGTTCGCGACTTACGTGACCGGGTATTCCGCCACCCGCTTCCTCTTGGAGTTCCTCAGAGATAACGACAGCTACCTCGCCGGCCTGAGTTACGGCCAATGGGCTTCGCTATCAGGCGTCCTCCTCGGGGCAGCCATGTATCTGGGTTTTCGGAAGGCTTCCACAGTCCCGCCGCGAGCTGCTGTCTAGCAGTTCGTAACAAGCAGGGATTGCCGTAAACGAATCAGGCCGCCGTCCGACAACTGTATTGGTACCTATTGGCCCAGCGAGCAGCATGTCGGGAGGAGTTACCGTGGAAACGCACCTTACGTCGATCCTCAACGCCTTCGAAAGTGCCGTTGTAGTGGTGGACAACGCTGATGTGGTCACCGCCTCCAACGCCAAGGCCGACCTCCTGATCGGAGACGGCAGTCCGCTCAAGGGCAGTTCGTTTGCCTCCCGGCTCAAGAGCAATCTTGCCCCCCGCCTGAAGGACTCCAAACCTCTCTACGAGTGGCTTGAAATCGTAAACGCTGTGTTTGATTTTTCATCGACTATCCGGTTGGAGGACCGCGCCTGCGAGGTCGTGTACTGCGGCAAGACCGACCGCAACCTTGCAATCTACGCGGCTCCGGTGGACGAGCCTGACGGAACCCGGTCCGGGACGTTCTACAACTTTTACGACACCACAGACCTCCGGCGCGCCGAAAAGATCCTGGAGGCGGTGTCTGACGCCGCCCGTGAGGTGAACTCCGACCTGAAGGTCAAGGAGATGCTCCCCGGCCTTTTTGAGGTAGTGAGGGAGCGGGTCCCGGTGGACGGCATGGCCATCCTGATGGTGAAGGAGAACGGGCGCACATCCGTGTTGGGTTCCATACCGGATCCGTTCCTCGGTGGCGCCGGAGCAAGCGTTCCACTGCCGGCGCCCTCGCCGGGAGCCGAGATCCTGGTGGACATAGTCTCCGATATCGGGAAGTTCCTGGACTCCGACGCCGACGAGCGTTCCCGACCTCTCCTACCCAAGTCGTTTCTGGCCGAGATCCGAAAGGAAGGTCTGGCTAGCCTGGCTGCGCTGCCCTTGAAGCTGCCGGGGCAGATGATCGGGATCTGGGTTTTGGCCAGCAAGCTCCCGCGAAGCTACTCCCACGCCGATATGGCCTTTCTGGAGCCGGTCTCAGGTCACTTGGCCGCGGCCGTCAAGAACGCGATCCTTCTCACGACCACGAGAGAGATGTACTCGGCGGCAGTGCGCGCATTGGCAGCCACCGTCGACATCCGCGACAGCTACACGATGCACCACTCTGAGCACGTCTCGATGATCGCCAAAAGGGTGGCCGAGGAGATGCGCTTGGCCGCGGATGAGGTTGAGGTAATCGAGCTGGCGGGTCTGGTGCACGACATAGGCAAGATCGGAATACCCGACTCAATCCTGCAGAAGGCCGGCCCGCTGGGACCCGCCGAAAGGTCGGTCATGACCAACCACTCGCTGCTTGGCGCCAGCATACTGGAAAAGGCCGGGATGCTTGCCGACCTCGCGCCCCTTGTACTGCACCACCACGAGTGGCACAACGGGGCAGGGTATCCGGACAGGTTGAACGGCGGGGAAATCCCAATTGGCGCAGCCATCCTTTCGGTGGCTGATGCTCTTGACACCATGATTTCTGACCGACCTTACCGTCCCGGGATGACGCTAGGCGAGGCGGTGGAGGAACTGGAGCGCTGCTCGGGTGGCCAATTCCACCCGGAAGTGGTGAAAGCCCTCGCCGCGGCGCTGGCCAAAGCAGAGAAAGGCGACGAGGGATGGCTGGCGGCACTGGCCGGCGATAACGCGGCCGAAACGCGACGGGCCTTTGGGTATGAAGAACCCAGGACCCTGGTTGAGCAGTCAGGCGACTTGGAGAAGGCGATCACATCCAAGGAACTGGAGGTTTTGTTCCGCATAGCCCAGGAGATGAAGAAACTCCTGGATCTCACGGAGCTGCTTAATCACGTCTGTCGCATTGTATCCGAGGAGATGGGCTACGCCGACTGCGAGATCCTTATGCCCGACGCGACAGGCGAGTATCTGGAGGTCCGGGCCAGCATCGGGATGGCCGCGTCCACGCTGGGGCTCAAGATACCGGAGGGCCAAGGCATCTCCTGGTGGGTCATGACAAACGGCATCCCCCAGAATGTCCCCGACATCTCAAAAGATGAGCGGTACTTCCCCGGAGCCGAAGGAGTGGGGTCAGAGATCTACATCCCCCTCGAAGTCCGCGGGCGCAGGTTGGGAGTCCTGGTTGTCCAACGGGCCAAGAAGGGTGCGTTCAGACCGAACGACATGCGGATGCTGATGTCGGTAGCAGGGCATCTTGCCTCTGCGCTAGAGGTAGCCCAACTCCATGAGCAGGTCAAGAAGTCGGCCGACACCGATGCCCTAACAGGGCTTTATAACCGCCGCGTGTTTTTCAGCAGTCTGGAGGCCGGCATCAAGCGCGCACTGTACAGCGGGCCGGGGAACCTCCTCTCCGTTGTGATCTTCGACGTCGACGACCTCAAGGCGATCAACGACCGCCACGGGCATCTGGTTGGCGACGCAGCCTTGTCGAATTTCGCCGATCATCTCCTCTCCGGCTTCCGACTCTGCGACCTCGTGGCCAGGTATGGAGGCGACGAGTTCGTGGCTCTTCTGCCAGGTGCCTCCAAGGACGTCGCCACGCGCAGGGCAAAAGCCATCGTGGCCTCGTGGGCCGAGGAGACGGTGGAGGGTCCCGGCGGGCAAATGGTAAGCATGCCAGGCGCCTCCTTCGGGGTCGCCTCGTACCCCTTTGACGGCGACCAGGCCAGGATCGTCCTGTCGGTGGCCGACGATCTCCTTAGAGAGGCAAAGCGAAGCAAGTCATCCCGCTAGACGCGCCATGTCCTCCCGAAGGGATCATGCTATAATCTTGTCATGCCACGAAAGATTGACTGCGCTGCGATCCCAAGAAGCGTGTTGGATGTGGCCTCCGCCATCCGTGGAGCTGCCGGAAGGGCGTTTCTGGTTGGCGGACCGGTCCGCGACCTCATGCTTGGCAAGACGCCTTCAGATTGGGACATCGCGACCGATCTCGCTCCTGACGACGTCCTGCGCATATTCCCTTGCGCCGCCACGGTGGGCATAGAGTTCGGGAGGGTCCAGGTGTCCGGCATCGACGTGGTTTCGCTACGCCGGGAGGCCGGGTACATCGACAGGAGGCACCCCGACGCAGTGACTTTCGGCGTCCCGGTAGAAGAGGACCTTAGGCGCCGCGACTTCACTATCAACGCCATGGCTGCCGAGTTCGATGACTTCACGGTCATCGACCCATTTGGAGGCGCCGATGACCTTGGCCGCCGCGTCATACGAGCTGTGGGCGACGCGCAGAAAAGGTTAGCCGAGGACCCTCTCAGGATCCTTAGGGCGCTGCGGTTTCGAACCGTGCTGGGCATGAACCTGGACCCGGAAGTGGCGGCTCTTCTCCCTGAGCTGGCCCCGCTTCTAGGTGGCGTCTCCGCACAAAGAGTGTTTGGGGAACTGCGGCGGATATTGCTTGCGCCTGGAGTATACCAGGGGATACTTGACCTGCAGGACTACGGGCTCGGGCAGGTGGTCCTGCCGTCAGTCTTCGGAGCCGGCTCAAGCTCCGTTGAGATGGCTGCCAGAGCGCTTTCGATGTCGCCGCCCGATCTGGTAACGCGGCTGGCGGTGCTCTTCGGGGCAGCGTGCGGGGCCGAGCCGGCCAGGACCGCCCTTGCCGGGCTCAACGTGCAAGTCTCCCTGAAGCAGGACGTCTCGTGGGTGCTAGGGAACGCAGGTCAAGAAGGGCCGACCGGACGTTCTATAGAGAGCGGAGAACGGGACTTCGCGTACCTGGCCAGAAGGATTGTTGATAGTGGAAGTCTGGATCAGGTATACCGGCTAATCGACTTCGAGCAGGCCCTGTGGCGGGCCCGAGGCAATCGGGGGTTTTCCCCCGTCGCATCGGCGCTGGTGGCAGGGTTGGTGGTGGCGGCGGACAACCTGGCTGGTCCTCTCGCTCTGACGGGTGATGATGTTGTGAAGATACTTGCGACAAGTGGCCCTGCGGTTGGCGAAGCGCTTTCCTATCTCAAGGACTTCGTCATGAGAGACCCATCCGCAAACGTGAGGGAAGCTCTGGAAAGCGCCCTTAGAAAATGGTGGAGCCGGCGTTGACCAAAGTGCGCAGACTCACGACAACGGCAATCCTGGTAGCCCTCGCCAGCGTTCTGCACGCCGTAGAGGCCCTGATACCCATACCTTACGTGGTCCCCGGCGCCAAACTGGGGCTGGCCAACATCGTCGCGTTGTACGCGGTCGTGTCCCTGGGGTTGGGACAGGCGTTGGCCATCAGCATTCTCCGGACGCTGCTAGGCGGGCTGCTATCCGGCACATTCCTGAACTTAGGATACTACCTCTCCACCGCAGGAGCGCTGACGTCGACCTTGGCGATGTACGCCCTCTCGAGACTACCCAAGAGCCGCCTGTCCGTGGTCGGGATCAGCGTCGCCGGGTCGTTCACCCACAACGTCGGCCAGCTGGTGGCAGCAGCCCTCTTGTTGCAGCAGTCTGGCGTTCTCTTCTACCTGCCGTATCTCCTATTCTTCGCGATACCAACCGGGGTCTTCGTCGGCCTTCTGGCCGCAAGGGTGATTCGCGCCTATCCGAGCCTGGGGGACCATAGGCGGTAATTATTGCCACAATCGTTCGTGAACGGTAAAATCTAAACCGGGGGGGCATACATAATCGTGATCCGCAACCGTATCCCTGATGTGGTGGTCAAAAGGCTAGTCACCTACCTCCGGGTCCTCAAGGACTCGCCGCTGGAGGGCTACATATCTTCGGCGCAGCTGGGAGACCTCGCGGCGGTGAACGGAGCTCAGGTCAGAAAGGACTTGGCTTTGTTCGGCGAATTTGGAAAACAGGGTGTAGGGTACCCTGTCCAGGCCCTGACTGATGAGATAGTGAAGATCCTTGGGGCAGACCGCGAAATCGCGGTCGTTTTATTTGGGGTTGGCGAGCTTGGGACCGCAGTAGTCAGGTACCTGGCGGCAAGGCGTCGCGCTGACCCCACATACAAATTCGTCGTGCGGGCGTTGTTCGACGAAGATAAGCGCAAGATTGGCTCCAAGTTGGAGGGACTCACGATTAGGCCGTTGACGGACCTCCCCGCCATCTGCTCAGGCGAGGACGTCAAAGTAGGCGTTATCGCGGTCCCGGCTCCGGCTGCTCAGGAAGTGGTGGGGAAGGGGATAGCCCAAGGTATCCGCGGGTTCCTGAATTTCGCTCCCGTCAAGTTGAAGGTCCCGCCAGGGGTTAGGGTCCAGCAGACAGACGTGACCCTGGAGCTTCAGGAACTGGCCTTCTACGTCTAGATTGGCTCAAATGGACCTGTACATTTGGCAGGGCCAATGCCTCTTCGTTGCCCATATGGTATGATCTTTCCCGGAGGTGAATCGGTTGCCGGAAACAACGGCTCAATTCGAGGAGAAACTGAAAGACCTTAAAAAACGCCGGGAAACGGTAGATCAGGGCGGCGGCGCCCCAAGGATCGAGCGACAGCACAAAGCAGGAAAACTGACCGCTCGTGAAAGGATAGCCGCCTTTTTTGATCCCGGCACTTTTGTGGAGATCGACGTCTTTATCGCGCACAGGGCTAAGGAATTCGGCATGGAGAAGGTCCAGGCGCCTGGCGAGGGCGTGGTAACCGGCTATGGGCTGGTGAACGGCCGCGCGGTGTGCCTCGCTTCCCAGGACTTCACCGTAATCGGCGGGTCCCTCGGCGAGATGCACGCGGCCAAGATCGTGAAGGCCATGGAACTTGCCGCTAAGGTCGGGATCCCCTTCATCTTCCTAAACGACTCGGGTGGCGCCCGCATCCAGGAAGGGGTGGACGCGCTCCGAGGTTACGGCGACGTCTTCTTCAAAAACGTGCAGTATTCAGGGGTTATACCCCAGATCTCCGTCATTCTCGGGCCATGCGCCGGCGGAGCGGTCTATTCTCCCGCCCTCACCGACTTCTGCTTCATGGTCCAGGGCATCGCCAACATGTTCATTACCGGTCCGCAGGTTATCAAGGCTGTGACGGGTGAAGAAGTCTCGATGGAGCAGCTAGGCGGGGCCGGAGTACATAGCCAGATCAGCGGGAACGCTCATTTCGTTGCGCCCGATGAGGAAACTTGCGTCGCCATGGTAAGGTCCCTCTTGAGCTATCTACCCAGCAATAACCAGGAGGACCCGCCCGCGTTTGAGGCCTCCGACGATCCCGCAAGGCTTGAACCGTCTCTTAGGGATGTCGTCCCGGCTGAACAGAACCGGAGCTACGATATGCGCAACGTCATCTACCCCATGGTGGACGACGGAGAGTTCCTGGAGGTGGCCCGCGACTACGCCACCAACATCATCACCGGTTACGCCAGGCTAAACGGTCGGGCCGTGGGGATTGTGGCGTCACAGCCGAACGTGAAGGCCGGTTGCCTCGACATCAACGCTTCCGACAAAGCCGCGCGGTTCGTTCGAGTCTGCGACTCGTTCAATATTCCGCTTGTCACGCTGGTTGATGTACCAGGCTACCTGCCGGGCGTAGACCAGGAGTATGGCGGGATAATAAGGCACGGCGCTAAGATCCTGTACGCCTACGCAGAGGCTACGGTGCCCAAGATCACCGTCATCACCCGCAAGTCCTACGGCGGCGCCTACATCGCAATGTGCTCGCGGCACCTGGGGGCCGATATGGTGTTCGCGTTCCCAACCGCCGAAATCGCGGTTATGGGGCCTGATGGAGCCGCGAACGTGGTTTTCCGCGACGAGATCGCCTCGGCGCCGGACCCTGAAGCGAAGCGCAAGGAGAAGATTAAGGAGTTCAGAGACGTTTTCGCCAATCCATATGTGGCAGCCAGCAGGGGCTACATTGACGATGTGATCGACCCCCAGGAGCTCAGGCCTAAGGTCATCGCCGCTTTGGAACTCCTGGTGACCAAGAAGTCGGAACAGATTTCGAGGAAGCACGGGAATATGCCGGTATAGGGGGACGTCCTATTGCCCGACAACATCGATCCTGCCAAGAAGGCTGCAATACTTGCCGCTATAGCTGTCTTTATCGGAAAGCCCCAGCCTGGCATGTTCCTTAGAGATTGCAGGGACTCGGGCGCTTGGGGCAAACAGGGACGACCAACAAGGAAAGGCTGATTCGAGGAGGAGAAAGCTGTGCGTCGGTTCAAAGTCAAAGTAAACAATGAGGTATTCGAGGTCGAAGTGGAAGAGGTTGGCAAGACCGAGCAAGTCAGGTCTGTGCGGCCCTCCGCTCCGGCCCCTGCACAGATCGTAGCCGTGCCTTCCTTGGCCCCGAGAGTCACCCCGGTCGCTCCCGCGGCGCCCGCGGCTGCCAAGTCGGCTCCTAGCGGGGCTCAAGCGGCCCCGGCAGGAGGCGAGGACGTTGTCCGCGCCCCCATCCCCGGAGTAGTCAGCGAGATCAAGGTGGCAGCGGGGAAAGGCGTCAGGAAGGGCGAGGTCCTGCTTCTCTTGGAAGCCATGAAGATGGCGAACGAGATCCTGGCCCCTTACGATGCTACGGTGCTTGAGGTGCCCGTTCATCAGGGCGCGTCAGTGCAAACCGGCGATGTGCTGGTGAAACTGCAGCACTAGCTTGCTTGGCCGTACTCGACGGCCGCAGACCCTCCCAGCGGTTTCATGCCGGGAGGATTACGGCGCTACACTAGGAGGGTCATAGATAATGAGCAGGAAAGTACGGATTCTGGTCGGGAAGCCGGGCCTCGATGGACATGACCGCGGGGCAAAGGTTATTGCCCGGGCCTATCGCGACGCCGGCATGGAAGTCATCTACAGCGGTCTTCACAGGACGCCCGAGGAACTCGCCAGGATGGCCGTTGAGGAGGACGTCGACGTGGTTGCGCTGTCAATCCTGTCCGGCGCTCACGGGACTCTTCTCCCCCGGTTTGTCCAGTGCCTGGCCAAAGAAAAGGTCGGATCCGCCATGGACGTGCTGGTCCTTGCGGGCGGCATCATCCCGGACGAGGACATCGCGGGGCTCAAGGCCGCAGGCGTCGACGAAGTATTCGGTCCGGGGACAAGCACCTCGGACATCGTCGAATACACCATGGCTCATCTGAAGAGAGAGGTCGCCTGACCGGTCGGATGGACGACATCTTCGGCGGCATAGTCAAGAGGAGCAGGGCGCACCTTGCCCGGGCGATATCGATAGTGGAGGATGAGGCCGTGGGGGCCGCTGGCCTCCTCTCCTTGGCCTACCGTCACCGCAAGGGCGCTATGATCACCGGCATCACCGGGGCTCCCGGGGTGGGGAAGTCCACTCTGGTCGACGCCGTCGTCTCGCAGTTGCGTTCCCGAGGCCGGTCGGTGGGCATCATCGCCGTTGATCCCTCGTCTCCCTTCACAGGCGGCGCCATTTTGGGCGACAGAGTCCGTATGCGCTCGGCGCACAACCTGGACCCTGACGTCTTCTTCCGTAGCCTCGCGAGTCGCGGGCAGATGGGTGGAGTCTCGCGCCACACCGGGGACACAATCGCCCTGCTCGACGCCTTCGGCTTTGACGACATCCTGGTTGAGACCGTAGGCGCCGGACAGTCCGAAGTAGACATAATGAAGTACGTCCACACGGTGATCGTCGCGCTGGCGCCCGGGATGGGTGACGACATTCAGGCCATCAAAGCAGGCATCCTGGAGATAGGCGACGTCTTCTGCGTAAACAAGGCTGACCTCCCCGGTGCCGACAGGACTAGGCGTGAGATCGAGATGATGCTGGGCATGAAGGGCGGTGGCACCGTTGGCGTCGCTGGGTCCGCCGAATGGCGCCCGCCAGTCATAGAAACCGTCGCTACCTCGGCCGAGCAGAAGGGCATCTCCGAGCTGGTCGACGCAGTTGTGTCACACCGCGAGTACTTGCTGGCGTCAGACCTGTTCAGGGCCAAGAACCTGCAAAGCTATCGCGCGGTGCTTGAGGAGTACCTCCGACTCCTGACAGTCCAGAAGATCATGGACGCGGCCCAGCGAGACGGCTCGCTCGACCGTATCCTGGACGACCTGCTCAGCGGCACGTTGGGACCCATGGAGGCGGCGGCCCGGATGGTTGCAGGGTTCGTGGGCTAGCGCCGGTTTCGGATAATGGGGATCGTCCGTCCGTGCAGCAACTCCATCACCGTGCCCTGCTTGGCCATGGCTGTGGGGACATAGGTTGCGGCCAGCAGGATGAAGGCCGAGACCGCTACTCCCGCGAGAATCCCTCCCGCGGGTATGGCTACGGGGTTCCCGGAGATCCCCTTGAGGAAGAAACCGGCGACCGCTTCAGCCGCTCCGACACCTAGCAGCGTCCCCAGGACACCTGAGAATACTACTTCCAGCGACACCGCGCCGGCCGTATGGGCGTTGTCTATTCCCACGGTCTTCATGATGCCGAGGTCTTTCCTGCGGTCCAGGAAGGACACGAACATAGCGGCGAATATGCCGATGGCCCCCAGCGAGAAGGCGTTCAGCGTGTTGGTGAACAGGGGAGTGGCGACCGCGGCTGCGGCTTGGCGAATCATGTCCTCGGGCAGGGTCGGGGCCCACTCTACCTTGACCGGCGGAATGAGAGGTGTCTCCACCTGGGGGTACTCGGGGTACATTCTCATCCACAACGCCGAGACGCTTCCTGCCGCCTCCGGCTTCGAGAGATGCAGGAAGATCGTATTGGGGATTGGCCACGACATGGCGACTTTGCCGGGGTTGGTCAGCGGGTAATCGTCAACCCGGTTAACCGGGAGGTACCCGACGAGGCCGGAGATCATCGAGCGTGGCCTGTAGACGCCAACTACGGTGAGGTTCTTCAAGGGTTGAGGGTCCATGCCCTCCACAAGGGAGCCGTCCATCCGGTAGTTCTTGGGCATGACAGCGTTGGCTATCTTCACGCTGATCGCCTGACCCAACTGGACTCCTGTGTCGGCGAACGGCAGAGGCACAATCACCTCTCCCGCATTTTGGGGCAACTGGCCAAAGACCAGATCCAGCGCCTGCCACAGTGCCGCTTGTGGCTCCATGGACAGGAGGGTTGAGTTGCCGAACTTGGAGAACGCGATCTGCTCCAAGGTGACCGACAAATCGAGCACGCCCGGGATCTCGCCTATCTCTTTGAGGTGAGCGTCGTTGTAGACGGGCGCGTACTTCCTGGGCGGAGGAAACTCTTCATCCCGCGACATGGGAGGGTTGGTCCAGTAAGCGAACAGGGTGGTTCCCTTGAGGTAAGGGAAGTCCAGGGGCTCTGCTGCGGCGCTAGACACCGCTGCAGCGTCTTCCCAGTATGAGCTGACCACCAGGTAACCCGCGACGGTGAAGGCCACCAGCAGCGTCATGACGAGGTACGCTCCCATCTTCTGACGGAAGCCCTTGCGTGCGATCTCGAGTAGGTCAGTCATGGCTATTCACCTCTCAGAACCTGGGCAGGCGTGATCCGGAGCGCTTTCGCGACCGGAAGGAACCCGAAGAGCACGGCGGACGCCGCCGCAAAGCCGGCCGACCTGCCGATACCTCCGCCTACCTCTCGCAGCACAACGTCTCTTCCTACCTTATTGGACAGGAGCTGCCAGAGGATGGCGGGCTGGGTCAGCAGCCCGCCGAACAGGGCTCCCAGAAGAGATATCCACACCGATTCAGTAAGTACCATGCAAGCGATATTCGACCTTGTGGCGCCCAGAGCTCTCAAGATGCCTATCTCATTCTTCCTGCTCAGCATGAGGACCGTTAGGTTTGTGGCCGAAAGCAGCGCGGCGGTCACGAAAGCGATCCCCTCGGTAATCCTGCGCATGTCCATGGGGACCCCGGTTGAGATTGCCGTCCGCTGGGCGGCGGCCGATGACAACCGAGAAGCGGGGAGGACCGTGAAGTCAGGATACTCGCGACGGAGAAAGGCCGCGACGTTCTCGGATGTCGACATGTCCTTTAGCGTCACCGAGATGCCCCAGTAAGTGGCCTCGACCGGGTACCCGGCCTCTACGGCAAGGGAGTTCAGCGTAGACGGCGACACGAAAATGGCGGGGTTGGACAACGTCCGCTGGTCCGCGCCGCCCCCTTCCGTGAACGAAGTCGAGCCCTTGATCAGGACCGGCGCGTTCACCGAGTTTTCGTAGTCCAGGTAAGTCGCTGTGTCATCTTTGGCCACTGCCGTGTACCTAGGTATCTCGAGGTCGACCGCCCCTGTCCGTGGAAGCGAAAGGCCCGCCCAACCGGTGACAGCGACTCCGGCCAAGCCCTCACCGGATGTCCCTAGATAAGATCCCGTGGTGAGGGCGGATTCCATATCCCACATATTGAGGTCCTCGGCGATATCCCGCGCGTCCAGGAAACCGTACGCGTAGGACGAGGCTGTCCTCATAAGGAACGAGAGGGACTGCCTGATCGAGGCGTACCGTACGGCCGGGTCTGACAGCAGCGAGGCCAGCGCCTCTTGATAGCGGTCCGCCGAGACCGCAGGGCTGCCGGAAGTCGGAAAGCCCTGTATCGTCCCGTATGAGTACGGGATTGTGTCAAAGCCCATGGCCGGGTTCGGGCTGTCCAGGCTCTTGGTCCCGAACCTCCACGTGTAGCCGCCCGCCATGTCTTCGCGGGAGAGGGCGTTTTTGCCTGGCAGGAGTACGATGTCTCCGCCCAGGAGCTGCCTGGCCGGGAAAAACGCAACGGCCGGGTAGCCCTTGGAGAGAGTGGCGCTTGAGAGAAATATCATCGCTGCGATAGCCATGCTGACGATCCCGAGGGCAGTGCGTCCACGGTTCCGCCAAGCGTTTTTCAACCCCAGGGTGAAAAACATCGAGTCTACCCCCATGAACGCTATTGTCTACCTACTACTCGAACAGGAAGCACGACACCCAGTGGCCCGCCTCGATCTCCTTTAGCGTCGGGTCGTTGTGCATGCACACTTCTTTGGCCTGCGGGCAACGTCCTGCGAATCTGCAGCCCGGAGGCGGGTTGATGGGGCTCGGCACCTCGCCGGGAAGGTTCATCCTGGCGCGGGCTGATTCCACGTCAGGGTCCGGAATTGGGTTGGCCGACATCAGGGCCTTGGTGTACGGGTTAAGAGGGTTCTTGTAGATCTCGTGGGACGGCGCCAGCTCTACCAACTTGCCCACGTACATGACCCCCACCCTGTGAGAGATGTGCCTCACCATTGAGAGGTCATGGGCGATGAACATGAAAGAAAGTCCCATCTCCTCCTGGAGTCTGGTCAGGAGGTTCACTACCTGGGCCTGAATTGACACGTCCAGCGACGAGATGGGCTCATCCGCGATGATGAACTCCGGTTCAACCGCGAGTGCTCGCGCGATGCCGATCCTCTGCCTCTGACCGCCGGAAAACTCGTGGGGGAAGCGGTTGGCATGTTCGGGGTTCAGCCCTACGATGCCCAGCAGGTAGTGGATCCTGTCGACTCTCTCTTGACCTGCGTAGAGGTGGTGGATGTCCATGGGCTCGCCGACTATCTCGCCCACGGTCATCCTAGGGTCCAGCGACGCGTAGGGGTCCTGGAAGACCATCTGGAGTTTGCGCCTGAACCACAGGAGGTCCGCTTCCTCCTCATTGCTTATGTCGTGGCCCTCAAACAGGATCTTGCCGCCGGTAGGCGTGTAGATGCGCGACACGGTCCTGCCGCAAGTGGTCTTGCCGCAGCCGCTCTCGCCCACGATGCCAAGGACTTCGCCCTTGTTGACTGTGAACGACACGTCGTCCACGGCCTTAAGGATGCGGTTTCTGCCAATCTTGAAGTACTTCTTGAGGTTCTTGACCTCAAGCGCTATTTCGCCAGTCATTCCGCCCGGCCTCCCTTCACATGCCCCGAAGGAGGATTGGGGTTGTCTTTGTGATACAGCCAACAGGACACGCTGTGCCCGTCGCCAAGATCCAAGTGCTCCGAATCGTGCTCCAGGCAGACCTTCATTGTCTCGGTGCAGCGGGCGGCGAAAGCGCAGCCGGCAGGCGGCACGAACAGGTCCGGAGGGGCGCCGGGGATGGACGCCAACGTGGTGCGGGAGTCCTCGTCCAGTCTAGGGACCGACTTTAGGAGCGCCTGTGTGTAGGGATGGCTGGCGTGGTAGAAGACTTGCGGCGACGTGCCGCGTTCCACGACCTTGCCAGCGTACATGACCACGACGTCTCGTGCCAGCCTGGCGACCACTCCCAGGTTGTGGGTGATGATTATGATGCTCATGCCCAGCTTCTCCTGGAGGTCTTTGAGGAGGTCTAGGATTTGGGCCTGGATGGTCACATCAAGCGAAGTAGTCGGCTCATCAGCGATCAGCAAGAGTGGCTGGCAGGCCAGCGCTATAGCAATCATGGCGCGCTGTCGCATGCCCCCGCTGAATTGGTGGGGATACTGGGTCGCACGTACGGCGGGATTGGGTATCTCCACCAAATCCAGCATCTCAATGGCCTTTTTCATCCCGGCCTCCTGAGATAGGTGCTGGTGCTTGATGACCGCTTCGGCGATCTGGCTTCCCACCGTCATGGTCGGGTTCAGGCCGGTCATCGGGTCCTGGAAGATCATGCCTATCTCTCTGCCTCTGACCGACTGCATCTGGTTTTCACTCAGAGCGCGAATGTCTTTGCCGTTGAACAGGATCCGTCCGTTCTTTATCTCGCCGGGCGGCATAGGCGTCAGCCTCATTACCGCCTGCATGGTGACTGTCTTGCCGCAGCCCGATTCACCCACCACAGCCAGCGCTCCGCCTTGTTCCAAGTCGATGTTCACGCCGCGAACGGCATGCACTTCGCCTGCGTAGGTGTGGAAGGATACCTGCAGGTCCTCGATGGAGAGGAGCGGCTTTTCGACTGCCATGGTTTATCCCTCCTTATTGACGCAGCCGCGGGTCCAGAGCGTCCCGGAGCCCGTCGCCGACGAAGTTGAATGAGAGTATGAGAAGACTGATCGCAACAGCCGGTATTATGAGGTTGTGTGGGTAGACCAGAAGGACCTGGTACCCTTCATTCGCCAGACTACCCAGGCTGGCCATCGGCATTGGAACACCCAGGCCGATGAAGCTAAGGAAGGCCTCAGTGAAAATAGCCCCCGGTATCGTCATCGTGAGGCTGACCATCACAACGCCCATGGTGTTTGGTATGAGGTGCCTTGCGATGATCCGGCGGGGGGATGCGCCGATGGACTTGGCGGCGAGGACGTACTCCATCTCCTTCAGCTGCAGGACCTGGCCCCTCACCAGTCGAGCCATTCCGGTCCATCCTGTGATTACCATGGCCAGGATAATGCTGGTCAGTCCCGGCCTCATGACGACCAGTAAAAGGATGACCATGAGCAGGTAGGGGATGCCCCAGAGGACGTCCACCACGCGCATCATGACGTCGTCTATCACGCCGCCGAAGTAGCCTGAAATGCCGCCGTAGGTGACGCCTATGACAAGGTCTAGCGTCGCGGCTACGACTCCGATGAAGACCGAGATCCGGGTCCCGAACCAGAGCCTCACGAACATGTCGCGCCCAAGATAGTCGGTGCCGAGCCAGTGTCGAACGCTGGGCATAGCGTTAGTGAGTCCTTCATCCATTTCCCTGTAGTCCCAGCCTCCTACCAGCGGGCCGATAGTTGCCATGAAAGCCATGACGGCGAGGATTGCCAGGCCAAGGAGAGCGAGGCGGTTCTTCTTGAACCGGATCCAGACGTCCTCCCAGTAGCCTATAGGCGGGCGAGTGATGGAGTCGGCCGCTTTCTCGTCCATGGTAACAGGTTTGAACTGCTCAGGCGCAAGTTTTAGCGTAGACATGGCCTCAGTCGCTGCCTCCTCTCGCCAAGCGGATCCTGGGGTCAATCACGCCGTACGCGATGTCCACAAGGAACGTCATGAACAGCAGTATCGTGGCGTAGAAGACGGTTGTCCCCATGATCAGCGGATAGTCTCTGTTATAGATGCTTTCTACGAAGTACCTTCCGAGTCCCGGCACACCGAACATCCTTTCCGCCACCAGCGTGCCCGTTGTGATGTTCGCTATGGTGGGACCCAGGATCGTGATGACAGGCAGGATGGCGTTCCGAATTCCGTGTCGCCACGTAATCTGGAACGGCGTCAGACCCTTGGCCTTCGCGGTGCGGATGTAGTCCTGATTGACGACTTCCAGCATGCTGGACCGCATCATCCTTGCCATGCCGGCCATAGTCCCGAAACTAAGCGTGAGCGCCGGAAGCACGTGGTACGCGGGCCCTTCCCAACGCGCTATCGGCAGGATCTTGAGCTTCGCCCCCAGGAACAACTGGAGTACGCACCCAATCACAAAGTTGGGGACTGACACGCCGATGATGGCCACAATAATGGCAACGTAATCAGGCCAATGAGTCCTGTTTAGGGCAGCCACGATCCCGAGGGACAATCCCACCGAGACAGCAAAGGCGAGAGCTTCGACGCCCAGGACCGCGGACACCGGGAAATAGTTGGCGATAATGGTGTTGACACTGCGGCCTCGCTCGCGAATGGACATCCCGAGGTCCCCTCTTGAGAGGTTGGACATGAGTGTTAGGTACTGCTCCCACAAGGTCCTGTCGAGGCCGTATTTTCGTTCAAGTTGTTTTTGCACGGTAGGGCTCATTTTCTGGCTGAGGAACGGGTCTCCCGGGACAGCGTACATCAGGATGAAGCTGATGGTGATTATGACCCACAGGGATATCAGCATGAAGCCGAACCTGCGCAACACGTATTGGCCCACTAACCGCACCCCCTCTTACGAGGAGACGAGGAGCCGGGAGACCCGACTCCTCGTCTCGTTCATACCAAACTAGATTTGTTGCAGTTCTCTTACGCCCTCCGCTAGCTACTTAGCGGCCGGAGGCTTGGGCGCTGCGAAACCTAGCTCCTTGCAGGCTTCCTTAAGGAGTTTTTGAGCCTCTGTCAGATTGGCGGTCTTTGACAGTTTTGCAGCTGCGTCAACGTACTTGTCGATGAACACCACGCCGTCCTTGCCGTGGATTGACGGCGGGTTGTAAGCGACAGCCGGCATCGAGAAGTTCTTCAGCACGTTGTCAACGAAGGACTGGCGGTCGAACCCAAGGGAAATGGCTCTCCTGAACTTGGGATTCGCGAACGCCGCGTTCTTCGGGTTCAGTTCGAGATACCAGACGGTGGCCTGGGCCATCTGCTTGAGTTCGGTGGGACGGTCCGTCTGGAATTTCTTGATGAAGTCGCCGGGCACGTTGATGGCGTCCAGCTCATTGGCTTCGTACATGGTGATAGGAGTGTTGATGTCCTTGATCATGTCGAAGGCGATCTCGTTCATCTTCACTGTGGCGGCATCCCAGTAGGTCGGGTTCTTCTTGAGGGCCAACTTGGCGCCGTGGTTCCACTCGCTGATCATGTACGGGCCGTTGTACAGGATGGTATTGGCCTCAAGCCCGTACTTATCGCCCTTGGCCTCGTGATATTTCTGCTGCAGCGGGAAGTAGCTGGGGAAGGCGGTAAGGCTGACGAAGAAGGCGCTGGGGGACGTGAGGGTGACCTCGAGGGTCTTGTCGTCCTTGGCTACGACGCCCATGGCCTTCAACTTCGCGTCGATATCCTTAATCGCGGCCGTGTAGGCGGCAGCTTCCTTCTCGGGGTCGGGGATCGCCACGTTGGCGACATCCTCAGCACCCTTAATGAAGAAGAACATGTAGTTGTACTGGGAAGCGGTGCGCGGATCAACGACTTTCTTCCAGGCATACTCGAAGTCCTTGGCGGTGATTTTAGAACCGTCGGACCACTTCACGTCGTCCTTCAGAGTGAAGGTGTAGACCAAGCCGTCAGGGCTGACGGTCCAGCTCTTGGCCACACCGGAACCCTGATCGAACGTGCCGGCGGGGTTCTTGCGGGTAAGGCCTTCATTGACCGCGTTCAGGATCTCGAAGGAGACCTGGTCGGTGGTGGTGATGCTCTGGAGGTCCGGCGGGTCCTCGCCGAGGTTCATGTTGAGCTTCCCGTCGCCGCCGGGCCTGCCCTCAGTGTAGGCCCATTTCCAGTCATAGTCCGGGCCAACCGTTGCGCGAAGGATTCCCTTCACCCACGGATGCTCAGCGTAGTTCCAGGCGGGCCAGTAGAGCGGAACGATGGGTGACTCGGTGAGGAGGATCTTCTCCGCGTCAGCCATGGCCTTCATGCGCTCATCTTGGTTGCCGCTTGCCTTAGCTTTCGCGATGAGGTCGTCATACGCCTTGTTGGACCACTTGACGTCGTTGTACGGGGACCCGGTTATCCAAAGATCCAGGAAGGTCATCGGGTCGTCGTAGTCGCCGCCCCAGCCAGCGTAGACGATGTCGAAGTCCATGTTTCTCATCTTCTCGAGGCGGGTCTTGAAGTCGACAGTCTCAAGGACTGTCTCGATCCCCAGGTTCTTACGGATGTTCTCCTGGATGCCCTGGGCGTTCTTCTTAGCGGTTTCGGAGTCTCCGCTCAGAAACTTGATCGCCGGTAGCGGCTGCCCAGGAGAGCAGCTGGAGATGAGAGAAAGGAGCAGGATGACGGCAACAAAAACCAGTAACCCCTTGCGATTTCTCATATATCCCCCTCCCAATCAAAATGAAGACTTGGACGGTCAGTTTCAGCTGACCGCTTTCTATTAGTGGAGGTTCGGGGGCGCACCGGTGAAATCCTTCCCCCAAGGACACGCGATATCTTACTTTGCAGGGGAATCAACGACTAGCGGCGAAATGTAGATAATTCCTGATGCGGGGGATTCTCGCTCAACTGAGACTCACGACCTAACGATAAGGTAAGTACAGCAATGGCGCCCCGCGGGAGCGGTGGCGCGCCCGGCCTCCCCAACCCTGAAGGTGGGCAAAGTACGCGGGGTTTCCGGGAAAGCGGAGCAAAGCAGGCCAAAGGCCTAGTGCCCGGTCAAGCTGCCTAGCGCAGCGGGCCGGGCACCATGCTTTGGACAGATACTTGATCCCAAGCGGCAGGATAGTTATTATTAGTTGTGAAGAAACTTCAGAGAGTCCGGTAAGGGGGAGGTGATCCGTTGGTACTCCACGGACCGCGCGATCCTGTCTACACCATCAGCGTGGCCGCGCGCCTGCTCAGCGTACATCCCTCATTCTTAAGGCAAGTCGAGAACGAGGGACTCATTTCTCCTGCCAGAACAGGCTCCAACATCAGGCTCTACTCGGACGAGGACCTCAAGCTTCTTTCCAGGATCATCTTCTTGTGCAGGTCACGAGGTGTGAACCTGCAAGGAGTCAGAGTGATCCTTGCTATGGAAGAAGGGGAGAGCCAGTACCCCTTAAGCCCAAGGCCTCCAGGCGCGATCGCGCTTGGACCGGGGGCCACCCCCGACCGTGTGAAGAAGAACTAGCAACTGCATAAGTGGAGGTGGGTTTATGAGCAAGATTGTAGGGATCGACCTCGGGACGACCAACTCGGTAATTGCCGTGATGGAAGGATCCGAGTCTACGGTCATCATCAATTCGGAGGGGTCTCGGCTCACTCCGTCAGTGGTCGGCTTCAGCAAGAAGGGCGAGAAGATGGTCGGCCAGATTGCCAAGAGGCAGGCTGTGCTGAACCCGGAGAACACGGTTTCCTCGATCAAGAGGTTTATGGGACGCCGGTACGATGAGGTGGAGGTCGAGAGGAGCCGCGTGCCCTACGAAGTCCGCAGGGGCAAGCACGATGAAGTGCGGGTCTATCTGCCCTCGGTTGATGAGGAGACGACCCCTGAAGAGGTCTCGGCTCACATCTTGCGCAAGATGAAAGAAGACGCCGAGAAGTACCTCGGCGAGCCCGTTACGCAGGCTGTCATCACGGTGCCGGCCTACTTCAACGACGCGCAGCGGCAAGCCACCAAGGACGCGGGACGGATAGCGGGGCTCGAAGTCCTGCGCATCATCAACGAACCGACCGCGGCGTCTTTGGCATACGGCATCGACAAGAAGAACAACGAGAAAATCCTGGTCTGGGACCTGGGAGGCGGCACCTTCGACGTCTCCCTGCTAGAAGTCGGCGACGACACATTCCAGGTGCTGGCGACATCCGGAGATACCCACCTTGGCGGAGATGACTACGACCAGAGGATCACCAACTATGTTGCGGAGCAGTTCCAGAAGGAACACGGCATTGACCTGCGCAAGGACAGGAGAGCCCTCCAGAGGCTGATAGAAGCTTCGGAGAAGGCAAAGGTGGAGCTGTCGCAGGTTTTGGAAGCCACCGTCAGCTTGCCGTTTATCAGCGCCGACAGGGAAGGACAACCGCTGCACCTGGAGACGCGGGTTACCAGAGCCAAGTTCGAGGAACTCACGGCTGACCTGACAGAGCGATGCGTAAAGCCCTTCAGGCAGGTGATTTCCGACGCCAAATTGGATGTCAAGGACGTTGACGAGGTCATCCTGGTCGGCGGCTCCACGAGGATGCCGAGGATACAGGAGTTGGTGAAGAGTCTGACAGGCAAGGAGCCAAACCGGAGCGTCAACCCCGACGAGGTGGTGGCGGTCGGCGCGGCGATACAGGCCGGAATTTTGGCCGGCGACGTGAAGGACATCATCCTTCTGGACGTCACGCCGCTTACCCTGGGCGTGGAGACTTACGGAGGCGTGATGACCCCGCTAATCAAAAGGAACCGGACTATCCCGGTTCATGAGCACCAAATCTTCACGACGACAGCGGACTTCCAGCCACAGGTCGAGATCCACATCATGCAGGGTGAGCGCCAGATGGCGAAGGACAACCGCTCTCTTGGCCGGTTCGTGCTGAGCGGGCTGCCGCCGGCTCCGCGGAACGTTCCCCAGATCGAGGTCGCGTTCGACATCGACGTGAACGGCATCCTGAAGGTCGCCGCCAAGGATCTTGGCACGGGCAAGTCCCAGGACATCACCATCAAAGCCTCCACCCAGATTCCCAGGGACGAGGTCAACAGGATGGTCGACGAGGCTCAACAGCACGCTGAGGAAGACAAGAAGGTTCGCGACGAAGTGGACACCCGCAACGGCCTGGACCAGCTCATTTTCACGGTCGAGAAGAGCGTCAAGGACGCCGGTGACAAGATATCGGCGGACGAGAAATCCAATATCGAGGCGGCCGTCGCCAAGGCGAAGGAAACGTTTAAGGGCGGGAACATCGAGGCCATCAAGAAAGAGACCGAGGAACTGCGTGACGCCGCCGCTAAGGTTGCCGAGGCCCTTTACCGGCAGGCATCTCAGAATCAGCAGGGGCAGGGCGGGCCGGAAGGCGGGCCTGCGGGTGGGCCAGAGGCAGGGCCAGGGCCACAGGGGCCTGAAGGCAACCAGCCCCCTCAGGGCGAGGTCTTCGACGCCGAGTTCAAGGAAAAGGGCGATAAGGAAGGCCCGAAAGGCTAACATCAACGCCAACATCAATGCTGATTCGCGAAGGACGATGACTGTTGAGCAGCCACGATGAGGATATGAAAGACACGGAAGGCATCCTTGGTGCTGATGCTCCCCGGTCAGTTGAACTGGAGGCCAAGGCCGCCGAGCTGGAGGCTAAGGTCGCTGAGATAGAGGCCGCTCTCGACGCATCCGGCGAGCAACTGGTCGCATCC
The DNA here is from genome assembly GCA_040880305.1 of Bacillota bacterium. Lineage (GTDB taxonomy): Bacteria > Bacillota > Sulfobacillia > Fermentithermobacillales > Fermentithermobacillaceae > JBBDIP01. The sequence goes on from JBBDIP010000060.1 coordinate 22,281, forward strand.
AGTGAGCGGCTTGCAGTGACAACCGGCGAGCGGGACACTTGGCAGTCCAAGGCCACGACCATCTACGACCAGTACGTGCGCGCCAAGTCTGACTTCGATGGGTTCCGTAAGCGGACCGAGCGGGACTTCGAGGACCGCTTAGCCCGCTCCAAGGCGGAGTACCTCCGGTCGATACTGGAGGTGCTGGACAACTTCGAGCGATTCCTCCAGGCCAGCGAGAAGAGCAGCCAGGAACGCGGCGAGCGGAACCTCGACGCTTTCTACAAGGGAGTTGCCATGGTCCACAAGCAGCTCATGGACACGCTGGCCAGAGAAGGCGTTGAGCCTATCGAGGACCCGGTCGGTAAACAGCTCGACCCTGCATACCACGACGCGGTCGCCGCGCAGGACGGAGGCGGCGAGCACGGCACCGTGGTTGAGGAGATCCAGAAAGGCTACGTGTACAAGGGCCTTGTGCTGAGGCCGGCGAGGGTGAAAGTAGCGAGGTAACGCGCCGCCCTAGTTTGCACTAGTGGGACGACTTCCCGGAACCATTGGGTACCGGGAAGTCACCATTCGTACGTCGATTAGCGATTGGATTGGGTAAGGTCCTCAAGAATCTGTTTGAGCATCGGCTTATAGTCCATGAAGAGGGCAATCGTTCTTTCTTCGAAACGCTCTCGTCTCTCTTCAGCCCTGGAGAAAAGCAGCTTGCCGCTCAACGCATCAAACGAGAAAGCCAGATTCTCGGGGTCGAGAGCGTGTACATCCAGAGGGATGCCCAGGCTGTGACTCATCTCCTCCTGTAGTGACAGGCAGGCAGCAAGATTCTCCTGAGCTGAGAGCCCGTCGCGGAAGAAAACCGCCAAATCTAGATCGTGTGATGGCAGGTCACTCAGGAATGACCCGTGCAGGTAAGCGAAAAGCACTCGTTCGTCTTTCGCAAGGCGGTTTTGCAGAAACGCGAGCATGCCCTCGATCTTCTCCGGAGGAAGAACCAGCTCTTGGGCATTAATGGAACCCTCTTCAGGCAGAATCCTCTTCTCCGTCTGCGAAACCTCCTAGTACACCTAACCGCCTGCTCGGCACAGTGTGCTTACCACGGATAAGAATTCCTCCAAGTCACCCAATTGCTCACGCATGATCGTTAAGACTGAGGCATTGTCCACTTCCGCGTATCCATGCACCAGGACATTGCGAAAGCCGGCCATCTTGGCCAGTTCAGACGCCAAGGCGGCAGGTAGCACACCCGAGTCGCCAAGTAGTTCGAAGCTTTCCCGTTGACTGCTCGGGGCTTTCGATAGGAGTCTGGCGCAGAGATGAGTTGCGATGCTGACGGTTGCTTCGATCATGACTATGAAGGCGTACTTAGCCGCCGCAATGGCTTCCAGGTTCCCGAGGAATTCGCAATCAGGGCTTTTAGCGTAGTCGCCTAGTATTCGGAGGTTTGCACGGATGTCAGCTACTCTACTGGTTATCCGTGCTAGGTTAAGATCAGCCATAGGTACACCTCCTGGTAACTATTGTAACCTCGGTTTGGCACGATGGGCAAGGAACGTGCGGCTTTGCTGGCTCTAGAATAGAAGGCACTACGCCCCCGGCACAAGAGGCAGTTCCGGTAACGTCCCGATTACCGTCTGCCTGAGCGGACCCCTTACTTCCACTCCGAGTCCCTCCAAGGCCATCAGGAAGCCGCCCGCCGCGGGCTCCATCTCCACCGGGCGGAAGGTGGCCAGCGGGATCTGTCTCTGGCAGGCCGTCCTGAGGCTAGAGATCATGAGCGGGCAGATCCCCTTGGTGAAAATGCTGCCTACCAGTACGACGTCGGCGGGGACTGCCTGCATTCCGAGGCGCGCCATCATCCCGCCGATGATTTCACCCATCACCGTCCCGGTATCCGAGAGGATGCTCTGAGCAACCGGATCACCTCGAAAAGCCAGTTCAAACAGGGCGGGCACCAGTTGTGCCACCTTCATGTATATGTGGCCGAACTCGCCGTGGACCTTGTACATGTAGGCGGAAAGGTCGTCGTAGGAGGGGAAATCCAGAAGGGCCAATACGGCCTCCTCGAGCCCTGTCTTGGGTCCGGTGCCGTCGTGTGACCGGAAAGCGTGGTGCATGATCTGGCGGATAAGGCTTCCCGCGCCGCCCTCCGAGCCCCACTCGTACCCCATGCCGCGGCCGGTTATCTTTATGCCGTCGGGTCCTGCGGCCGCGTAGTTAGCTCCTGTACCCGAGATGACCACGCCGCCAAAGTCGTTCTCGGTGCCGGCCCGGAAGCCGACCCACGTGTCGTTTGTCACCGCGAACTTAAGTCCAGGAAACGATCGCCCAATGCCGGTGTTGAAGTTCTCGAAGTCGACGGGGAAGTCCGCGCCCGCCATACCGAAAACTGCGTTGTCGACCTGCCCGGATCGCAGGTCTACCGCCCCGAGGGCCATGGCTACAGCGTCGCCGACGTGCTTCATGGCGGTCTCGATGCCGGTAATCTGATAATTGGTCGGGCCGCCGAGGCCGACCCCCAGGACCTTCCCGGTCTCGTCGCCTATGACGGCCATCGTCTTGGTCGCTCCGCCGTCAACTCCAAGCGCGTAGCGCACGTGAACCCTCCTCGTCAAACCTTCTTGCCCTTGAACTGGGGCAGAAACTCCCTGTTGACCTCTAAGATGTCGGCCAGAATGGCCCTCGCGGCGTCGGCTCCAGGCACCAGCGGGTGGTTTAGAAGCGCGAAGAACGCCGCTTCGATGTCGCCGTGGACCGCCGCCTCGACCGTGAGCCGCTCGTAGGCCTTGACCTGCTGGACCAGTCCGATTGCCTCGGTGGGCAGGGGCTTCTGGGCAAGCGGGTGAGGGCCGCGTCCGTCCACCATGCAACTGACCTCGACAACCACGTCGGGGTCGAGTCCAGGCACAGAGCCTTTGTTGCGGACATTTAGGACCTCCATCGCCGGCGCGTTCCGGACCATGGCCGAGATGCAGTTCAGGGCAACGTCCGAGTAGTAGGCGCCGCCGCGCTTCTTGAGGGCGGGCGGGAGGTCGGCGGTATCCGGCTTGTCGTAGATGTCGAAGAGCTCCTTCTCCACGCGCATGACCTCGTCGGCCCGGGTGCCCTTGCCGTCGGCCACGTCCTTCAGCTCAGATTTCAGGGCTTTCTCGGTGAACCAATAATAGTAGAGATAGCTGGCGGGGATTGCATGCAGCCTGTGCAGGTATTTGGCGAACTCGTGGCCGAACTTCTCGGCCTCCAGGTAGATGCCGAGCAGGGGAGAGTTGAACAGCTTGTCTGAGACGTCCTTTCCGTCAAGGTAGAGACCGGTCACGAACGACAGGTGGTTCAGACCCGACGCGTCGACGCTTACCCTTGAGGAATCGACCATGAGCGCCTTGGCGACTCCCATCCTGATCCCGATAGGCACATTGCACAGGCCGAACGTGTCGACGTCGGAGTACCTCTTCAACGCTTCAGTAACCAGTCCCGAGGGGTTTGAGAAGTTCAGGAGCCAGGCGCCGGGGTTCACATCTTTTATGTCCCGCGCTATGTCCAAGGAGACCGGGATCGTGCGCAAGGCGTTGGCAAAGCCGCCGGGACCGGTGGTCTCCTGTCCGATAACCCCGTACTTCAGTGGGAGGTGCTCGTCGGACCACCTCGCCTTCATGCCGCCGACCCGCAGCTGGCTGATGACGAACCGCGCGCCGTCGATCGCCTTTCGGCGGTCCAGCGACGTCTCGATCTTGCAGGGCATCTTGCGCTTTGACACCATCCGGCGCGAGAAGGCCGCGACGGTCTCCATGCGGTCCTTGCCCTCGGGGACGTCGACCATGACTATCTCTTCCACGTGGAACTCGCCCTGCTCCCACTCGCGGATGATGCCGTCAAGGAGCTCAGGCGCGTACGACGAACCACCGCCGAGGACTGTGATCTTCAATTTCTCCATGAGCTTCTTGCCTCCCGGAACTGCCATCTTGCTCTGCTGCCCTGGTCTGCGTTACACCTTCCAGGCATCCACCATCACGTGCAGGTGGTACGGATGCATGACCTTGAAGGTCTCGGCCACGCCGGCGCCGACCTCGCGTCCCCACTCCATGGATTTGGCCTGGATGTAGGGCATGTACATTGAGTTCCAGAGGTCTAGCGGGAACTGGGACTTGTGGGCGAGGCATGCGGCTATCTTCCTGTCCCAAGTGGACTCGACATTAATGAAGGTATTCGGCCTGGCCGACAGTGCCATCGCGATGCCGCTCACTCCCCAGGGGACCAGCCCCTCCTGCAGATGCTCAGGGTAGGCCAAGGGGAATGCGGCGTATATGACCGCCTCGACAGCTGCCATCCCGGTCTTCCTGTGGTCGGGATGGGCTTCGTAGGGGAGCCAGGGGTCCAGCGTCAGCACAAAATCGGGTTGAAATCTGCGGATCAGCTTGACCATGGGCTCGCGCAAGGTCTCGACGTCGGGGAGGAAGCCGTCCCTGAACCCAAGCCACTCTATGTCCTTCACGCCTAGCATGGATGCGGCGTCTTCCTGCTCCCGGCGCCTGACCGCGGCGATCTGCTCCCGTGAGAAGCGGGGATCGAACGTCCCCATGCTTCCATCGGTGACAGGAGCGTAGGTTACGGCCGCTCCCTCGCCTGAGAGAAGCGCGACGGTGCCGCCGGCCGTCAGTTCCGCGTCGTCAGGGTGAGGGAAGATGACCAGGACGTTTCTGGCCTGCCGGAGGTGGGGGATAGGAATGACGTCTTTGGGGTTCATCATTCTTTCTCCTTAGGCGGCGGAGGAGACCTCTGCGCCGGCCTCGAATGTTCAGTCACTGGGAGTTTCGCGGACTAGGAGGTTTTTCCTCCGTTGTCACCAAGGCTTGGGGGTGTCCACATGAACAGAACGAAGGACTTCGCCTACAGCCTGGGATCCTTTTCCTCTTCGGTCCTCGGGCAGACTGTAAGCGCATTCGCAATCTTTTACTATGTGGACATACTCAAGGTCCCCGCGCAGACCATCACCGCGATCATGGTGATGTACGGGGTCTGGAACGCCATCAACGACCCTCTGTTTGGTCAGTTGTCCGACCGCACCAGGACCAAATGGGGTCGCAGGATCCCCTACATACTGTTCCTCACGCTGCCGCTCTGTGTGGCCTTCGCCCTCCTGTGGATGCCGCCTTTTGCCGCAGGTCAGACCAAGGCCCTATCGGTCTACTACCTTATCGTGATCTTCCTGTTCGACGGGATGTTCACCATCGTGGTGCTGAACTGGACGGCCCTTTTTCCCGAGATGTACCCGGGGCTGGAGGACAGGGCCCGCGTCTCGGCGCTGCGCCAGGTACTCGGCATCTTCGGGCTGATCCTGGGCGTGGCGCTCCCGCCCCTGCTCTACCCCATGATAGGGTGGGCAGCCATGGGCGTCGGCTTCGCCGTCCTGGCCCTCATCACCATGTACGCTTCACTTTACGGGTCCTCTGAGCGTCCCGAGTTCTCCAGGGAGGACGGCCTCGGCTTGCTGGCTGCGCTAAAGGCCACGTACATCAACAGGTCCTTCATGACCTTCGTGATCCCCGCGATGCTCATCGAGTATACTTTCGTCGGCCTGCAGGCCGTGATCCCGTTCTACGCCAAATACGTGCTGGGCATACAGGGCCTACAGGAAACATTGCTGCTTGGCACCCTGTTTGTAATGGCGATCCCCTTCGCGCTCGTCTGGGGGAAGATAATCGCCAAGATGGGGCCAAAGAGAGCTATGATGCGGGCTGCGTCCCTCTACGGGATCTGTCTTCTGCCGTTCTTTTTCGCTCGCAACTTCATCCAAGGCATCCTCACCTGCCTACTGCTATCGTTCGGGCTTGCCGGGATCATGGTCCTCCTCGACATCTTCATCGCCGACGTCACCGATGAGGACGAGGTCAAGACCGGGGTGCGCAGGGAGGGCATGTACTTCGGCGTCAACGGCTTCATGATCCGACTGGGTATCTCGATAAACGCCGCCATCATGGGGCCGATCATGCTGAGGACCGGGTACAACGCCAACCTTGGAGTCCAGCCCGCATCGGCGCTGATGGGATTCCGCATACTTATGTCCTTCATCCCCATGGCGGCCATCGCCGCGGGCATTCTGATCCTCCGGCACTACCCGCTTGACGGGCGAAACCTTGATGAGGTTAAGAGGAAGGTCGCCATGATTCACGCCGAGAAGGCGGGGAGATAGCTGGCCCGGTAAGCACGCTCTGACACGCTTCAATAGGCTGGCCCTATCCCCTTACACCCTCCGGTCACATGGCACCATAAGACTACATAACATGTTGACGAGAATTGGGGATTGGAGGGATTGAATCAATGCCGGAGAGCGACAAGCTGGAAGCGATGCAGGTTATGCCGGCTACTTTGATGGAGCGACTCGCGCTCGCGGTGGGACAGCCGGTCGTCGTATACCTCATGGGAGTCCATTCCCACATCGCGGTGACCCCCCCGCACCCCGGATGGCCGACCGCGCCCTACGCGACCGCGCCGCCGTGGTGTCCGCCAATGCCGGGTCCCGGACCTTGCCCGCCCATGCCTGGGCCTGCGCCCGCTCCGACGCCGGTGATCGGTACGGCGGTTGTGAGCGGCGTCCTGGTGTTTGCCGGAGTCGACTACATCGCCGTGCGGGTGGGCACAGGCACCGCCTGCAGGGACGTCCTCATCCCGTACAACGCGATCGGGATGATTATTCCGGGCGGGCCGATGGTGTAGCCACGCTTCGCCCCTGTGTCAAACCAGAAGGCCCGGTGATCAAAAGTCCCCGGGCCAGCCCTATTTTGCAGTCCGTATTTTGCAGCCCCTATTTCTTGAACTGCGGCAGGTATTGTTCGTGGGCGTCGAGGTAGGCGTCCAGCAGGTGCCACGCCGTGTCTCTGGAGCCGACCAGCGGATGGCAGGCCAGCGCGTCCAGCGCGTCCCGGCGCGAGCCGCTCAAAGCAGCCCCAACCGTGAGCTCCTCGTAAGCCGCGACAGACTGGATCAACCCTCTGACGCCGACAGGCATGGTCCCCATGGCGAGCGGGTGGGCTCCGGACGCGTCCACGACCGCCGGCACCTCCACCACCTTCTCGTAGGGTAGTTCCGGCAGCGATCCGTGATTGGGGACGTTCACGATGTACACGTCCCTGGTGTCGTTTGCTATTGCCCCTAACAGGCCGACCATCATGTCGGCGTGCCACTTGCCGCCTCGGCTCTTCTCCAGGGTCTTTTGCCCCTGCGACACACGGTTGTATTCCACAAGCAGGTCCTTTTCGATCTCCATGACTTCTTGGGCGCGGGTCTTGCCGGCCTCGCGCTGGTGCTCAAGGATCTCCTTGGTGAAGTAGTAGTACTGCAGGTACGGGGACGGCAAGAGCCCGGTTTCGCCGAATATCCGCAGCGTGTTGGTCAGCTCCATGCGCGCCTTGGGATCCTTGAACGTCTCATCGCCGAACATGGCCTCAACCTGCTCGCGCTGCATTATCTGGAGTTTCTGACGGAGGACCGGGAGGACGTCTGTGCCCCCAAAGAGCACTTTGCGGGCGAAGCCCAGGTGATTCAGGCCGAAGTAGTCCATGAACAGCCGGCCGGGTTGGGTGCCGACCAGGGCAGCTACGGCTTCTTGGAGGATCATCGGCTCGTCGCAGATAGATATCTGCTTGATCGAGGCTGTGCGCTTTATTGCTTCGGCGACCAGCCCCGTCGGGTTGGTGTAGTTTATGAGCCAGGCGGACGGGTTCAACGCCTCGATTTCCCTGGCGATCTCTACCATGACGGGGATTGTCCGCAGCGCCATAGCGAAACCTCCAGGGCCGGTGGTTTCCTGCCCGATAAGGCCCATGCCGGTGGCGATCGACTCATCGAGATGCCGGGCGGCAAGCCCGCCCACCCTCACCTGGCAGAGGATGAAGTCGGCGTTCCGCACGGCTTCGCCCCGGTTCTCTGTGAGGACGACCTGCGTGTCGGGCATCGCGTCTTCGATCATGGTTCTGACCAGCGAGCCCACTGTGTGGAGTTTGGAGCCGTCAATGTCCATGAGGGTGAGGCAGGCTAAGGGGATCCTGCCCTTTTGCCTAATGAAACCCTCGACCAGTCCGGGGGTGTAGGCGCTTCCCCCGCCGAGTATCGAGACCGAAAGCCCGCTATCCATCGCACCCGACCTCCCGCGAATTGCCTTCTGGCCAGTTAGCTTATCGCCAAACCCGGCGCGAAGTTGACACCGGTAGACGGACATACCTACGATGTGAAGCGAGGAGGCTTGGTCAATGGGTGTCCGGGTCGCGGTGGCGATGTCCGGAGGAGTCGATAGCTCCGTCGCGTGCCTCCTTCTCAAGCAGAAGGGGTTCGACGTGATCGGCCTCACCATGAAGCTTCTGCCGAATCCCGCCTCCGATGAGATTGTGACCCGCGCGCCCTGCTGCACCCTAGAGATGGTGGAGGACGCCCGGCGCATATGCTCTGAACTCGGCATACCGCATTACACAGTCAACCTGGTCACTGAGTTCGATGATGCCGTCATCGTTCCCTTCATACGCGACTACGCGACCGGCCGGACGCCCAACCCCTGCCTTGAGTGCAACAAGGTGATGAAGTTCGGTCACCTCCTCCATAAGGCCAGGGAGATTGGCGCGACCCATGTGGCGACCGGTCACTACGCGCGGGCAGGGCTGTTCCTCGATGGAAAGTGGGTCGACAATGCCGACGCCCCCGGTGGAGCCGGTTCCGCCGGCCGAACGCTGCTCCTTCGCGGGGTCGACGGCGCCAAGGACCAGAGCTACGCCCTCTACTCCCTGACTCAGGACGAACTATCCCACGCCATGTTCCCGCTGGGGGGGCTCACCAAGAGAGATGTCCGCCAGATCGCATCTGACGCCGGCCTCCGCACTGCCGACAATCCTGAGAGCCAGGAGATCTGCTTTGTTACGGGCGGGTACCGCGAATTCTTGGCCGGTAGAGGGATCAACCCGGCGCCTGGCCCCATGGTGGACACGGCGGGGAAGGTGATCGGCAGGCACGCGGGCATCCCCTTCTACACCATCGGCCAGCGTCGGGGCCTTGGCGTGGCCGGCGGCAGGCCTTTGTACGTGGTGGACCTGGACGTCCTGAACAACGTCGTCGTTGTCGGGGAGCGTGAGGAAGCGTTTTCCTCGGGCTGCCTGATCGAAGACCTGAGCCTGATTGCGGAGCCGTCTTTGGATGGACCGGTGACCGGCACTTGCATGGTGCGCTATAGGGGCAAGGAGTCGCCTGCGACGATGAGACGGGTCGGGCAGGAGCCAACCTCGGAGCCATCTGCCGGGCCCGACACCCAGGGTCGTGTCGACTTTGAGACACCCCAATTTGCCGTAACCCCCGGGCAGGCCGCCGTCCTCTACCAGGGAGAGCAGGTCTACGGCGGGGGCGTGATCGTGAAGAGACTGCCCTGAAGGATTTCACCTCCAAGCAGCGAAGCTGTTTGCTTAGGAGGGAATGCAATGTTCGTGAGAGATGTCATGACCCGGGACCCCGTCTCCATCAAACCCGATGCCACGCTTCGCGAGCTCATCAACCTCATGACCGAGAAGACTTTCGAGGCCATCCCGGTGCGCTCCAACGGCAAGGTCATCGGCATTGTGACCGATTGGGACGTCGTGACCAACTCGCCCATGGCTGAGAGTACCGGGTATCTCGACACGGTCAAGGTCAAGGACATAATGGCGAAGAACGTGGAGACCGTACACGAGGACGAGATCATAGAAATGGCTGCTTCCCATATGTACTTCCACGACCTCGACGCCCTTCCCGTCGTAGACAAGGACGGCCAACTCATCGCCATCGTGACTCAGAACGACGTCTTCCGCACGCTGGTGTCCCTCATGGGTCTCCGGGCCAAAGGCACGCGGATCACCTTGGACGTACCCGACAACCTCGGAGTCCTGGCCGACATCACGGGGACGGTTGCTTCCATGGGGATCAGCATCGCAAGCCTGTCGACGAATTTCGCGCCCGGCGCGGCTAACGGCCTGGTGATCCTCCGGCTCAAGACCGGGGAGGTCGATGACGTGGTCAAGAAACTGGGTGAGAAGTACAAGGTGGTGCACGTGTCGCGGACGTGGGAATAGGGCGGGAGCAGGCCCACCCCTTGCCGATACGTGAAGGAAACTTGACCCCGACGAGCCCCTAGGCCTGCTCCCGATCGATCCCTATTCTGCCATGCTTGGCCCATATTCCAGGCGTTTTGTGAGATTCTAGAGCGACTGCGCGTACTCCAGCATGTCCTGTGCCAGTTCCAGCCTGTCACCTATGAGATCCAGACGTTCCGCGCCCAGGGCGAGCCGGCGCTGCAGGATGTCAAGATGCCTTTCCGCGAACCCCTTGAGCGCCGGATCCTTCATCCCCGCGATTCGCTCCTCAAGTTTGGCGACCGCCTCGGAGCCCTTTGCCAGCTGCTCTTGCACTCTGGCCTGGTTCTCAAGCAACTTGGCGATGTGCTCCTCTAGTCTCTGAATCCTGACCTCCCGGCCGGGGCCGGCGAGGTCCTCGACGAGGGACCAGTCGACGCCGTGGGCGGCGCAAATCTCCTCCAGCGTCATGCCCGATTTGAACTCCTCTGTGAGGACGGTCATCTCGGTGCCGGTCTTTCCGGCTATGTACGCCAACACCACTCGTGGGTTAGGCCCTTCAGCCGGGGACGCAAACGCCAGGGACGCTGCACTAGATACCAGAACCAGGGTCACCGCCACAGCTGAGAGGAAACGCTTCCATGCGCGGTTCACTCTGATCTCCTCCTTTGGCTTCTGTCCGGAAGCCGTCTTAGCTTCCATGAAGGAGTATCGCTCATCGGTGTGAAGAAAGATCCGGTGAGCAATGAACAAAGTTTTAACATTGCTTGGCAAGTGAAGAAAGGCGAGGCGAAATAGCTTGAAAAGGTACCTGACGCAGACAAAGACCACCGACCCGGGCGCCATGGCTCGGGAGTACGAAGGGCTCCCCAGCGACATCGCCGGACTGGTGGGGGTGGTGCAGAACGTCTTTCTGCACATCCACTGGGCGGCCAGGTACGGGGTTACCCCTACTGACGAGCAGGAGCAGCACGTCCAGGCCAGGTTGGTCTCTGGGTCGGCGAGTACTGGGACGGTCAGCGCTGGATCACGGTTGACGCCCAGATAGACGAACTGGCGGGGGTGTAGGGCTAGGCTAACAGCGGGATCGCGATGAAGAACTTCGATCCGTGGCCGGCCGTGCTTTCCACCCACAGTGAACCGTGGTGCTGCTCGACAATGAACCGCGCAATTGACAACCCGAGGCCTGCTCCCGACTTCGCGCGGGAGCGGGCCTTGTCCGCCCGGTAGAAGCGCTCGAAGATGTGCGCGATGTCCTGCTCTGGGATGCCGGGGCCCTGATCGGAGACGGAGATCACCGCGCGGAGTGGACCGCCAGGGGCCGGCACGCTTGCCGAGAGCCCGCCACTCCCGGCGTCTACGCTTAGCGCCACCCGGATCTGACCGCCGTGAGGGGAGTACTTCACCGCGTTGTCCAGGATGTTGAGCACCGCACGGGTCAGGCGGTCGGCGGACCCCGTTGCCTTGAACTGAAAGCGGGCAGCGGTGTCCTCATCCACCGAAAGGCTCACATCCAGGTCTTTTTGCTTCGCCAGGGGGAGGATGGTCTCCACCGTGCTCCGCACCACTGCCGCGACGTCCACATCCTTCATCTCTGCGGGGATCTCGCCTGCCTCCAGCCTGGCAAGGTAGAACAGGTCGTCGACCAGCCTGGACAGTCGCTCCGATTCCTCGTGGATTATGTTGAGAGTGCGGGACTTCTCGGCCTCGTCTTTGATTATGCCGTCGCGCAGGGCTTCCACGAAGCCGCGGATGGACGTGACCGGAGTCCGCAGGTCGTGGGATATGTCCGACATCATGTTGGTACGCTCGTCCATCAGGGCTTGCAGTTTCTCCTTCTCCTTGGTGAGGCTGTCGATGAGGGCGGAGATCTCGCCCGACATCGAGTTCATGGCTTCCGCCAGGTCGCCCAACTCGTCCTGCGACTTGACCTCAAGCCGTTCGGAGAAGTTGCCTTTGGAGATGGAGCGCGCCGCTTGCGACATCTTCCGCAAGGGGTCGGTGATTGACGAGGACATGAAGTAGGCCACGACCAGCGCTACTCCCGAGGCGAGCATGGCAGCCCTCAGGACGTACCGGCTCACTTCCAGCGCGGTCTGCCGGGCAGCCGTACGGACAGATCCCACAATCAGGAGAGAGCCGGTGATGCGGCCTACTGTCACCCACGGCACCGACACGGCTAGTGCATCCGCGCCGGCGGCGGTGTAGTCGAAAGTGTCGATGCGGCCCTGCCTTAGTGTCCTACTGATGAAGTTGGACGGTACGGTCTCTCCGGCCAGGCTCCTTCCATCGGTGACGGTGTCTACGAGGATGGCTCCGCGGCTATCGGTCACCAAGACTCGAGACTGTGTTGTCGCGGCGACATAGGCGACGAGTTGCTGAATAGCCGCCGTGTCAGCGGGGACAACGCCAGACTGTTCCAAAAACCGCTGTACGCTGGGGCCCACGGCGGCCAGTTGGGCC
>JBBDIP010000060.1:34814-56639 GCA_040880305.1 Bacillota bacterium
ATCCGGAAAGAACGCCAGCGCCGTCGGAGACCCGCCCCCCGCCGCCTGCCTGAAGAACACCTCCAATAGCCGGAAGTGGTAGACCCCCATGGTCACCGCGACGAGCAGTATGATGGCGATGAACATCAACAGTAGCCTTCCACGGAGCGACGACAGGCGGACTACCTCCTACCGTTCAGGATGGTACTCGAACTTGTAGCCGACTCCCCAGGCGGTCTTGATGTACGAGGGGTCGTCGGGGTCCTTCTCGATCTTCTGCCGGAGGCGGCGGACGTGGACGTCCACGGTCCGGATGTCCCCGAAGTACGTGTACTCCCACACTGTCTCCAGCAGGTACTCCCTGGTGAACACCCTGTTGGGGTTGGACGCCAGGATCCACAAGAGGTCAAACTCCTTGGGCGGCAAGCTCATGATCTGATCGCCGACGTGGACTTCCCTGGACGTCTTGTCGATCCAAAGGCCGGGGAAGGACACCGATTCGCCGTCGCCGGCGTTTGATTGGTTTGGCTGACCGGGCGCCTGGCCCTGCTCGTCCCTGAAAACAGCGCCCGCGGCGCTGTCAGTCCTGCGCAGGACGGCCTTGACTCTTGACACCAGCTCGCGGGGGCTGAAGGGCTTGGTGACGTAGTCGTCGGCACCCAGTTCGAGTCCGAGGACCTTGTCCAACTCCGCATCCTTAGCCGTGAGCATGATGACCGGGGTGTTGCTCTCCTTGCGGATCTGCTTTAGGACCTCCCAGCCGTCGAGTTCCGGGAGCATTATGTCCAGCACGATCAGGTCAGGGCTACTTTGCTGCCATGATGAGAGCGCCTCTTTGCCGGTCCGGGCCTCGGTCACGCCAAAACCCTCATTGGACAGGTACAGGCGGATCAGTTGTCTTATATGGTCTTCGTCATCTGCAATCAGGACGGTTTTTTGGGACACGGCCATCACCCTTGATAGTCATCGAAATCCGGATTACCGGGAGTGAGATTCCCCCAATGACTACGATTTCCTCCTCCGATGCAGGTTCATCTGCTGTCCATCGAAGTCGACGTCCACGTAGGCGGCGAGCATGGCGCTCATTTGTTTCCTCCTGGTGAGCGCATTATAGCATCCAAGTGCGCCGGATGGCTTCCGGCGCACTGGCATGGATGCATGCTTAACTGAAATGTAACATTCTACTCGTACTTGACACGAGTGATCCCTAGGGCGAGGAACGCGAGGCCGAGTCCGAGCATCCAAAACACCGGGGTCTTGACGCTGGCGAACACCGCCCCTTGGGTCATCACGGTGTTGAGTCCGCGCGCCGCCCATCCCTGTGGAGAGATCTTGGCGATGGTCTCCATCACGGCGTTGCCTTCGGCGGGGAAGAACACTCCGCCTAACATAGTCCCGACCACAGAGATTCCGGTTGCGACCGCGGGTGCCTGTTGCTGGGTCCGGAGCACCGTCGCGATTAGGACGCCGAGCCCCGCCATCGCGAGGATGTACGATCCGAGCACCGCGAAGGCCGCCGGCGATAGATGGGACCAGGGGGCCTTGAACAGAACTTTAGCCGAGACGAACAGGACCCCAGCCTGGACCCACGCCACCGCGAACAGTTTGACTAGGTACCCACCCATGATCTCCACCCTGGTGACCGGGGCGGAGAGGAGGCGGCCCCAGGTCCCGTTTTGCCGCTCCTCGATGATGGACGTTGCCGACATCACAACGTTGAGCCCGAGGAACATCACGATCACTCCACTGCTTGCGAGCCCCGCCATCTCCTTGGGCAGGAAACTCATTATCCAGGTCATCAGCACGGGCATGCCGATGGACATGACCATAAACAGGGGGTCTCCGACCATCTGGGCGATTCCGATCCGGGCTATCGATATGGCTTTCTTCACTAGAAGGCACTTCCTTTTGCTTGTCTGCAATCCTAGTTGCGCAGGCTCTTGCCGGTGAGTTTGATGAACAACCCTTCGAGGTTCGGCTTGTGGATCTGGATGCTAGAGACCCTCGCTCCGGCACCTACGAAACACCCGAACGCCAAGGCGAGCGCCTTCTCGGCCTCGTCCGTGATCAGCCTCACGCCCTGCTCCTCCTGCCTCACCTGCTCGACCACCGGGATCGACTCCAGACGGCTCACGAGGTCTTCCGTAATCCCCGGGCACCCGATCTCAACCTCCTGGTGCTCCGATGCCTGTTTGAGCAGGTCTGAGACCGTCCCCGCAGCCACTAGGCTGCCCTGGTCGACTATTGCCACCCGGCCGCAGAGGAGCTCGACTTCTTCCATGTAGTGACTGGTGTAGATCACCGTCGTCCCGGCGGCCGCCTGTGCCTTGACCAGGTCGAATATGCGGTTGCGTGACTGCGGGTCGACGCCGACGGTCGGCTCGTCCAGGATGAGCAGCCTCGGTTTGGTGAGGAGTCCCGCCGCAAGGTTTATCCGTCGCTTCATGCCGCCGGAGTAGCGCCCCAGAGGCTCGCCCGCCCGAGCCTTTAGGCCGACCAGATCCAGGATCTCGTCGACTCTAGCGCTCAGCGACTTGCCGCCAAGCCCGTACATCTCGCCCCAGAACCGCAGGTTGACACGGGCCGAGAGTCTCGGGTAGAGCGCCGGTTCTTGCGGGACTATCCCCAGATCCCGCTTCACTGCCATGGCCTCTGTCCTCACGGAATGCCCGGCCACGACTACGTCTCCTGAAGTCGGCGTAAGCAACCCCGATATGACGGATAGCGTCGTGGATTTGCCGGCCCCGTTCGGTCCGAGGAGCCCGAATACTTCTCCCTCTTCAATCTCAAAACTTAGGTCCTTCACCGCCACAGTCGCACCGTAGCGCTTGGTCAGGTTCTTGACTTCCACAAAGGCCATCTTACGAGCCCCCTTCTTCGTAGCCCGGGCGTTGCGGCCCGAGCGCTTCCATGGCCTATGTTACCGGGACACAGCCGAGGGCAAATCGGTCGAAAGGATGGTTTTCGGGCCGTCGGGGGAGGGCCAAAAGGAGTAGATGCGCAGCAGACTGGGAGTAGGTCTGGAGGATGATACGGAACGGTGACTGGCTTAGGAGAAGGTCCTGAACGACGCCACTATTGTCGTGCCTGCTCCTGGGCTCGATACCACGCTGAAGGCGCCGCCGTTTCGGGCGCACCGGGACTCCATGCTCGGGAGGCCGAACCCGCCGGCGCCGGACGAACCGGGCGTGAATCCTCGCCCGTTATCGCTCACAGTGAGCGCCGCCGAGTCGTCCTGGGCCGCGAGCGTCACCGCAACACGCGTGGCGCCCGAATGCTTCTGGACATTGGCCAGGGCTTCTTGCGCGATCCTGTAGACTGCCACCTGCTGCTCAGGGGAGAGGCCGGGCGAGTCTTCCACCTTGAGGTCGACCTGCAGTCCTTGCCGTTGAGAGAAGAGCTCGCAGTGCAGGCGAAGGGCTTCCGCCAAGCCTTTCTCATCAATGAGCGACGGCTTCAGTTCGAGGATCATCGCGCGGAGTTCGTCCTGGGTGGACTGCGCTGTCTTCTCGACCAGGGCAATCAGTTCCAGGACTCTGCCAGATGGACCGGAGGCCTGGATGGCCTGTCTCAGCGAGTGCATGGCGTACACAATCCCGTGGATGCCGGAGGAAACCGAGTCGTGGAGGTCCCGCGCGACCCTGTTGCGTTCCTCTGCGAGGACGAGGCTCTCCGTGGCCTCTGTCAAGAGAGTGTCTTTCTTCGCGATCTCCGACAGGTACTTGTTCTCGATCTCCAGAGTCAACATCTTTTGGCGAACCTGCCAGAGCCGGTACTCGATTAGGGCGACGGCCGCTCCGAATCCCAAGCCGGCGAGCATGGCCCAGAGGACGCTGCCTTTCCACGCGAGGTTGGTCCCGCGCGCCGCGAGCGCCGCCGGCAAGAACGTGACCAGCGCTATCGCGGCGAAAGCGATCACCCGCCTGACCGCGGGTTGGGTGATGCCTCGGACGGCCAGCAGGCGGTCAAGATAGGTGCCGCCCACGCCGGCAGATCCCGATAGAAGGCCAGTCAACACCGGGATCGCAAGCAGGAGAGGCCCCTTGGGCGCGCCCGGCGACGGGTTGAAGAACATGAAGGCAGAGAACGCCACCCCGAACAGCGTTCCGGCCCCGCCGCTCAAGAGCGCGGCCTTGCGGACACTGTCACCCCAACGTTCCTGCATGGTCAGACCTCCATCCTCGCCGTGCCCCACCTCACACCAACCCATGCTGCATCGAATAGAGAGCCGCCTGCGTGCGGCTCTTCACGTCAAGTTTTTGAAGGATGCTCGCCACGTGCGTCTTGACAGTCTTCTCGCTCAGGTACAATCGCGCGGCTATCTCCTTGTTGTCGAGGCCCTGGGCTATCTGCTTCAGGACGTCCAGCTCGCGAGGAGTGAGGCTCTCAATGAGCCCAGGGTCGCGTGTGCCCGAGTCTCCCTCTGCAGGTGCAGTGAACCCGCTCAGGAGTTTGGAGGCCACTTCTTCGCCCAGGTACCGGCCGCCACCGCCTTGATAGCAGCCAGGAGTTCGGGGGGAGGCGCGTCCTTCAGGATGTAACCCGAAGCGCCGGCCTTGAGAGCAGGGTATATCATGTCCCAACTGTTGAAGCTGGTCAGGACGAGGATGCGGGTCTCCGGCCACCTGGCCTTGATGTCGCGCGCCACCTCGATGCCGCTCTGTCCGGGCATCTGGAGGTCAAGAAGGACAAGGTCCGCGGGGTTCGACTCCAGGAACGCGATAGCAGCTGCACCGCTGCCCGCCTCGCCCAGCACATGTACGCAGGGCTCGGACTCCAGGAAAAGGCGTACGCCCTGCCTAAACAGCGGATGGTCGTCTACTATGAGGAGACTGACTCCCATCAAACCCACCTTACTTCATCGTGATGCAGCCCGCGGGGCAAGCGTCCACGCATAGACCACACCCGTAGCACTTGTTTGCGTCCACATGAGTTGTTCAATGCCTGCCGTACGGTTCCCTTCGCAACTTGAAGAAGTGCACCATGTCAGCTTCGATGCGACTCGCAGGCCCTCCTCCAGGCCGAGGTTGACTTCTTCCTCCAAACGTGGCATTAGACTGTCGTGCTCAACAATGGAGGAGATAGCGTGAAAGTAGCTACAGGAGTCGAGATGCTCGCGTTGTCAGCGGTCCTTCCCGATGGCCCGACGGTCATTCATCCGGTCCTCATCTGGGACGAGAACGACGTGATCCTGGTCGATGCGGGTCTACCGGGCCAGGTGCCGGCGTTTCGCGAGGAGTTTGCGAAGGCCGGAGTCCCCTTCGACAGGCTCAACAGGATCATTGTCACTCACCAGGACCTGGACCACATCGGTGGCCTGCGGGAAGTCCTTGACTCCGTGAGCGGCAAGGTCGAGGTTGTCTCCCACGAAGTCGAAGCGCCCTACATACAGGGAGACGCGGCGCCCACAAAGATGGGGAAGCTTCAGGACCTTCTGAAGGTGGTTCCAGAGCAGAAGCGCCCACAGATTCAGGCGCTGATGCAGAGCATGAAGGTCGGTTACGAGCGACTTCACGTGACAGTCGACCGCACCGTGGTGCACGACGAGGAACTGCCTTTCTGCGGCGGCGTCACCGTCATCCATACTCCGGGCCATACCCCCGGCCACATCTCCCTGTACCTGAGATCCGGCAATGTCCTGGTCACGGGCGACGCTCTATTCTGCGAAGGCGGGAGACTGGTCCTGCCCCCGGCGTTTTTCTGCTCCGACCCGGCGTTGGCAAAGGAATCCCTCAAGAAACTGGCGGCGTATGACGTCGAAACCGCGGTCTGCTATCACGGAGGAGTGTGCAAAGACGATGTCAACCGGCGCATCGCTGAGCTCGCCTCTTCGGGGATCTAGACTGCTGGCCGGATCCAACACCCGCGGATCTGGCAGGTGCAATCAAGCCAGCCGGACGATATGCTTGCGCAAGAGAAGAGGATTCTTGTGGTAGGTGGCTCGATATGCTGCTGGTACAGCTCTCTGAGGATAGTCGCGAGTCCAAGACGCGCCAGATCGTTGCGCAGATACGCGCGCTCATCCGGGCCGGGACGCTCCGCCCCGACGACGCGCTTCCTTCGACGCGGCAACTGGCCGCCAGTCTGGGCATCCACCGGTCCACCGTAGCCGTCGCGTACCAGGAGCTTTGGGCTCTCGGCTTCGTGGAACTGCAACCCCGGGCGTGTCCCAGAGTCCGGGAACGGATGCAAATCGCGACCGCGACAGGACGCAGCGAGCGTGGCCTAGTGGACTGGGACGCGATTGGATCCCGAGCAAGCGGCGCGATGCGTCAGACCCACCTCGGGTTCCGCACGCTTGGGATTGCCTCCACTGACTCCTCGGTCATAGACTTCGGCGTGCTAGACGTGGACAAGAGACTCGTGCCTTTGGAACGATTCCGCTCCTGCCTCAACCGCGTCCTGTCTTTGGACGGAAAGGACCTTCTCGGCTACGGCGACTGTGCGGGGTATCCACCCTTGCGTGAGTACATCGCGGAGCGCCTCAAGACCCACGGGATATCTGTGACGGCCGGCGAAGTCCTCATCACAAACGGTTCTCAGCAGGCTCTTGACCTGGTATTCAGGATGATCGCTGCACCCGGGCGCAAGGTCGCCGTGGAGTCTCCCACCTATGACTGGGCTCTCCCTCTCTTGCACTTTCACGGGCTTACGCCGCTTGAGATACCGCTTCGGAGCGATGGGATGGACCTGTCGGCGCTCAGCACCGCGCTTGAGAACGAGCATCCCGTGATGGTCTACACGATGCCCAGCTTCCAGAACCCGACCGGCGTGAGCACCTCGCAGTCGCACCGCGAGGCGCTGCTCAACCTGTGCGAGCGGTATCGCACGCCCATCCTGGAAGACGGGTTTGACGAAGAGATGAAATATTTCGGACGTGCCGTCCTGCCCGTGAAGTCGATGGATAGGCACAAGGTGGTCATCTACTGCGGGACCTTCTCGAAGGTCCTCTTTCCCGGGATGCGGGTCGGCTGGATCGTGGCCGACAAGGACTGCATCGAGCGCCTCACGGCCATCCGGCGGTTCAGCGAGTTGTCTCCAAACCTGGTAGTGCAGGCCGCATTCCACGAGTTCTGCCGGCGAGGCTACTTTGACCGCCACATCACGATGATGCACCGGGTCTATCGGAAGCGGATGCAGGCTCTCACCGAAGCCTTGCGCAAATGCATCTCCAAGGATTGGGCGGATTGGGACGAACCCGCCGGCGGATACCTGGCCTGGCTACGGCTCAATCCGGGATTGTCACGGCCCGGGGACTGGGCACGCCATTTCGCCTCCCACGGCGTTAGGGTGGCTCTCGGCAGCAGCTTCTTCGCAGAGGCCAATGCAGGGGTGCAACTGCGGCTGTCGATATCCAGGCTCGATGTCAACGAGATCTCAATTGGAGTCGAGCGCCTGGCTTCCGCTCTGCGCGCTCTGTCCACTGATCGCCATGGTTGATGCGAAAGCGGTCTGGCGCATCCCCGCTCTGCTGGCGGCGACGGTCGTCTGTGCCATCGCGGCGATGCTTCCTCCTCCCACGGGGCTCACCCCTGCCGCTATCCGCGCCCTTTCGCTGCTGGCCTGGGCCGTGATCTGCTGGGCCGGCAACCTGATGGACGACTACATTGTAGCGATGTCCATGGGGATAGGCTGGATACTGTTCCGGGTAGTCCCCTTCGACGTCGCCTTCGCATGTTTCTCCACCTCGAGCTGGTGGATGATGGTGGGCGCCCTTGGACTCGGAGTCGCTGTCTCTGAATCCGGCCTGCTGCGCAGAGCCGCGCTTCTCACGCTGCGCGCTCTGCCACCCTCGTTCGCGGGCCAGACAGTGGGGCTCATCTGCGCGGGGATCCCCCTTGGACCCGCTCTGCCGACGGTGACGGGAAAGACCACCATGGCCGCACCCTTCGTCCTGGGGATAGCGGAAGCCATGGGCCTCGAGGACCGCTCCGACCACTCGACCGGCCTGTTCATGTCGATGTTCGCAGGCTTCGGCCTGATGGGACCCCTGTTCATGACGGGAACGGTCACCAACTTCGTCCTCCTCGCGCTGCTACCCGAGTCCATCAGGGCGCACATCACGTGGGGGTCCTGGTTCATCACCTACCTGCCCACGATGGCCATCTTGCTGACAACGTTTTGGCTGGGCGTGATGGTGATATGCAGGCCTAAACGCGTCACGACGCTCTCGCGGGAGTATCTCAACAGCGAGATTGCGGCGCTGGGGCGGCTCGGTCGCAAGGAGAAGACGACCATCGGCACTCTCGCAGCCACCCTGATCCTATGGATGACCGGCCCGTTGCACGGCATCGACGGAGCAACGGTAGCCCTGGCCGCAGTCGTCTTCCTGAGCGTCGCCGGCATCCTCGACCGCGCGGCCTTTCAGGGGAAGATCTCGTGGACAGGGCTGCTTTACGTCGGCTTCACGCTGAACCTCGCCGAGGTGCTCCCGTACCTCGGGATTGACGCGTGGCTCGGCACCAAGATCCAGCCGATATTTGCGCCTCTGACAGGCCACCCCGCGCTGTTCTTCGCGGTCCTCATGCTGACCGTGTTCGTCATGCGGCAGTTCCTCATCAGCGACTTCGCCGTTGTCACCATCATGGTGCTCATGCTGACGCCCGTGGCGACCGCGGCCGGCATCAGCCCGTGGACCATAGGGATTGCCACGCACCTCATGGTCCAATCGGTGTGGATACTGCCGTTCCAGAGCGATACCTACCTGGTCTCTCACCAGGCGGCACAGGGTCGGCTGGCCGACCAGCGCAAGGCCACCCTGCTGTCGCTGGTCGCGTCCGCCTGCACCGTGCTGGCCGTCCTCGCCTCGATGCCGTACTGGCGGTACCTGGGGTTGCTGCCGAGGTAGGAGAACACTATCCTGGTGATAGGATTTGGGCGAGGTGATGGCGCTTGCGGATCAGGATACTGCTCACCGGGAAGGTGCGCGAACGCTACTTGGCCGACGCTGTGGCGGAGTACCTAAAGCGCCTCGGCCCCTACGCCCACGTCGAACTGGTCGAACTGCAGGACGAGCCGGTCCCCGAGACCTCATCGGAGAAGCAACTGGCTGCGGCCAGGCAAGTGGAGGCAGAGCGCATCCTCAGGACAATCCGCGAGGGCGAACTTGTCGTGGCGCTGGACATCCACGGCAAGGAGATGTCGTCGGAAGACCTCAGCAAGTGGATCCAGGAGCGCGGGCTATCCGGCGACCCCAACCTGGCCTTCGTGATAGGAGGGACCACGGGCCTGGCGCCGGAGATCCTCTCCCGCGCCCGCCTGCGATTGTCGATGGGCCCCATGACGTTCCCCCACCAGTTCATGCCGCTGCTCGTGGCCGAGCAGTTGTACAGGGCGTTCAAGATAGGGAAAGGGGAACCGTATCATCGGTGAAGCGAGTTATTCCCCCTGGCGGCGCTCCAGGCGTGGAAGCCAGTACATCACGAGTGGAGGATGCGCTCCATCGTGATGGTTGAGCCAACGAGGAACAGGTTACTGCGGATGCCAGCATGGGAGTGCCATATCCCTCATGCTATTCGACATAGCGGACGCCCATACTCCGCGGTTCTACATCAGTAGACATAAGCAGCACCCTATTGAGAAGGATATTGTCTCTCAAGCCAGAAATATGAGACTGCATTATCTCATTAGGAGCCGGAAGGAAGCGCACACGTGATCCTGACCGATAACGAAACAAGAGTTGACCTGCTGAACAATGAGGCCATCGCCAAGACGATTGTTACTCTGCTACGTGAACGGCCGGACTGTCCCGTCACAATCGGGGTTCACGGCGACTGGGGCGCAGGCAAGTCAAGTATCTTGGAGATGATCGAAGCCGGTTTCGAGAAGGACGAAAATGCGCTATGTCTCAAATTCAACGGTTGGCGCTTTCAAGGGTTTGAGGACGCGAAGATCGCCCTTCTTGAGGGGATCGTCGGTGGGCTGGTTGACTAGCGTCCGGAGCTTACGAAAGCAGCAGAGACCATCAAGGATGTTTTCCGTCGCATCGACTGGCTCAAAGTCGCCAAGAAGGCTGGCGGGCTTGCGTTTGCTGCTTACACCGGGATTCCAGCGCCCGGCATGATCGAGGGGTTCGTTGGTAGGCTGAAGAGGCTGGTCTCCGATCCCGCAAAGATGACGACCAAAGAGAATATCGAGGCCGTGCTTGAAAGCGCTCAGGGGCTGCTGAAACCACCGACTGAGTCGAAGAATGTGCCAGGAGAGATAAAGGCCTTCAGGAAGGCGTTTGATGATCTTCTCACTGAAGCCAAGGTCGGACAGTTGATTGTCCTTGTTGATGACCTAGATCGCTGCTTGCCTGACACCGCCATTGAGACGCTTGAGGCGATCCGCTTGTTTATCTTTACGTCCCGGACAGCGTTTGTGGTTGCGGCCGACGAAGCGATGATCGAATATGCTGTGCGCAAGCACTTCCCCAATCTACCTGATACCACTGGGCCACAGACCTACGCCCGAAATTACTTAGAGAAGCTGATTCAGGTCCCGTTTCGGATCCCAGCTCTCGGCGAGACGGAGACTCGTATCTACGTGACCCTTCTACTCATCGGTGCTGCACTCGACGATGGCGCTCCAGAGTTTGAGAAGCTCATCGCAGTTGCTAGGCAGCTTCTGCGTCAACCATGGAAGTCCGGTACGCTCGACGCTGTAACTGTCAAGCAGGCACTGGGCGACAAGGCCGCAGATGCTCTAGATGCTCTTACCCTGAGCGACCAGATTGGGCCGATACTAGCGAGTGGTACTAACGGTAACCCGCGGCAAATCAAGCGATTCCTGAATACCCTACTTCTGCGCCAACGCATAGCTGATGCGCGCGGTTTCGGGGATGAAGTGAAGCTGCCGGTGCTTGCAAAGTTGATGCTCGCAGAGCGCTTTCTTGATCGGCTCTTCGATCAACTGGCGGCAGTCGCGGCCACTGCCCCCGATGGTAGGTGTGCAGAACTAGTTGCACTGGAGGCCCAGGAGCCTAAGCCGGATGCGGCCAGCATGAAGGCGGACAAGTCATCCGCAGGAACGAAGACCGGTGCCGATGCCGATGTTTCGCCGAAGCCCAGCCCAGAAAGATCGACCGAGAGCCAACTGCTCTCTGAATGGCTTTCTTCGCCTGCAATCAGGGACTGGGCTACAGTCCAGCCTGCCATCGGAGGAGAGGATCTCCGCCCATATCTCTTTGTTGCCAAAGACCGGAAGGACTACTTTGGTACGACGTCAATCTTGGGTCACCTCGCCATTGTCGTAGACCAACTGTTCGGCTCCAAAATGGCCGTTCAAGCACTTGAGGAGGATCTCAAGCGCCTGGTGCCAACTGAAGCAGCTCAAGTATTCGAGGCAGTTCGGAGTCGCACTATCATGAGCGACGCATTTGAGAGGGAACCAGATGGAGTTGCGGGTCTGGGGGTTCTTGTTAAGGCCCAACCGATGTTGCAGGGCAAATTGCTCGATTTCTTGGAGGTCTTGCCGCGCAATCGTTTGGGCCCCTGGGTCTGCAGCGGGTGGGAGAGAGTCATCAAGGACCCTCAAATGAACCAGCGGCTTGATCGCATGTTGCAGGTCTGGAGCGAATATGGCGGCCCTATACTCAAAGGGGCGGCACAGACTGTGCTTCGCACGCGACAGGGGGCACGCTAATGGGCACGTCAAGCGCTTATGGCGGCCCAGGGGGCGGAACGCCGCTGGTACCAAGCTGGCTGACAGACCAGGGTAATGGTGCCCCGCCGGACGGTGCGGCACCGGGTGTCCCGTTGCCTCAGCCACTCCCGCGGCCTTCAGAGCCAAATCGCTTTTCGGCTGCCAGGGGCAACTTCTCGCGTTTCGCATCGTCAGGTGGGCGCGATCGTGCCAGTCTTGGTCGAGCAGTCTCCCACTATGTAAGCACGGCCGCCGGCGGTTCCCGGACGGCAGCCACTCGAATGGGTGCATCGCGAGGCGCGGGGAGCAGGTTGCTGGGCTTCCTCTCTGACGCCGTCGCCAGAGGGCCTCTCGAAGCGTTGCGCTCTCGCGACCTCGAGCATCTCGCCGGCCGTCCGGTTGAAGAGCTCTTCATCGGCCTCGCGGACTACGTCTGCCCAGACGGGGGCACGGTTGACGAGGGGATTGCGCGCGATGCCTTCATTGAGACAATTGTAGATCTTGCCGTTGAAGGCATAACCGATCTCGATAGCCTGACTGCGGATCAAATGCAGACTGTGTTTGAGCTGTATGCCACCAACGCTATTGAGGGTCGGCTCTGTAATGACATCGGGGGGAAAGCGGTCATGTTGCCAAGGGACGCCCGCGAAGCAAATAGTGTACTGGCGCAACTCCACGACTTTGTTCGAAGGGGAGTTGCCGATGCATTAGCTGGAGCGCGTGCCGTCACCCAGGCACTAACCTCGGACAACGTCCTGCCCTTTGTCGAGCGAGTTTACCAACAGGCGTTTGAAATCCTGCAGATCTTGGGCGATGCGGAGGCTCAACCAGTATGAGACAACACGTAATCATAGGTCGTTACGGCCCAGGAGATCTCTATCACCGACTGGCCGGCAAGACTGAAGTGGTCACCAACCTTGAGTTAGTGTCCGGTGAGCGGCAGCTGAAATCCGGTATTGGGCGCGCTCTGGAGGATCTCACCCATCTCGGTGTCTATCCGACAGAGATTGGAGTTGACCTATTAGTGCTCGCCGCTCATGTATTCGCTGCCGACACCCGCATCTCAAGGGTTACTGAATCCCAAGATAGCTGGACTCGCGAAATCCGACTCGTCGTACCCGTGAGCGACCCGGACCGTTGGGCCACCGGTTCGGATACACTGGTTCGGATGCTCAATTTCCTCACTGGCGACCGCTGGGAGATCGGCTTTCGTTCACGTCCCCAAGGCTTCGCCACACTCACAAGGCATAGGTCAGTCGGACTGCGTCGTCCCCGTTTCAACAAGCTGGCGCTCTTCTCAGGCGGTCTCGACAGCCTAATTGGCGCAGTTGATCTCCTTGAGGCGGGGAACACGCCGCTGTTCGTCAGCCACGCTGGTGAGGGTGCTATCAGCGATGCACAACAGACGCTGTTCAGGACCTTGCGGGCGGAATACAGTGGCCGGCCGTTCGACCGATTGCGCATCTGGATGACTTTCCCTAAAGACTTGGTAGCTGGCTCGGAAGGAGAACCCACAACTCGAGGGCGGTCATTCCTATTCTTCTCTCTCGGAATCTTCGCGGGAACCGGTTTGGAGGGCGATTTCACTCTGCTGGCGCCCGAAAACGGGTTGATAGCCCTCAACGTTCCGCTTGATCCCCTGCGCCTCGGTGCGCTCAGTACACGTACTACTCATCCGTTCTACATTGCCCGCTGGAACGAGCTGCTAGCCCAGCTCGATCTGCCCGGGAAGATAGAGAACCCTTACTGGAACTGCACCAAAGGAGAAATGGTAGCGTCCTGTGCGAATAGTACCCTTCTGCGCCGCCTCATACCATTGTCCCTATCTTGCTCGTCGCCGTCGAAAGGGCGCTGGCTCGGCTTTGGTCCTCAGCACTGCGGCTATTGCGTCCCATGCTTGATCCGGAGGGCCGCAATAGACGCCGGGCTCGGCCGGGGATCGGATACTATAAGGTACACCATAGCAGACCTGACTGCCCGCCCGCTTGATACTGGGCAAGCCAAAGGGCAGAGTATCCGCTCGTTCCAGCTCGCCATTGAGCGACTGAGGTCGAGGCCGGATCTCGCAACGATCCTTGTCCATAAGCCTGGGCCGCTCACTGATGTATCACCGGATCAGCAGGCGGTTCTGGCGGAAGTCTATAGGCGTGGGCTTGAGGAAGTCAACACCTTGCTGAACGGCGTCACAACACGTTCGGAGTAGCCAGGATGACTGTCTTCGCGCCCGTAGACTTTCATTGTCACCTTGATCTATTCCGAGATCACGCTGCCGCCATTGCGTCCGCTGAAGCAGCCGGCATCCACACGCTGACCGTAACCACTACGCCAAGGGCCTGGCCCCGAAACCGAGACCTCACGAGGGGATTGCGCTTCGTCCGAGCAGCGTTAGGTCTTCATCCGCAACTCATCGCGGAACGGGCGCATGAACTCCCCGAGTGGGAACGCCACTTGTCCGAGACTCGCTACATTGGCGAGGTCGGGCTTGATGCGGGACCGCGCTTCTTTAGAACGCTTGACCTTCAGAAGCAAGTCTTCCGCACAATCCTCGAACGCTGCGCCGAGGCCGGAGATAAGGTGCTGACCGTTCATAGCGTTCGCAGCTCCTCAGCAGTCCTTGACATGATAGAAGCATACCTGCCGCGCGACCGCGGCACGGTGGTCTTGCACTGGTTTGCTGGTAGCCGAGCCGAGGCTCGGCGGGCAGTTGCACTTGGCTGCTACTTCTCAATCAACGAGCAGATGGCTCGGAGCACCCATGGCCGATTGCTGATTTCCGAGCTGCCGGCTAGACGGTTGTTGACAGAGACTGATAGCCCTTTCACGGAGACAGGGGGTCGACCGACACGCCCATCTGATGTCGTTCTCGTCATAGAGGCAATCGCCAGCATCCGTGATTCGACGCCGCCTGCAATCGGCGCCACTGTGGAGGCGAACCTCAAAGCGCTACTATCAGATATTCAGCCATAATTCAGTGTTGCACTGGCTAGGTCTTCCGGACGGGGCCATCTGAATCCTATGACCGCCTGTCTGACCGGTGTCAGGACGCTGAAGAAAGGGCAGGGAAATTCGCTCTCTCGGTCTCTGCTTTCCACTGTAGTCCGATCGAACGTGCGCTGCCCTGTGCCACGTAGGCCATTGACATGGTGCTCAGTTCTGTGGCCCAGCATCTGCGACATCACCAGAAACGATGTTGTTGTCCACATACGCGCTGACATTAAGGAGGTCGAAGGGTAATGGGTATACCAGGTAATGGTGCAGAGAACAGATTCGTCTATCCATTGGGGGTGCGGTCGTGAGTACAAACATCGATCGCTGCTTAGGGGACATAGAACGTCTCATAAAGAGAGGGGAACTGCTCCTGCTGGCCATGCAGGCGGAGAGTAGTCCATCCGAGTTCAAGGAAGCCTGTGGCACCAAGGCCGACGAAATCATGGCCAAGCTTCCGCGTTTCGTCGAGGAGTATCAGCCATGGTATTCGGAGGCAGAAGCAGTAGTGCGGCAACTGCTTCCCAATCGGTTGGCTGACTTTGTACGCTTCTACGGAAAGCCGAAGGGACGCAAAGAGATAACCTGGGAGAACTACCGCATTGAAGACTACCTGCAGCATCTTACCGTAACTCGTGGATATGACCGAGTTAAGCTCGTCGGGCCGGAAGCCGCAATTCCCCATTTTCAACAGCAACTGAGCATTGTTAAAACCGCGAAGGGGCGACTCAAGAGTTCCCTATTTGATATCCGTCAGCTTGTTCAGGCGGATCTGTTTGAGTCTCAACTTGAGGCGGCCAAAGCTCTAGCGAACAATGGTTACCTTCGTGCCAGTGGTGCGTTAGCAGGAGTTGTTCTTGAGGAGCACTTAGCGCAAGTGTGTGCGGACCACGGGCTGAAACTTAAGAAAGCGGCCCCCACCATAGCCGACTATAACGAAGCGCTCAAAGCTGCAGACGTCGCCGATACTGCAACGTGGCGTTTCGTTCAGTACTTGGCGGATATCCGCAATCTCTGCGATCACAAGAAAGCTGATGATCCGACGCAAGAGCAGATCAGTGATTTGATCGGTGGGGTATCGAAAATCCTCAAGACTCTAATCTGAGGATGGTTCCTACTCTTTGGCCACCTTGGCCACCTTGGCCAGCTCGCAATGCAGCTCATTTCGGGGCTTTCCCTCTCTAGGGCGGACCTGAAGGCGGACCCTCAGAGGCATCTCGCCGACCTTGTGCACTCGGCGACGTGGTTCATGGGTCTTCACACCGTCTGGCGGCGTTCCTCGCAGATAGCGTGATACGGAGACCTCTCTGCTATCTTCAAGGCTTAAGTGAGATATGCAGGTATTTGTGAAATTCCAGTCGCAAAACGCCAGGCACCGTAGTTTGGCGGCGTAGGCCCAGTGGGACAGTCAGGATCCCAGGTAGGCTCTGATCTTTGCGCTCACAGCTTCCGGCTGATCCGCATTCACAGCATGGCCGGCGCCATGGATAATCTCTGCCTGGAGATGAGGGCAAAGCTCACGGGCATGCCGCACCGCCGACTGTGCATCGTAGGGCAACTCGTGATCTCCCACGAGCAACAGGGTGGGAACTGCGAGTCCCCCAATCTCTTCGTCTGTGAACTCCGGCCGAAACGGCGTGCGAGAGCGGAGCCCCGGGATTCCTGTGACGAGCTGCATCAGTTCAGGGTCACGAGCGGAATACCCTTTCAACCTATCTGAAGACCCCATCGAGTGCTCTTTCGCTGAGTGTCCAAGTAGAGAGCCCGCGGGCATCTTCAAGCTGTGGCTGAAGACCAGGACGCGGCTTTTGTCCCTCAGCACGAATGGTCTAGGGGAGAATGACCTGAAAGTGCTTCGTTTGGTGGCTATCAGACTGGCCAGTATTACCAGGGTGGAAGTGGTTCAGAGGCCGGATATGGACGCAACCGGAGTAATCCTGTACCTTGTTGACGGCGGGGAACTGATAATCACGGCTGGTGTGATCCGCGCTGGTAACGTGACCAGAGACTTGCGCGACTTGGCAGTGGCGGTCCAGCGGTGGGAATAGCCTCCGCATCGCGTACCTTAACGGCATCCTCGGCATTGAACTCCTGTTCCTGCGTAGCCGAACCCGCGCTGGGGGCGCTTCGTTGGCATTGCCACTGGGAGGCACGGGTTTGCACTATAGAGAAGTGAAGGGAATCCTCTCGCCGAAGAACGGCATGAACCTCTATCGCGGGTGTACCCATGGCTGCATCTACTGCGACTCCCGGAGCAAGTGCTACGGCATGGAGCACGACTTCGAAGACGTGGAGGTAAAGCGTAACGCGCCGGAGCTTCTAGAGGCCGCGCTGCGCCGGAAGCGCGCCCGCTGCATGATCGGCACCGGCTCCATGAGCGACCCGTATCTGCCCATAGAGGAGAGCGAGCAACTCACAAGGCGGTGTCTGGAGATCATCGACCGACACGGCTTCGGTCTGTCTGTCCAGACCAAGTCCGATCGTATCCTTCGTGACCTTGACCTCTTGAGGAGCATCAACCGGAAGACCAAATGCGTTGTGCAGATGACGTTGACTACCTTCGACGAGGATCTGTGCAGCCTAGTTGAGCCCAACGTCTGCGGAACCAAGCGGCGCTTCGAAGTTCTTAAAGTGATGCGGGACGAGGGCATTCCCACGGTGGTTTGGTTGTCGCCTATCCTGCCGTTCCTGAATGATACCGAGGAAAACCTTCGCGGCGTCCTGAGTTACTGCATTGAGGCGGGGGTGCGCGGCGTGCTTTGTTTCGGTAGCGACGTGACGTTGCGCGAGGGTGACCGGGAGTACTTCTACGATAGGCTGGACGAGCACTTTCCCGGCATGAAGGAGCGCTATATGCGGACTTTCGGAAACAGCTACGAGTGCACCAGCCCGAACAACCCCAAGCTGATGGAGCTACTGAGGAGCGAGTGCCGTGCTCATGACATAATGTGCTCGCCCGGCGAGATATTCGCATACCTGGATGAGTTTCAAGACAGGCAGTCCGGAAAACAGTTTCAGTTGTTCTGACTGGGCGTTGCCGCCTACCTCTGCAACTTGACGATGTGTCTGTGCGCCCCATCTGCATCTGCCCTCTGAATGGTCAGCGCCTTTGTAGTCCACTGTTCACGGACGAATGCCGCTCTCCTTTGAACCGACGGCCTATGAAACCGTCAGATCACATGTGTGGGTGAGCCGACGAGGGATGCCCCCTCGGGAATCGGCGTGAAGTGAGAGGCGCGTTGTCAACTTCAAGAGACCGGGAGGTGGCGCTACGATGAGGTTCCTAGCGGCAAAAAGGCAGTTGTGCCTGGTTGCGGTGACGCTCTCGCTGGCCGTTGCTCTCTCTGCTTGCAGTTCGCGTGTGGTGCTGAAATCCATTCCTGCGGAAGTGATACCGCAGGAGCTCAAGGATAGCGTCCAACGCCATGGCACCTATGCGAGACCACTTGTTTCGAACGTCGTGTGGCGCGTGTATGAGATCAAAGATGGGCGCCTGTTTGCCGCCTGCACGTTCGTTCAGGAGTATGCGCCGGGCGTGGGAACGGGGGACATGATGTACTGTGTCTGGACATCGAACCTCGATGAGGCCGGCCACATGACTGGGCCGATGAGTATCGGAACAGGCTCTTTCAGGTCAGGTGAGGCGTTCCAGGGAGGGCATGGAGGTGGAGACTGGCTGTCGGATACCGGTGAGCGAACATACTCCCTGATAGCGGGGGGGTATTGTCTCGACGGTCGAGTGAAGGCCATCCAGGGCACGACAACCGAAGGGCAGACTGTGAAAACAAAGCCTTCAGGCGGCTTCTGGGCCCTGGAGCTGTACAACGCCGGTCCAACAGAAGCCTGGGCCAAGATTTCCGGCATTGACTGGCGTGGTAGACCAATCGTTGACCTGGAAATCCGTCCAAGACCTTGGGAGGGTTCATAACCCGGCCACGGAATCTCGGTACCACAGGGAGGCGTCTCCATCGCGCCGAACCGCCAACTTGCCGCGAGAAGTAGCTGAGGATCTATACCTCAGATTCTATGATTCCATCTTTCATCAGGTCTTCCTGGTGACAGGCGACCGGGATTGCGCGGTCGAAGCCACGCAAGAAGCCTTCCTCCGGGCGTTTGAGCAGTTCAACACTCTCCGGGAACCGGAGAAGTTTCCCGCTTGGGTAGGGTCAATTGCGATCAACTCCGCCACGGATACCTTGCGGAGAAGAAGGCGAGAGATTCCGTCAGATGCGGAAATGCTTGACGCCGCAGGTCAGCAGCAAGCTGCTGATGATCCAGAGGGGCGGATCTGCCATCTTGAGCAGATCCAAAGCCTTACCGAGGCCATTCAGAGGCTGCCGCTCGATTCACGTGCGGTCATTGTGATGTACTATCTACAGGAGCAGGGCGTTGCCGGTATTGCGAGATCACTTGGCATCCCTGAGGGAACGGTGAAATCCCGCCTCTATCACGCGAGATCGCTCTTGCGGCGGTTTGTTGAGCGGGATCCCGAGCGGGATGCGATCAGCAACTAGGATGGGCCGGTCAGCCTTGGGGATTGGGAGTTGCAGAGGGGGCTCACCACCATGAGTGAAGATCGATTCGACTCTAGGGATACAGCGATTAAGCAGGCCCTATCTACTCTTGTGGACGAGATGCCTACGGCCGGCAAGTCGGAAGGCTGGGAGCGAATCGAACGGACGCTCTACCCAAGAACGAAGGGTTCGAGCAGTGCCTCGCGGTGGCGAATCGCATTGGCCTCTGTGGCGCTCGTTGCCGCTTTGATCTTCGGTCTCTCACGGATTCCAGAGGTCAATGCATGGGGCTGGAGATTGCTGTTCGCTTCCAGGGACCTCCGGGAGATCGCATGGGAGCCTGGCGCTGGCCTGGATAGCATCTTGGGCACCCCACTTAGGGTGCTTGTCGTCGACCCAAGCTCCTCCGAGTGGGCTCTTCAGGCTATTTCGCTGGACCTCCGCGATGATGTTGGCACTGTGGTAGCGCTCCGGTATAAGGATGTGACAGGAGCGGTCTTTACGTTGCGCGAGACGCCGGCCGCTGGCAACTCTGAGACTCCCAACTTTGATGCTCAAGACCCTAGTCAGTTCCTTCTCAAGGTGGGCCGTTCAAATGTCGCATTCTTCCTTCCCGGTCCCGGACTAGTCAGTGCGTCGTGGGTCACAGACGGACTTCAGGTGGAGGTCTGGGGCAGTGGGGGAATCCAGACACTAGTGAAATTCATCGAGAGTCTTGTACCGTATCCTCCGCAATCGCAACCGGGGAAATCGTCTACAACGTGAGCTGCTGCGATCTCATATGCCGTTGCTGCCCGGCGGGACGCGGAACTTGATGGCCTCGCCACCTTTCGAATGTTCCTCGCTGACAGGATGATACGGAGACCCCCAGTCAATCCTCAACAGTTTTGCACGCCAAGCAGTACTTTCTCACCTCAAGGGCCCAGACTGCTCTTGGACTGAGGGCAACTTCAGGAAGCCGGTACACACTATTGGATGGGGGTAGCGACTGGTCTTCACCTACGCCTTCCGGGATTTTCAGGCACTCTCGGGGATACGGATGACTGGGCTAGGCGGTACTCATTGAGGGTTCAAGTCCCGCTCCCGACACCAAATCCTGAATATCGAGGGTTTCGCCAAATGGTGGAGCCCTTTTTATTTGGCGGATGACCACGCGAGCGTTTGGGTGTGGCAGCACCTCTTTAACTAAACCACAGTTGAGGAGGGGTTCTATAATGGCTAAGGTGATGAAACTGCGCAAGGCAACTCCCGCGAAGACCTGGGCCAGCGCCCTTGAGGAATACCTCTTGTTCAAGAAAGCCCAGGGTCTTCGTGACATCACGGTCAAGGGCCACCGAGACGTGATGGAGTTGTTCTTCAAGCGGCATCCTTCGTGCTGGCCCGATGAGGTGAAGGAAGCAGTCTACAGGTTCATGGGTGAGGATATCAAGCCTGGTACGTTCAATATCCGGCGCAACTACATGCGGCAGTTCTTCGCATGGGCAGTGGGTGAGGGCTGCATTGAACAAGACCCAATGGTCGGACTGAAAAAGCGAAAGGATAGTGGCCGGGTGGAGTGCCTTGATGAAGCTGAGGTGAGGCGACTGATTCTTCTACCTGACAGAAGCACGTTCGCAGGATTACGCGACTACGCGCTGCTATGCTTCGTACTCGATACCGGTGCCAGGCCTAAGGAAGCGTTCTCGTTACGGATCGCGGACTTCAATCTTCGCTCCACAGAAGTCACTATAACGTCTGAAGTAAGCAAGACTGGAGTGTCAAGAACGCTGCCGTTGTCACCCGTCACAGTGCAAGCGGTGAAGATGCTGATAGGGGTTCGACATGAGATGTGGACTGACGAAGTGCCTGTGTTCTGCAGCGCAGAAGGCACGCCACTTAGGAACGACACTTGGGGAGACAGGCTGGAGCTATATGGGGATAAGTTGGGTGTCAAGATTCACCCCTACATGCTAAGACACACCTTCGCCACTCTATTCCTGAGGGCGGGAGGCAATGCGCTGGCGCTGCAGAGGATCATGGGACATAGCAGCCTCAACATGACCAGACTGTACGTTCACATGAATAGGGATGATCTGAAGGACCAGCACATGGGGGCGAGTCCGATGCAGAGGATAGCGGGGAAGGGAGCAAGGATGAGGGGATTGTAGCTAAGTCGAAGAGTCAGTATTGATAGAGCCGTGGTGATGAGCCACGGCTTTTTGTCTTTCAAGGGCCGTGGATATCCTTGAGAACGGCTTCTAGGGCGCTCTTGCCGTATTGACGCTTCCTGAGGGCAACCGGCCATCGCTATCTGGACATGGCGCAATACGTAGGCTGGCGGCTGAGTCGGGTTACAGGAGAGGTGTGTGCTGAACAGTTGGCTGCGGGCTAACGGACCACAAGTTTACAGAGGGCGGAATGCATTTTAGAGCAGGAGAAGGACTTAACCCTAGCTACCTGTGAAGTAACATTTGAGTATTGTGTCGATTCCGAACTATAATGAGGCCAGGGAATGCAGGAGTTGGGCAACTCGTGATTTCTGGCAACGGGCAGATCCCCGTAATTTGTCGTCCTCAATCGACGGACTTAGTTTGAATGCTTCTGGCTGCTAGAGGAGTTTGGACACCAGTCAGACAAGTGCAGAATGAGAAATGTATGGACGTGATGGCGTGGGAAACATCATCAACAGGAGGTGCGGACAAAAACCTGGACTCGAAATGAGACAGGAGGATGTCCGTGTACA
>JBBDIP010000061.1:0-31308 GCA_040880305.1 Bacillota bacterium
ACCCAGCCATGATGTTGCCGCCCAGGCCGCGGCTGCGCACGACCAGGCCGAAGACGTGGCCCTTCGTCTCGACCACGCGCCAGCCGCCGATGAATGGGGTTGTTGCGATGAGCATCGGACTGCTCCCTCCTTGTACCGCTCAAGGATAGGGCGACGGTAGGTTCAGTCCTTGAGCGCGGCGTACGCTCGGGCGAGGGCCGGCAACTGGTAGTGCGCGTTCAGCCCGCTCGGGTTCGGCAGCACCCAGCCCTCGCTGCCGGCGATCAGCTCCGCCTGGCGGCCGACCATCGCCTTGGGGCGGTCGAAAGCGGTCCTGTAGGTCGACACCCCCAGAAAGGCGATCTTGGCCGGTCGGTGGCGCGCGACCTTGTCGACCGGCACGCTGGCGCCCGCGCGCAGTTCGTCGGCTGACAGCTCGGCTGCTGACGCGGTCGTTCTGTTGACCAGGTTGCTCACGCCCAGGCCGTGGCGCAGGAGCTCGGCCTGTCGATCGGGGGAGAGGAGCGTCGGCGTCAGGCCCGCCTCGTGGATCGCGTGCCAGAAGCGATTGCCCGGCCGAGCGAAGTGGAAGCCCGTCGCGCCCGACCAGAGGCCCGGATTGATGCCCACGAACAGGATCCTTAGGCGTGATGCTATGACGTCGTCGATGGCCTTGTGCAGCGCGGAAAATGCGTGACCCATTCCCTGAAGCTGCCTTTTCAGGTCCTCGACCTGTCTGGCCAGATCATCCATCACTTATTCCCTCCTCATGTAATGGATCCGTTCGTTTCTCACCTTCGACAAGCCAAAAGACATCTCCTTTCGTCTAACGAAGGATAGAAACCTACAGTACCTTCGCGCCCTCGAAATCGGGGCGCAGGCTTACGGCCCGCCATTTCGCCGGCAAGCGGCGACCCATCTCCCTGGCAAACGTGGGAGCGTCCTTTGACACGACGGCCATGAGACTTGGACCTGCGCCGCTGATGAACTCGGCCAAGGACCCCAGTTCCCTGGCCTGGGCCATAATGCCGGCGGCGCCGGGTATCAGTTCCAAACGGTAGGGCTGGTGGATCCTGTCGGCCGCCGCGGTCCTCAGTATTGATAGGTCACCGTTGGACAAAGCCGAGACCAATAGGGCCGCTCTCCCGATGTTGAACACGCAGTCCTCGCGAGGATACGTGGTTGGCAAGGCTTTGCGGGCTTTGGACGTGCTGAGGCGGAACCTCGGGATCATGGCGACCAGCCCCAAGTTCTGCGGGATACTCACCCGCGAGTAGGCGATGCCGCCGTCCCTCACAGCAATCGTCATGCCGCCAAGGATAGCGGGCGTTGTATTGTCGGGATGGCCCTCCATGTCCGCCGCAAGGTCCAGCAGCTCGCATTGGCGCAAATCGGCGCCCGCAATCCTACCGGCGGCCAGGATCCCGGCCACTATGCAGGCCGCGCTGCTGCCCAGCCCTCTAGCGACAGGGATGCCCGCTTTTTGGACTGTGACCAGGAGCCCCCTTTGGCGATAGCCGAACTTATCGAGAGCGCTCAAGAGGCTCTTCACCAGGAGGTTCTTGGGGAGGGGCACTGCCGAGTAGGGCTGTCCGCCGGAACCGACGACCTCGATGCCCTCACGGTCGGTCTCCTCCACCGAAAACTCGTTGTAGAGGCAAAGAGCCATGCCGAGCGAATCGAAGCCCGGCCCGATGTTGGCCGTGGTGGCCGGGACCCGCACGTTGACTCTGGTCACTTGCCCAGAGCCGCCTTTTCGATCAACCCAAGATCACACGGCAGTTCAACGAGGTCACCTTTCATGCTCACGGCTGTGTCCGGGTCTTTCAGCCCGTTCCCGGTCAAAACGCACACCACGCGGCTACCACACTCAATCTTGCCTTGAGAGTACAACGAGAGCAGGCCTGCCACCGATATGCAAGAAGCAGGTTCGGCGAATATCCCCTCTGACCTGGCCAGAAGGCTGTACGCCGCGAGGATGTCTTCGTCGCTGTGCTTGCTGATGGACCCCTTCGACTCCTCCAGCGCCCTCACTGCCGGCTTCCAGCTGGCCGGGTTTCCTATCCTTATCGCTGTTGCGATGGTCTCTGGGTTGGGAAATACCCTGTTCTCGACTATTGGAGCGGCGCCCTCCGCCTGAAACCCCAGGAGATGGGGCAGCCGCTTCGACTTCCCGCACTCAAAATACTCCTTGAACCCTTTCCAATAGGCGGTGATGTTCCCGGCGTTGCCAACGGGGATGGAGAGGTACTCGGGGCTATCCCCTAAGGCGTCGCAGATTTCGAAGGCCGCGGACTTCTGGCCTTCGATCCGGTATGGGTTAATGGAATTCACCACCGTGAGCCCGAGTCGGGCGGACACAGTCCTGACGACGTCCAGTGCCTGGTCGAAGTTACCCTCGATGGACAGGATCTTTGCGCCGTAGGCGATGGCCTGCGCAAGCTTGCCTACAGCGATCTTGCCGTGGGGGATTACCACGACGCACCGCAGACCCGCCCTGGCCGCATAGGCTGCCGCCGACGCAGAGGTGTTGCCGGTGGACGCGCAGATCACGGCCCCGGACCCTTCCTCCACCGCCTTGGTGACCGCCATCGTCATGCCGCGGTCCTTGAACGAGCCTGTCGGATTGAGTCCGTCGTACTTCAGGTATATCTCGATGCCCGGCATGGCCTTCTCAAGGTTGTAGGCCCGCAGGAGAGGGGTATTGCCCTCCAGCAAGCTAACTACGGCCGTATTTGGCCCTACCGGCATATGCTCCCTGTACTGTTCAATGACGCCCTTCCATGCCATTTCGCTCTTCCTCCATCGACTCGCAGTGCGCTATTCTTCGCCACTGCTCATTGCCTGTCCTCCAAGTATAACCTTGGCGGCTTTTGACAGGGAACAACCTGGCAAGTTAGTATGTCTAGGGCTGTTCATGGCAAGGAATCCAAGGGACAGCCGCGGGAGGGGCCAGATGATCTGGGAGGTTTCAGCACTAGGAGCGGGTGGAGTCTCCATCGTAACAGCGCTCTACCTCTACAAATGGGTTATGTCTCAGGCAAACGAGAGCCGCGTGATGGCGGAGTTCTCGGAAGCGGTCCAAGCGGGAGCCGCGGCGTACCTAAAGCGGCTTTTCCAGGCCTTGGGCGCACTGGCGATAGCCTTCGCCGTGGTAATCCTAGTCGCTATCGGCTGGAAGACCGCGCTCGCCTACATCGTGGGCGCGGCCTGTTCTGCGTCGGCCGCCTACGCAGGCATGTACGTTGCCACCAGGGCTAATGCCAGAGTGGCTTGGGCGGCGCGTTCGGGCATCAAAAAAGCTTTTCCTATAGGCTTCTATTCCGGGGCCGTCATGGGACTGTCGGTAGTGGGCCTTGCGCTCATCGGCATGACAGTCCTGTACATGATCTTTAGGGACCCCAAAGTCATCCTCGGTTTCAGCTTTGGCGCGAGCTCATTGGCCCTCTTGGCCAAGGCCGGCGGCGGCATCTACACCAAGACCGCGGATATCGGCGCTGACCTGGTAGGCAAGGTCGAGTTCAACCTCGATGAAGACGATCCTCGCAATCCGGCCGTCATTGCCGACAACGTGGGCGACAACGTCGGAGATGTGGCCGGCATGGGAGCGGACATTTTCGACTCCTACGTCGCCGCGGTTGTCGCGGTGATGCTGCTCGGAGCGTCGTTCTACACAGAGAAGTACGTCGTCTACCCGCTGCTTTTGGGCGCCGCGGGCATCATCTCATCTCTCATCGGCATGCTGTTCGTGAAGACCGGCGAGCGCAACGACCCCGGCGGCGCACTTAACACTGGGACCGTCGCGACCACCGTCATTTTCGCGGCTCTCGCCGTGGGAGCAACTTTCCTCCTCGGGTTCGACAAGCCCTGGGGCCTTATTGTCCCCACTGTCGCGGGCCTTCTGGCAGGAATCGTTCTCGGATTCACCTCAGACTACTTCACCGATATAGATAACAAGGCAGTCCAGGACACTGCGGGCAGCGCTAGGACAGGCCCGGCGATCCTCATCCTTCAGGGCTTTTCGTACGGACTGGTGAGCGTGGTGCCGTCCATCCTGGGGATCTCTGTGTCGATGATCGTGGCCTGGATGTCGGCTGAGTATTTCGGCATCGCCGGGACGTACGGCGTATCAATTGCGGCGGTCGGTATGCTCTCGGTCACCGGCATGATCATCTCGGCTGACGCGTACGGCCCAATCGTGGACAACGCCAAGGGCTGCGCCGAGGCGGCGTCAGAATCCGCGGAGACCATCCGTGTCTGCGACAGGCTAGACGCCGCAGGCAACACCGCAAAGGCCATCACCAAGGGGTTCGCTATCGGCGCCGCGGCGCTGACGGTCCTGGCTCTGTTCGCTGCCTATTCCGAGACCGTGGGCATCGACGTCATCGACCTGCGCAATCCCGGCGTGATCGTGGGCGTGTTCCTGGGCGCTATGATGCCGCCCCTCTTCTCAGCCCTGACTATCCTCTCTGTCAGTAGAAACGCCTTCAAGATGGTCGAGGAGATCCGCAGGCAGTTTAGGGAAATCCCCGGCATCATGGCGGGGACGGTCAAACCCGATAGCAGCCGCTGCGTTGACATAGCGACCAAGGGAGCCCTCAGGGAATTGGTGTTGCCGGGAGTTCTGAGTTTCCTAACCCCCATCGCTGTCGGCCTGATACTTGGAAAGAACGCGCTGGGCGGATTCCTGGCCGGCTCCATTGTGACCGGCATCATCTTCGCCCTATTCATGGCAAACGCAGGCGGGTTGTGGGATAACGCCAAGAAATACATCGAGGACGGCGCCTTTGGCGGCCCGGGTTCCGAGGCTCACAAGGCTGCCGTGATCGGCGACACCGTTGGCGACCCCTTCAAGGACACCGCCGGACCGTCGCTAAACACAATGATCACCGTAATGTGCCTTTCGGCCACCCTGTTTGGGCCGCTCATCGCGAAGTTTGCGCTGTTTGGGTTTTAGGGAGGCAAAAGCAGAGCATCAGCGGCGCTTTTGCCGCGTCGCAAGTAATGGTTATGCCATTACGAGATGACATTCTGCTTCCGATTGTTCAGGGTGATAGTGCAAGATGAGGCCCTCCTCGCGGAGGGCCTCATCTTATTTCCCTATCCTCTCGCGGTCCCCCATGTACGGCCTGAGCACCTCGGGAATGGTTATCGAACCGTCCGCCTCCTGGCAGTTTTCGAATAGCGCCACCAACGTTCTGCCGATCGCGATGGCGGTCCCGTTGAGAGTATGGACAAACTCGGGCTTCCCGCCGCCTTTAGGTCTGTACCTGGTGT
The DNA here is from genome assembly GCA_040880305.1 of Bacillota bacterium. Classification (GTDB taxonomy): domain Bacteria; phylum Bacillota; class Sulfobacillia; order Fermentithermobacillales; family Fermentithermobacillaceae; genus JBBDIP01. The sequence continues at coordinate 5,257 of JBBDIP010000061.1, forward strand.
TAAGGCCCCTTGCCTGGAAGTCGGTGCAGTTGCTGCACGAAGTGATCTCCCTGTACTTGCCCTCGGTAGGGTGCCAAAACTCCAGGTCGTACTTCTTGAAAGCCACGGGGCCCAAGTCGCCCGAGCACATCTTCACAACCCTGTACGGGATGCCCAGCGCCCGGTAAATCTTCTCCTCCAGCGACACCATCCATTCGTGGGTCTCGACCGACCTGAACGGCAGGTCGTAGACGAACATCTCCACCTTATCGAAGTGGTGGGTGCGGATGAGCCCTCTCACGTCCCTGCCTCCAGACCCAGCCTCGGTGCGATAGCAGGGCGAGAACCCGGCGTACCTCAAGGGGAGGGCGTCCTCGTCCAGGATCTCTCCCATGTGCATGGCGCCGAGCGGCACCTCCGAGGTCCCGACCAGCGCCAGGTCCTCCCCCTCAATGCGGTAGATCTGGTCGCGGAAGAACGGGTAGTGTCGAGTGCGCTCCAATACCTCGTTCCTCACTATGACCGGAGGGATCACGGGGAGAAAGCCCTCGCCGGACAAAAGGTCCATGGCGAACCTGGCCAGCGCGAACTCCAAAAACACGGCGTCGCCGGTGAGGAAGTAGGCCCTGGTGCCCCAGACCTTTGCTCCCCGCTCGACGTCGATGAGTCCCAATGATTCGCCGAGTTCAACGTGGCCTTTGGGCTTAAAGCCAAACGCCCTCGGCTCCCCCCATCGGCGGACCTCGACGTTGCCGGATTCGTCCTCACCATAGGGGACGTCTTCAGCCAGCATGTTGGGGACGTAGAGCATGAGCCCTCGTATCTCCGATTCGACAGCGGTCAGGCGGGACTCGGTCTCTGAGATTCTGGTTCGCAAGGCCCGAGTGGCCTCGATCAGCCGCGACCGCGCTTCGCTATCGGCGCAACCCTTTACCTGCTCGGACAGGCGGTTCCTCTGCTCGCGCATCTCCCCCGTCTCCCGGGCAAGGGAACTGCGCTCGGTATCCAGCGCCAGGATGCGGTCCACGTCCGCTTTCATGCCGCGCATCCTCAGCATCGCCTCGAAAGCCGCCCTGTCTTCTCGGATGAGCCCAAGGTCCAACATTGCGCAACCCCTCCTTAAAATGAAGGAGCAGACCTGTCTCCAAGGACGAGACAGACCTGCTCTCGTGGTGCCACCTTGATTCGCGTTTCCGCCTTGCGACCTCTAACGGGGTTGGTCGTCGCGAAATACTCGGCCGGCAGCGCAACACTGCCGAGACGTTCCTCCGCGCGCCTTAGGGGCGCTCATGCTAACCTTTGGCGCCGCCTCGCACCTGCCGGCGGCTCTCTTGTGCCATTCGGATAGCCGTTTTTCCCTTCACGGGCTTTGGAGGAGTATACCACAATCGTGCGCCGCCCCTCCATCGCATTGAAGAGCCAGGGCAGCGCCCTCGCGGAAGACGCCCGCGGGTAGCCACCCGGATCCAGTTCACATATCATGTGCTGACCTGCGACCGGGATGAGGGATATGCCGTGGTAAGCGTCATCGTCACGTCGCTTGATGAACCTGGCCGCGTACAGGCCTGCCTTTCCAGCATTGAGGAGTTCACCCCCGAAGAACACCAGGTCGTCGTGGTGGATGTCCCGGAGAACGGTGGCGATTGGGCGGTCGCCAAGGCCATGAACAAGGGCGCGGCCGACTCTTCAGGCGAGTATTTGGTGTTCCTTACGGGAGACACGATAGTCACCCCGTCGTGGCTGTCTTTGCTGCTAAATTGCGCCTCGCAGACCGGCGCGGGCGCAGTGGGGCCTCTGTGCAACCTCTTGCCCGGCGCGCAGAACCTGTTGCCCGACCTGTGTTCCAACCCCGACGTCCGTTCCTTCTCCAAGTCCTTCAACAAGCCCGATCCCACCAGGTGGAGGCAATCGGCCAAGATCGCGAGCGCGCCCATGCTGGTCACAAGGGACCTCTACTCCGATCTTGGCGGCTTCGATGAGCGCTTCGGGTCCGGCGGGTTCCTCGACGACGATTTTTGCCTGCGCGCGGCCCTGTCCGGGAAGAAGGTCTTTATCGCGGGCGACACTTACGTCCACCGTCAGGGGCCGAGACACCTCCTTCAGGGAGAGCCTGAACGGATGAAGGTCCTGGACTCAGAAGCGAGGCGCATGTGCGTCAAGTGGAACCTGGACGACCCGCTTGCGATGCAACCCAGAAGAGACGTCGTGGCCGCCATCGACGTGCGCGGCAAGGCAGTGCTGGATGTGAAGTGCAGGACCGGGGCCACTCTACAGGAGTGCGTGGCCAAAGGCGCGTCGGCTGTTGCGGGGATCGAAGATGACAGGGTCATGAGGTCCGTCGCCACCGCGTGCTGCTCCGGTTTGGAGGATGCAAGAATCCTCATGAGCACCCGGGGGATCAAGTCCAAGCAGGCTTACGACGTCGTGTTGGCCGTATGGCAACTGGAGCGACTGCCCAACCCGGTGAATGCCCTGCGCCGCTACAAGTCTTTTCTGTCTAGGGACGGCGTGTTCATTGCGGTAGTGCGGAACTCCTGGGCGCTCTCCCGCCTGCTACCCCTGCTCCTGACCGCTCCCCCACCGACCTACCCGCGCCCGGCCTGGGGCCCTTCGGCCTCGCCTGACGACACACTCAAATGGTTCAGAGAGGCGGGGCTGACGGTCACGGCGCTGCGGACCGCCTACGCGCCCCCGTGGGGGCAGGAGCCGTTCCTCGATGGGTTCCTGAGACTGGCCAAGAAGCACGGCTTCCTGGACGACCCCAAGCGCGAGCACTACTCAGATGAGTGCTGGTTCCTGGCCAGACTGCCCGGTAGCGACCCGGTCGAGTGAGGGCCGCCCATACCGCCGTGGGCGATGTATGACAGAAGGCCGCCCTGGTCGACTATCTGCTTTTGGACCCCGGCCGGGCCGCGCCCGGGGATGGCCCATCCTTTATCCAAGTCTCGCAGGAAAAGGCCGGTTCCGTCCGCTGTCTCATTTTCCGCGACCGTAAGCCGGTCCAGCTCATCTATCCCCGCGGTATCCGCCTCCACCAAGAGAAGTCCCCCGTTGATCCCGTTCCTGTAGAAGGTCCTGGCGAAGGATTTCGCCACGATTACGCGGATGCCCGAGGCAGCGATCACCAAAGGCGCGATCTCCATGGCCGAGCCGCAGCCAAAGTTCTGCCCTGCCACCAGGATGTCTCCCTCTTGCACTGTCGCCCCAAAGCCCGGGCGGACGTCCTCCATCAGATACACAGCCAACGACTTGGGGTCGACCGTGTCGCGCTTGCGGCGGGACGAGATGATGTAGTCTGTGTTTACGTCGTCCGCAAACACCCTGGCGCGCCCCTGGGCGATAATCTTGGCATCCTTCACGGCAGGTACCTCCTGGGATCGGCGATCTTGCCCTCTATGGCTGATGCTACCACTGTCGCTGGGGACGCCAGGAACACCTCGGACTTGACGTTGCCCATTCGGCCCAAGAAGTTCCTGTTGGCAGTCGATATCGCGGTGTCGCCATCTCCGGGAACGCCGTTTTGCGCTCCGCAGCAAGGTCCGCAACCTGGCGGCAGCACGACCGCCCCGGCCTTGAGCAATCCGGTCACAACGCCTTCCTCGACGGCCTGCTGGAGCACCCTGCGTGACGAGGGGACGACCAACAGCTGCACGCCCGGCGCTACCACCCTGCAGGCGAGCATGCGGCTTGCCAGACGGAGGGCTTCCAGACTCCCATTTGTGCATGTGCCCAGGACCGCCATCTGGACCGGCCTGCCCTCCCACTTCCGGACAGGAGAAACGTTGTTGACCGAGTGGGGCGCTCCCACCAGCGGCTCCAGCGAGGACATGTCAAAGGATAGGCGGCGGCTGTAGGAAGCGTCCGGTCCGGCTTCCGAGGGAGTATAGCCGAGTTTGGGCACGTTGGCGGACAGCCAATTCGCCGTGGCACTGTCAAAAGGCATCAGCGCCGCTTTGGCCCCGGTCTCCGCGGCCATGTTGCAGACGGTAAAGCGTCCCTCCACGTCCAGCGATTCCAAACCGCGGCCCGAAAACTCCAGAGCCAGGTAATTGGACCCGCCGGTCCCCATGCACGCCACCATGTGGAGAGCCAGGTCCATGGGATGGACCCCTCTCTGGAGCCTGCCTTCCAGGCTGACCGAGGTCGTCTCGGGCACCCGCATCCACATCATGCCTGTAAGCATGATGCCCGCCAGATCTGTCGATCCGATCCCTGTCCCAAAGGCATTTAGCGCGCCGTAGGTAGTGGAATGCGAATCAGCGCCGGCGACCACGCTGCCCGGCAGGACCCACCCGCCTTCAGGGAGCAGCCTGTGGCAGATCCCCTGTCCAGGCGGCGTCACTTCCACCCCGAAAGCCGAGGCGAACCGGTCCATCTGCCGGTGAAGCCCGGCCACCTTGTCATTGGGACAAGGCACGTAGTGGTCCTTCACGAACACGGTCCTGGGGTGAGCGGGGCAGAGCCGTCGGTAGCCATGCAGACGTCGACCGGGACGACGACTACCTCTCCCGGCACGACGTCTCTGCCAATGTGGCCTCCGATTATGTTCTCGGCGATGGTCCCGCGCCGCTTGCCCACTCGCTATTCCTCGAAAAGCGCCGCCACGCAGGCCTTGACGCCTGCGCCAGCTTCTTTGTTCACGCCCATCTTGACCAGAGCCGCTTCTACGGCGGCCACCGTGATGAGGGCCTCCCTCTGGTAGAAGGCGCCCATGGTGCCGAACCGCAGCAGGCGCTTGGAGTACGGCCCAAGGCCCGAGGCCGGGATGAGCCCGAACTCGTCGGTCATCGCCGTTATGAGCTGGCCCGCCTCGAACCCGTCCGGGGCCTCAACCACCGTAACGGTCGGGCTGCGGCGGTTCACCTTCTCTGGGAAGAGCTTCAGGCCTGACGCCACGAATCCGGCCCTGACGGCAGCGGCCATCTTCTCGTACCTTTGCCAGACGTTGGGCAGGCCTTCCTCCATGATCATCGAGACCGCCTCGGCGGCAGCCGCTACCAGGGTGACCGGCGTCGTCCCCGGTGTACCGGGGAAGTCGGCGGTGGTGGTCTTGCGAATGGCGCGGAAATCGAAGTAGTAATGGGGCAAAGTTGCCTGCTCGGCTGCTTTCCAAGCCCTATCGGAGAGCACCGCGAAGGCTAGGCCGGGAGGGCTCATAAGCCCTTTTTGGGAGCCCGTCACGGCGGCGTCGACACCCCACTCGTCAAAGCGAAACTCCACGCCGCCGAGGGAGCTGACGGCGTCCACCAAAAGGAGTTTGTCGTACTCCCGCGCTATGTCGCCGAGGACGGAAACATCGTTGATGACGCCGGTCGACGTCTCGCAGAATGGCACGGTTATAGCCTTTATCCTGGGGTTAGCCTTCAGAGCGGCGAGGACCTCGGCGGGATCGTAGTCCTTGGACCAGTCAGTCGCAACCTTGGTCACTCCAACGCCGTAACGCTCGAAAATCTCCGAGTACATGACGCCAAAGCGCCCGTTGCAGATGGAGAGAACCTCTTCCCCGGCCGAAAAAAGGTTGCTTACTGTAGCTTCCAGCCCGGCCCGGCCGGTGCCGTGCACCAGCAGGACGTCGTTCTTGGTCTGGAAAATCTCCCTCATCCCCGTAAGGATCGTCCGCAGCTGCGCGGCGAAGCGCGGGGTTCGGTGGTGCAAGAGCGGCCTTGCTGAAGCCTCCAGCACCCTGTCCGGTACGTTCACCGGACCCGGCGTGAGCAGTACCTCGTCACCATGTTTGCGCGACATGTCGGACCCTCCCTAGGAGATGATGCCCTTGGCTTTGAGCGTGCGGTCGATATCGGGCTTGAAGAGCAGGCCCTCTTTGATCTCCTTGATGCGCTTCACTTCACCGGCGGCAATGGCCCGGGTCTTCTCCAAGACGTACTCCAGGTCCTCGGGACGAACGACCACCACTCCGTCCTCATCGCCGATTATGATGTCGCCCGGCATGACCGCGACTCCCCCGCAGGAAACGGGGAAGTTGATCTCGCCTGGGCCGTCCTTGTCGCAGGCCGAACCCACCACTGAGCGGGCGAACACTTTGACGCCCATATCGCGGAGCTCCTCGCTGTCCCTCACCGCGCCGTCGACAACTATGCCACCGAGTTCGGCCCCCGTAAGGGTGGTGGCCATGATCTCGCCGAACACGGCGGTGTTGTCGTTGCGAAAAGTGTTAACTACCAGGACGTCGCCGGGCTTGGCGACCTCAAGAGCCTTGTGGACCATGAGGTTGTCACCGGGGCGGGTCAGGACTGTCACAGCCGGACCGGCCAGTTTACCGCCGGAGACCCTCTTGATCCCTGGGTCCATGAAGCGGAAACGTTCCTGCGCATCTGCGATATTGCACGTGGAGAACTTGGCTAGTTCCTTGATCAGCTCGGGATCGGGGCGACGGACCCCGTAAGCGATGCGAAACCCGGGATGCCCCAAAATCTCGTCCATGATCTCACCCTCCAGCGCCCTGCAAAGTAGATAGTCTTTATGCGGGCTGCTACGGTAATTCTCGCAGTAGAGGCGGGTCCCCTTCCGGAGACCCGCACGCTGCGGCTAAACCCCGACGCTCCCTTCACCGCCGCTTCGGTGATAAAGATCCCCATTATGATGACCGCGTTCAAAGAGGCCAGAGAGGGCAAGGTCAGGCTTGACGTTAGCGACAACACCGCCACCAACCTGGTCATCGACGCCGTCGGGCTCGAGACCGTGAACTCATACATGACGGAGGCCGGCTGCAAGGGCTCGCGGCTTGAGGCCCACCTGATGCGGCCCAAACCCAACGGCCCGTGGAATACCATCACCACCGCCGACATCGCGCTGCTGGTGAAGGGGCTGGCTGACGGAACCATCGCCGATTCCGGCGACTGCGAGACCATGGTCGGCATAATGAAGCGCCAACAGCACAACGAGAAACTGCCCAAGCTGCTGCCGAGGGGCGTCACATGCGCCCACAAGACCGGGGAGGTCCGGGGCGTCACGCACGATGTGGGCGTCATCACAGGCGGAGGCGCCAGGTTCGCGATAACGTGCCTTTCGCAGAAGCTGGAGGACGCCGGGATAGGCGTTCGGGTCATAGGCGAAGTCGCGAAGTGGGCGTACGACCTGCTTATCTAGTACTACCCGGTGATGAGGTCCTTCAACTGCCTGGGGTAGTAGGTCAGGAACTCGATGCCTGTGTTTGTGACGGCGCTCGCGCCGGCGCGGCCTGCTGAGGCCGCGCTGTAGGACCGGCCCAGCGTCTTGATCATCATTGTGGTGGCCTCGAGCGAGGCCCTCATCGAAATCTCATTTTCAGTCCTGCCGGGGAGCGAGTATTCCTGCAGGAGGGCATGAGCCAAATTGCCCCAGCGTGCGCTCTCCTTTATTAGGGCGATCTCCTCCGGCGACTTCACCGCGCGCTGTCTCTCGACCAGGTCCCGCATTACGGTGATCTTGGCGTCCGGCAGCACATCAGAAAGCCTCGGGCCCTTGTAGCCCTGGGCGGACCCGTAGCCGTCGGCGTCGGCCCCCAGGTTGGCCTTCGCGTAGCCCATCTCGGCGAGATTCTCGGCCAACACGTTCAGGGGATGCTTTTCGGTTGGGTACTCCAGGTAGTGGATGACCGAGTCCACCTGGGGTGACTCCTCCGCGTGCTCCACTTCGAGCCGAGGTACGAACATGGTCTTCTTGCCGTCCTTGCCCAGGATGAGGCACATGGGTCGCTCAGTAGCGATAAAGGCGAATCCGCACAGGTAGAAGACGCTGGTCCCGTTCCAGAAGATGAACGCGTCCAGATCCCTTTGCTTCATTGCGGCCTGTACGGCCGAAACACGGTTCTTATACTCCTTTGCGGTACAACCGAGTTGAAGCATGCGTGAGACCTCCTTGGGAGAGTATGCGTCTAGATCCGACCGGCGCGGCCCCGGATCTGGGCCGAGAGCGCCTTGACCCAAATATGTACCACCAGGCGGGTGTTGGGATCGTCCAGGTCCAACCCCGTCAACTCGCGGACCTTCTGGATGCGGTAGTCCAGGGTGTTGGGATGTATGCTAAGCCGTGACGCAGCCTGCTTGCGTTTGCCGTAGAAGTCGAGGAACGCCTCCAGAGTCGGGAACAGGTCGCCTCCGTGAAGCTCGTCGTAAGTAACGACCTTTTCGACAGGCTCCCGTCCGTAGGAGCCTGCTTTCTTGCACGTCGCCATGCATGACAGGAGCTCGTAGGGCGCGAGGGTGCCGAAGTCGAAGTGGCGGACGTCCCCCTTCATCTTGACGCCCAATGATATGGCGGCCGACGCCTCCAGGTAACTCCGCCGGACCTGCGACAATCTCCCACAGGCGCCGCCGGCTCCTACTGAGGCGGACGGGTCCTGCTGGCCCAAGAGACTCGCGATGCTTACGGTAAGGTCTACCGAGGACTTGGCCTCATGTCCCGAGAGTACGCAGACGACCTCGTCGTTGAAAGTCCCTCTCAGAGATGACGGACTGTGCTGGGCGAAGAGGTCCTCGACACCCAGGGGGATCCCCGGCGCGCGAGAGGCGACATTCGCGCCCCGCAGCACGATCACTTGTAGCGGAGGCGTAGGGTACCATCCAAGAGCCTTGGCCCTGCGGACCAGCGTCTCGTCCTCAAGATGGTCGCGTCCACATAGTTCTTCCATGAACTGCGAGCGCTGCTCCTGTTTGGCAAGGAGAGCCGAATCCCACTTTGCGAGTTCTTGCGAGAGTAGGTGCCGGGTCCGAAGGAGGGCTTCCTCGGCGCCCCTCGGGAGCGAGGAGTCCTGGTCCACGACCCACAGGTAGCCCAGCACCCGTTCAGACCCGTGAATAGCAAGGCAGACGCGCGAAGAAAAACCCAGCTCGGGGATGGGTGGGACTCTGGCCAAGCCTGGGGATGCGTCCACAAACTGGTAGACACCGCGACTTCGGAGGGCATCCAGGGTAAGCGAGGACGCGCCCCTGCGCAGAAGCGTTTCGACCCTCACTACGTCCACCGGTTGTTCGTGGACGGAATAGGCGAGCAGCCTCCCGCCGGCGTCCTCAAGGGTTATGGGACGCCTAATCGCCTGCGCCAGCTCGTCGACAATGGCCTGCACTTCCATGAATCACGGGTTCGGCACAAGGATGAAGGAATCCTCTAGACCACCGACGGCTCGACCATGAGCTCGCCCCTCTCAAATCTGCCCAGGTCAAGGCGGGATATGTCCATGGACGTGGGTTTGCCGGTAGCGAGTTCGGCGATCAGCTGCCCCACGATGGGCCCGAGCATGAACCCGTGCCCGCTGAACCCGACGGCCTGGTAGTAGCCGTCGAGCCCCGGCACGTCGCCCAGGATTGGATGGGCGTCTGGAGACATAGTGTACAACCCGGACCACTGGCGCACCACTCGCACCTCCCCCAGGACCGGGAGAAGCCGGGTGATGATGGATGCCATCTCGTGCAGGAACTCCCACGAATGGCCCGTGTCGTAGCCCTTGGGCTCCTTGGGATCGCCGATTCCCATGACCAGCGACCCGTGGGGGGTCTGCTGGCAGTAGATGCCGATGGAGAACGACATCACCATGGGGTCCAATAGCCATCCCACCGGCTCGGTCACCAGGATCTGATGGCGCTGGGTGTAAAGCGGAAGGTTCACCCCTGCCATCGCCCCGACCTGCCCGGCCCAGGGACCTGCCGCATTGATCACGATGGGTGTATCGATGTCCCCATTTGAGGTAGTAACCCGCCGCACCTTGCCACCGGCAATGTCGATCCCCGTGACTTCGGTGAAGTAATTGACGTCGGCCCCCAGCCTCTCCGCCGCAGTCAGGTAGGCCCTTGTGGTGTGGAAGGGGTTTGCGTGCCCGTCGCGCCGGTTGTAAGTGGCGCCGAACATCCCCTCGGTGCAAAGGGACGGGACCACCTGCCTGGCTTCCTCGGGCGTAAGCAGCTTGGACGGGATGCCCAGGCTGTTCTGCAATCGGACGTTCTTTGGGAACTGGCTCCACTCTCTCTCGGTGTGGGCCAGCATAAGGTAGCCTTTTTGCTTGAACTCAATGTCGTAGCCGTACTGGAGTTCGCCTTGGAGGTGCTCGAAGATGTCGATGGACGCCTGGGCCAGGCGGCAGTTGCCTTCCTGCCCCCACTGCTCGCGAACGCCGGCGCCGCACCGTCCGGTGGAACCGTTGCAGAAGGTATCCTTCTCGCATAGGACTACCCGCTTCATACCCTGCTTCCCGAGGTTGTACGCGATGGCGGCTCCGCTCACGCCGGCGCCAATGACAACCGCGTCGGCGGTTTTCAGCATGACCCGCCCTCCTTACCGGCATCCAGCCTGGCCAGATCCCCCATCTTCACGGCTTTCACGGGGGGGCGGTACGTGGAAGGAACAACCTGCGCCACCGCCCTGCCGGTCTGGCGGGCCAGTTCAGACGCGATGAGGAGCCGGCAAGTGCGCCCCTGGCAGGGACCCATCCCGGCCCGAGTTATCCGCCTCACTTCATCCATGGTCGTGGCGCCCTCGCGGATGACGCGCCTGACGTCGCCCAGCGTGACGTCTTCGCACCTGCAGACAATGATGTCGTCCTCGGACTTGGCCACGTCAGTCGCCCTCCTCTATGCGGAAGTTGCGGGCTATCAGGGAGTACTCCTTGGGCGCCCTGACCCACACCACCGGAGTCCCCTCCGGCTTCCTCCCGGCGATCACTCTTTCGACAGACCCGCGCCCCACGACGACGCCCGCGCGGTCCAGGAGCTGAAGCGCGGCGCCCTTTACAGGCAAGGGGCTGAACTCAAAAGGTATCGCGATGAGGCACTCGTTCTCGCCCGCGGTCTCGTCTATGACGAAGACGGCCAGCCCGGGGCAGGCCGCGACACACAAGCCGCAGCCGGTGCACTTCTCCCAGTCTACGGTCGGCGTATCGTTTATGTCGGCAAACTCCTTGATCGCTCCAAACCTGCAGCCGTAGTGGCAAGGGTCGCAGGGGATGCGCTGGAAGCATTCCACCATCACGACCGGCCCTTTGGCGCGCCTTTCAGCCGGCGGGGTGACTCGTTCCAGGTCCTCCCTGGACGGCACGCCCGTGGTGGCCAGAGTACCTATGCTCACGCGCCCACCCTCCTTACGTCCCTCATCCGTTCGAGGCCTTTCTGAATCTTCTCTCCCGTTGGACCCGCTCTCAACTGCCTAAGTTCACCGGATATGGCCTGGTGCAGCGTCGACAACTCGGCCTCGGCGACTTTGCCCAGGCTGTGGGCGGCGCAGAGCCCGGCGAGCCTACCTGCAGCCATCGCAGTGGAGGCTTCCTCGATCCCCGCGACGTCGCCGGCTACGAACACACCCTTGGCAGTGGTCTCCATGTTCCGGTCGTACAGCGGCACGAAGCCGCCAAGTTCAGGTATGTAACGCATCTCGGCGCCGGCCTGCCACAGGACCTCCGCCAGGGGAGTGAGCCCGGTCGCCAGGCAGACCACGTCGACCGGTAGGTCTCTCTCAGTCCCGGGGATGCCTGCCCACTTCTGATCGAGTTCCCAGATGACGGCCCCTTCGACCTGGTCCTTGCCATAAGCTTCTTTGATCGTATGGCGAGTGAGGATGGGGATGCCCAGCCTGCGTATCTTGGCTGCGTGCACTGCGTACCCGCCGATGGCCGGGAGGGCTTCGAGGACGGCAGTGACATGGACGCCCGCCTGCGCCAGCTGGTAGCTGACGATGAGCCCGATGTTGCCTGACCCTATCATGAGGACGGATTTGCCAGGCCTCACGCCGTGGACGTTCATGAGGGTCTGAACCGCTCCGGCCCCGTAGACTCCGGGGAGGTCATTTCCCGGAAACAGGAGCATCCTCTCTGACGCCCCCGCCGCAACCAGGAGCCTGTCACAGGAAAGCCTGTCGATGCCTCCGGGGGTTTCAACCAGGAGGATACCGTCATCGTAGTACCCTAGGGCTTCGGAACTCCCAAGGAAGGTGATGTTTGGATCTGCCTTGACGGCGTCTTCCAGATGCCGGGCGATAATGATCCCTCGGGTGCCCGCCGACTTCTCGTGCCATCCGAAGAACTTGTGGGTTTGTTTCACCAGTTGGCCGCCCGTCCGGTCGGTCCTGTCAATCAGGGCAACCTTGACGCCGTGGGACGCAGCCTCCAGGGCTCCAGACACGCCGGCCGGCCCCGCTCCCACTATCGCCAGTTCAGTTGACCGCATTGCTGTCACCCCTTGGCGCCGGGCCCACGCCGTCCTGGCGGGTCACCCGCATGCCGGCTTTGAGTTTCTCGGTGCAAGCGCGGACGTTCGGCACCCCGTCGACCACGACCAGACAGGACGAGCAGTTGCCAATGGCGCAAAAGAAGCCGCGGGGTTTGCCTGCCTTTTGGCTGTGGTGGAGGACCTTCACTCCGGATGCGTGTAGGGCGGAGGCAATCGGCTCGTCCTCGTACCCCCACAACTCCTTGTCATGCCAGTAGAAGAGCACTTTCATGCGTTCGGGGAAAGTCAAAATCGGGTGGTCGGTGATCCGTGGCTCCAAGTGCAAAGCCCCCTTCACGCTTCTTGTTTATCACCGGAGTGCGAATGAAGCATCGGCCGGATGCTATGAATCGGTTTGTGACGTCGTCACAAAGGGAACCTGGCTTGAGGGGAAAGCGTCCGAGAACTGGGAGGCTAGCACGATGAAGATGCTACGAACACTCGCTGCAATTGTGGTTTCTCTAATTACACTGACCGCGCTGCTCACCTCCTGCGCGCCGCGAGGCGAGAACCCGGTCGAAGGCGTAACAACCCCCGGCGTCACGACCATAAAGATGGTCGATGCCCGAAAGGGCTGGGCCCTGAAAGGCGGCACAGTGCTGCGGACCACGGATGGGGGCCGCACCTGGAAGGACGTCAGCCCCAAGGAGGACCGCTACCCAGAGGGCGCCGGCGCAGCCTTCCTGGACTCGGACCACGCGTGGCTTGCCGTGACCGTGCCCCAGCCCGACCAGATGAGGGGCACCCTCCGCATCTACCGTACGGCTGACGGCGGGAAGACCTGGTCCCCCTTCTCGGCCACGTCCCTCGAGGGCGAGGAGGGCAGCCTTCCTCTCACTGGAGACAAGAGCGGGCTCTCATTCGCGACCAAAGACAAGGGCTTTGTGACAGGGTACTGGCCGATCCCCGGCAGTCCCTACCTCTTCTCGACGACAGACGGCGGGCGGACCTGGTCACAGACCGACCTTCCTATACCGGCCGGAAGTGAAGGGGCCCACTTCTTCACCTATCCGCCCGTCTTTTCCTCCGAAAACGAGGGCGTGCTCCCGGTGTCTATCCGCGACGCCGAGCAAAACTTCATCTTCTACTCCACAAAAAACGGAGGGGAGACCTGGCAAACTTCTACCGGACGACGGACGGCGGAAAGACGTGGAAGCGGGTCTAGCGTAAGACCCGTCCCCGGCCAATAGCCTCAACCCAGTGCTTGGTGATTTGGCCGGGGCGGGTGATGGCCGTCCCAACTACCAAGCAGTGAACGCCCAGGTCAAGGGCCCGCACGGCCTCTTCAGGGGTCCAGTAGCCGCCTTCTCCCACTACAGGGCATGACACGGCCGCGATAACCATCTCCAACAGGCCGAAGTCCGGCGACGGGCTCTTGTAGACGGGTCGCACCATGTCGGCGCCAGCCGCCTCAGCGGCACGAGCTTCTTCGACGCTGCTTACGTCAACCATGAGGGGTTTCCCGAGCTCATCGTGCACTCTTCCTATGAGGACGGGCGCCGGGTCCCCGAAGGTGCGGGAGGCAAGCCCCTGGATAGCCACGATCTCGGCGCCCGCGTCGACGATGGCCTTGGCCGCCTCGAAGGTCGGGGTCACCCATCTCTTGCCGAGCGGGTCGATCACCACCTGCATCCCCATGACGGGGATCCTGACCAGGCGGCTCACAAGGGCGACGTCCTGACGGTCCCTGGCCTTGATCCCCACGGCTCCCCCCTGCTCGGCGGCAAGAGCCATCGCCGCCATGAACATGGGACCGTGCAAGGGCTCGTCATCAGTTGCCATGCAGGAGACGATGAGTCCCCTGCGCAGTCGTTCGATAGTAGGATGCATCTATAACGTCTTCTCCACTTCGTCCACGATTGACCCGACGTACGCGATAGCCTTCCTGATGGGGTCGGGCCTGGATAGATCCACTCCGGCCATCTTCATGAGGTCCAAAGGACCCTTGGTCCCGCCGACCTTGAGGACCTCGAGCCACCGGTCGGCCGCCGGTTTGCCCTGCTCGCGGATGTCCTGGGCGACCGCAGTCCCGCAGGTCAGTCCCGCCGAGTAGCTGTACGGGTACAGCCCCATGTAGTAGTGAGGCTGCCGCATCCACGTCAGCCGCGCACCCTCGTCAATCTCGACCACACCGCCCCAGAACTGCTCAAAGATCTCGCCCTGGACCTTGGAGAGGACCGTGGCGGTAATAGGTTGCCCGGCCTCAGCGAGTTTGTAGATCCGGCGCTGCAATTCCGCCTCGAGTATGTGCCGCACGAAGTTGTGATGGTAGGTAGCCAGAAGCCCCATGAGGACAGAGCGGCGCATGCGGACGTCGGTGTTGGTCGACAGAATGTGATCGGCGAGAAGGAGCTCGTTGATGGTCGAAGGCGCCTCTACGAAGAACATGGAGGGGTCAGCGTTCAGGAGCCGTTGATTCCGCTCGGTCATGACGCCGTGGCCGGCGTGGCCAAGCTCATGAGCCAGCGTGAAGGCTCCTCTCATTTCGTTGCCCCAGGTTGTCAGAATGTAGGGATGGACTCCGTAAGGGCCGCCGCAGAACGCGCCGGTGGACTTGCCCACGTTATCGGCCCAGTCTATCCAGCGATTGGCGAAGGCGGTGCGGATTATGTCGGTGTACTCGCTTCCCATCACCGATAGGCCATCCACGACCAATTTGCTGGCGTCAGCGAAACTGATCGCAGGCTTGAAATCGGGATCAAGCGGCGCTTCTATGTCGCAGTAAAGGATCTTGTCCAATCCCAGGACCTTTTTGCGCAGGCCAACATACTTGCGCATATGAGGCGCCAGCTCGGCTTGTATGACATCGTGGAGGTTGTTGTAGACCTCCAACGACACCTCTTGTGGCTGGAGCAGCATGAGAGAAGCCGACTCAAAGTGCCTCAACTTGGCCAGGACCACGTTCTTCTTGACCTCGGTCCCCCATGTGGCCCCAAACGTGTTCTTGTATGACTGTAGACCTTTGGTGAACGAGGCAAAGGCGTTGCGCCGCAGCGTGGCATCAGCTGACTTCTCGTAGGCCACCTCATACATGGCGAAGGACATCTCGCGCTTGTTGCCCTGCCCATCCAAAATGGGCTCGAACTTCATGTCCGAGCTCTTTGCGCGCTGGTAGGTCATATATGGAGAGTTTAGGATCTCGGAAAGCGACGCCACCGCGACTTCAGTCTCGGGGGACAGCATATGGGGCTTGTCGCGCACGATGAGCGACAGGTAGCGTGCCAGGGACTGAAGGCCCGGCTCCTCGCGCAGGTATCGCTCAATGGTGCCCTCGGGCAGGGCCAAGACCTCGCTGCGAATGAACGTCACGCCTGCTTCCAGGGTCGCAGTAATTGAAGCAACCCTGCCGGCCTGCTCCTGAAACGCAGGGTCGGTCCCGTCCGTCGACAGGTTGAAGGAAGCGTACGACGCCACTTTCATGAACCGCTTGTAAAGGTCTTCCTGGGCATTGAGGCACGCCAGCAGGACCTTCGCCCCTTCGCCCAGGTGACCCTTGTACTTGGTGACAGTCACAAGGTCACGTTCGCACGCCTTTAGCTCGGTCTCCCACGCGCCCCTATTGGGGAAAATGTCTGCGAGGTTCCACGTCTGCTCGACCGGAACTTCCGATCGGGTCATACGCTTGTCCATGTCACGACCTCCTAAACTGGAAATGCCAGCCAATTTGATTCAACGCCTCTTGGCGGAAATCCTGTCCGTCTGCGTTTCTAGAGAACAGGAAGAGTCGTGTTCCCGAGCGGGATGACAATTATGCTGGGTTTCGGACCGTGCTTGGCGATAGCCCGGTCCAGGGCCTCTTGCGCGCAGGGCGAATGCTTCATGAACGCCTTTTCCGTGAGTTCCTGGCCCATCGCCGAGATAAGATAAGTCTCAGCCACTCCGACGAGCCTTGCGAGCGCCACGGCCTTGTGCCCGCCAAACACAAACTGCCTTTTTAGCCGGTCTATGACATCCTGGGGCTTTTCGGCTTGGTCGATCCACTCGTGAAAGACCTTGTGGCCGATGCCCTCGGAGCATTCGGCCAGCACGACCATGGTTCCGCCCTCGCGCACCGCGTACTTGGCGTTCTCAATGGCCTTCTGTGCCTGATAGAGGCTGATATCCTTGGGGTATCCGCCCGAGGACACCAAGACGATGTCGGCTTTTCTGGGGATCCGCACCTTGTAGGCCTGGTCGACGACCTTGGCCGCCTGCCTGTGGGCCTTTATGAAGTCCCCGGCGTAAGCGCGGACCACCTTGCCCGATTCATCCTGGACCACACATAGAGTGAAGTCCAACCCGGCCATCCGGGCTGCCTCCTCCATGTCCTCACGGATGGGATTGCCCTCGGCCACACCGCTGGCGGAGCCGGGCATTATCATCATCTTGTGGTTCTCTTGCACCGATTCTTTCGAAGACACCCCCGGCAGGACGGCCTTCGCCCCTCCGGTGTAACCGGCGAAATAGTGCAGTTCGACCTCGCCGATGCTCATCTTAAGTTCCGCGCTCATGTACTCCTTGGACACCTCGACCGGAGTCCCGCGGGAGGTCTGGCCCAGGCGGACGCACTCGGTATACTGGTGGTCGATGCAGCGAAAGCGGGAGTGGATCTCCCGTCCTACCAGGTTCACACGCTCTTCCTCCGTGTGAGTCCTGTGCGTGCCGACCCCATAGATCAGAGTGATGCCGGAATCCGGGATGCCTGCCGCCGCAAGTCTTTTCAGGATAGGCGCCAGCATCTTCGGGCGCGGGATCGGTCGGGAAATGTCGGGGACCACTATGACCGCGGTCTTCTTCCCGCGCGCCAATTCTTCAAGGTGAGGGACGCCGATAGGGTTCGAGACGGCCCTTTCTATCTCGGCCTCTTCATCTGCCGCCTTCTCAACTTCGTTGGGATAAAGAGTCGCGATGACGGAGCCTTCCGGAACGTCCAGTGAGACGGATCCCTTTCCGTATTTGAGCTCAACGGTATCGGACATTGAAGTCACCCCGATCTCAGACTTCGCGCGCGGCGCGTTCTCGGTACTCCTTCGCCAGTGTCAGTCTCCCCGCCTTCTCACAGACGTCGGCAGCCAGCGTAAGCCAGTAGACGCGACGCTCCGGGCTGGAGAGAAGCCAGGACGATTTGGATTCCGAAGCAGCATTCGCAGTCTCAAAGGCCTTTCGGAACCAGGTCGCCGCCTCCTCGCGCCGGTCTCTTCTACTCGCGACTCGCCCGTTGACAAGCATGTTGTCCACCCGGTCAAACCAGAAGAAGTGGACCGGATACTCAGCGACGCGTGTCAACCCTAGCTTTTCGGCAAGATTGAGTGAAGGCTCGTTGCTGGCCCAAAGGTCCCAGTCAGCCCTGATACCCTCCCGGCGGGCTCTGAGAAGCGTGTTAGCCGCAGCGGCTGTGGCGTGCCCGCGGCGTTGAAAGCCCTCCACAGTTTCCACACCTACGCTGCAGCGGTCCCCCGATGGGCACTCGGTCAGGCTCCAAGAGGTCACTGCCTCGCCGGATACGACGCAGTACCCGAAACCTTCCTTGAGGAACCCATCCAAAGTACCCCACATCTTCTGCGCCTCGGATCGCACCTCGTCTATGTTGGTCAATCCGGATTTCAGAAGGTCGTCATCCGCGGCTCGGACCTCGCTATCGGCGGGAGCGGACGTCAGCCGGGAGAGGTGGGAGACAGCAAAGTCGTCGGTACCCTCCGCCCTGTAGCACAGGCGAGTGTCCTCGATGGGCGGGTATCCCTTCAAAATGGACGGGAGGTGTGTCCCCCACGAGTCCGGCGAGTAGGCGATGAAGCACATGGGACGGGACCTTGTACTTACGGCCTCTGGGATGAACTGGCCCACGATCACATCCGCGATGGCCAGAACCGATTCAGGCGTTGGGTTGCCGGAGATGAACGCGTTGCCGGTGCTCTCCCAGACAATAGCTACGCCGGGTTTTTGAGGGTCATCGACGAATACGCGGCCGTCGGCGCGGTTATCAACGACCGATAGGGCGTAGATGGGTGACGGTAGCCGCTTAATGAGGGTCTTCGCCGCGCTCTTACCGGCGCCGGTCAGTTCCTGCATTTTATGACCTCGCTTTGTTTGTCTTTTAACAAAAACAGCCTCCAGTACTAGCCTGGAGGCTGTTTCTCGGTTTCTAGTTGGGAACTAGTACCTTCTTCTGTCGCCGCCGCCGCGCGCGCCACCGCCACCGCCGAAGCCGCCGCGCTCCTCGCGCTCACGAGCCTCGTTGACGGTCAACGGCCTGCCGCGGAAGTTGATCCCGTTCATCGCGTCGATGACGGTCTGTGAATCAGCGTCCTCGACCTCGACAAACCCAAAGCCGCGCGAACGCCCGGTCTCACGATCGGTCACGACACGCGCTGAAAGGACCTTGCCATACTGAGTTACTGCTGTAGTCAGATCGGCATCGGTTACGTCCCAGCTAAGGTTACCGAAGTACAACCTCTTAGTCATTCTCCCCACTCCTTCCTCTATCCGGCCGCTTGTCTATCCCAGGTACGAGCCCCCGGTTACCGATGGGTCGACATAACCAAGAGTTTCCCTTCGATGAACTCAGCCGTTAGCATTATACCTCGCTTTGCCACAAATCACCACATCTTCAAGCAAACACATCCGCAGCCACCTAGAGAGGCTTAATCCACACCTGATAGACATCCCTAAGAACCGCCACTGGGATGGAAAGACGACTTCGCAGGAGCTCGGCCATGTGCTCCATCCCCGGCAACTCTGACGGGCTATGGCTGATATCACCTACAAAGATACCCCGCTCTGCAAAGGTCATTCCTACCCGCTGCGTGAGGTCACCCGACAAAACCACCTGCGCCCCACGTCTGTGCAGTTCAGCCCACTCATCTGGGAAATTGGGGCCAAAGTAGGATCCCGCCATGACCCCGATCCGGGTGACCACCACTTTCGGGTCGCCGTAGTAGCGCAATGCAGGCAGGCGCAACTTTCCTGCGGCCTCGGACAACACGGCCCCGGCCTCAGTAGCCGGACAATTGCCCACGGCCGAATAGTTGAAGGCTTCGATGTCCGAGAGGTTGAACAAGCGGGCCAGCGCTACGCTGTTGCCTTCGGGCGCGCGGTCCCAGTTGGTGTGGCACCTATAGATGGCCATCTTGTGATCCTGGACCACTGCCTCCAAGGTCCCATCCCACCCGTGGTGCGCTACTATCGCATCCACCCCGAGCGACGCGGCCTCCAAGAGGTTCTTCTCGGTGGTATCCACGCAGACGCCGAGTTTGGTGACCTCGTCTCTCCTCGCACCCTGCCAGAGGGGCTCGTCTCCCATCCGCGCTAAAGTCGAAGGCGCCAGTTCATCGAGAACCGCAGTAAGGTCCTTCAGCAGCATGTTTTGCACCGTCCTTTGACCCGTCGTCAATTATGCCAGGCCCGTCAGGGCCGCAAAGCCCAGTCGACGGCCATTTCGGCGTGCAGTCTCGTTGTATCGAACACAGGGATATCCACGTCCTCCTGGTGAATCAGGAGCGGGATCTCAGTACACCCAAGGACTATTCCCTGCGCGCCGCGCCCCGCGAGCGCCTCGATTATCCGCAAAAACTGAGATCTAGACTCCGATTCCACTTTGCCCAAACAAAGCTCCTGGTATATCACTCGGTGAACGAGAGCGCGGTCTATCGGCTCGGGGATGATGGCCTCGATGCCGCGAGAAGCCAGCCTCTGCCGATAGAAGTCTTGCTCCATTGTGAACCGGGTTCCAAGTAGTCCGATCTGTTTCAGGCCCTGGGCTTCCACTGCCAGTGCCGCTGCGTCAGCGATGTGCAGCAGAGGGATGTCCACGGCCCGCTCAACCTCGGG
Source organism: Bacillota bacterium (assembly GCA_040880305.1). Lineage (GTDB taxonomy): Bacteria > Bacillota > Sulfobacillia > Fermentithermobacillales > Fermentithermobacillaceae > JBBDIP01. The sequence goes on from JBBDIP010000061.1 coordinate 25,233, forward strand.
CGCAAGCTTGTGCATCGTGTTGCTGGCGATCAGGACCACTTCCGCCCCGCCCTTCTCCAAGCGGACTGCCGCGCCGGCCATCACTTGGGCCAACATGTCCCAATCACCCTTATCTTGTAGTTCCTCGACCGGCTGAAAATCCAGGCTGTACAGAAGGATCTCTGCCGAATGGAGCCCTCCCAGCCTGGCCTTCACCGCCTCGTTGATGAGGCGGTAGTACTCCAAACTGGATTCCCAGCTCATCCCGCCAATGACGCCTATGGTCTTCATGTCGCACCCCCGGCCGCACACGTGTCGATCACAGCGCTTCTTTCGCGAAAACCCGCCTGTGTCCTTCTAGTCTTGTGGCCCGAAATGACCTGAACCATGGGGCGCGGCCCTCCATATTATGTAACCAAGAGTTCGCAAAGGAGGTGTATCAGTTGAAAGAGGATACCACTCGGGAGCAATTGCTCGGACGCAGGCGCATTCGTCCCCCCGTCCCAAGCGAGGGAGACACTCAGACTCACGTGCACGAATTCCTGGGCAGCACCAAACTCGCAGAGGAAGAGGAGGAGCGGCACAACCACCGGTTCGCCGGGGTGACCACCGAAGAGATCCCTGTGCACTGCTCACACGTACACGGGTTCTCCGTGAACACGGACTTTTTTGACCATCATCACGAGGTCACCGGCTTGACCGGACTCGCCATTGAGGTCGAAGAGGATAAGCACGACCACCTCGATGTCCACGAGCACAAGCACGTTCACTTCGCTGAAGGGACCACAACCGAGGTCGACGGCCATGTCCACGAGTTCCAGTTCGCCACGCTAATCGAGAGCCCGCTGCTGCCGCAGCCGCACTGCCCGGAGCGCCCGGAGTAGTTAGAGGCCGACCGACGACCGGGGCTGTAGTCTGCAGCTCGGAGCAGGGCCCCCGGCTTGCCAGTAGATACCAGGCGGGATAACATGGATGCAGAGGTCGATGTGTCTACCATGTATACTGTGTCTACGCCTGTTGTTGGGAGGTCAGAATCATCCCATGGCTGAGCGCCCTCTAGGTCTCGAAAAGGTTCTTGATGATAGCGCGCTTCACGTATGCAAGGCTCTGTCTGGAAGCCCCTTGTCCAGGACCTTCTATCTCGCCGGAGGAACTGGCCTCGCCCTTCAGCTCAGGCACAGGGTTTCCCTCGACTTGGATTTCTTCACGATCAGTCCCAACGAACGCCTCGATTCTGCCCTGGTGTCCTCCAGCTTGGAACGGCTCTTCTCAGGCCAGACCCTCTCGCTCGAGATGAGCCAGGTGGACCAATCCACCTGGACTGTCGGCTCAACAAAGACGTCGTTCGTGGCCTACCCTTTTCCGCTGATAGACGCGCCCATTCAAGGACGCGCCGTCGCCGAGAGTCTATCTGGGCTGCAGCTTGCTAGCGTCCGGGACATCGCCTGCATGAAGGCCTACGCTCTCGGGAGGAGAGCCACTTATAGAGATTACGTGGATTTGTACTTCATCCTGAAAGAGACTGACCTCGCCCTCGATAGCCTGATGGCGGACTGCGCAAGGAAGTTCGTGATGGTTGGGGAGCGGCTTTTCTCTGCCAGGCTCTTCCTCGAGCAGTTGGTCTACACCGAGGACATCGAGGACCGTGACGTCACCCTGAGACTCCTGCTGGGACAGAAGGACTTGACCGCCGGGGAAATCGACCGCTATCTGCGAGAAAAGGTAGATCGATTCCTTCAGAACGAGGTGGACACCTCAGGGGGTGACACGCCTTGAACCTGCCGGCCCAAATGGAGCACCTCTTCGCCAACTACCAGACCGGGGCTGTGGACCCCGACAAACATCCTGGACTAGTCATTAGGACTGTGCTGGCCCGCGGAACATGGGATCAGGTCAAGTGGCTCTTCAAGTACTACGGCAAGGATGCGGTCGGAGAGGTGTTCCGGAAAGACTACTACGGGCTGCGTACGCTCCCCAAGCCCACTTTGCGCTTGTGGGAAACGCTGTTCATCGACCGTGTGGAACGCACCAGTGATCCGCTCGATCATTGGAGGTGCAGACGGAAACCCGGGACAGGGACTGTCGCCGGGGACCGGCCGCTATGAAAACCTACGAGTACGATACTGTGTTGATCAAGCACCCCACGCTCGACTCCCGGCAGGATACAGAGCCGGTGGCTGCCCCCTCAGTAGGTCCTGCCCTGGGCCACCCTATCCTTGATCCCGATGGAGATGGCTGCGACTTTGCCTGACCCGTCTACATCCACGCTCACGAACAGGTTCATCTTCCAGAGGCCAGGAGAGCCGGGCCGTTCTGTGGCAAACCCCTTGTTGCGCAGTGCCTTCAGAGCGCTCTCCTCCGTGTCGCCGACGCGCACTCCACAGACGGCGTGGGCTGGATCCGTCACCTTGACCTCGCTGACCTTGTTGTAGAAGTCCGTCCCGCCGTCGCTGAGCAGCGTGAGGACTATGCCGCGCCCGGGATAGGCCAGCATGTAGCCGCCAAAGCCCGGAGTGTACGCTTCCTCATGTCGTCGCACCTCATTGGCGAGTCATTGAGAATCAACCTGCTCCGTCAGACGAAGCGGGCGCGACACGTGTTCCGATGGTATGATCTGCGCGGAGCCCATTGAGTATAGATTAGAGTGAGAGGTAATTACCGCCGCCACCGGGCGGCTGCCCCTGAGAATGGGAGGTACATAGGAATGGACGCTTTCGAGGCAATCCTGTCGAGGCGAAGCATACGCAAGTACACTTCTGAGCCCGTGAGCGAGGAGCAGGTCAAGAAGCTCATGGAGTGCGCGATGGCAGCGCCCTCGGCTGGCAACCAGCAGCCCTGGCAGTTCATCGTAGTGGATGACAGAGCCACACTTGACGCGATCACAACGATACAGACGCACACCTTGATGCTGAAAGAAGCGCCGATGGCCGTCATAGTGTGTGGTGATCCGTCAACTGCGAAGATACCGACGATGTGGACCATGGACTGCGCCGCGGCCACCCAGAACATCCTTCTTTCAGCCTACGCACAGGGCCTGGGGACATGCTGGTGCGCGGCGTATCCTAATGAGAATACGCAGGCAGGCCTGCGCAATCTACTCGGCCTGCCGGAGACTCTGGCGCCATTCAGCATCATCGCCGTCGGCCACGGTGCAGAGCAGAAGCCGCCGGCGAACAGGTACAATGAGGCGAGGGTACACAGGGACAAGTGGTAACGCCTGATAAAGTCCTAGATTGTGGAGCGGCGCTACCCATGTTACAATGATTCGTGCCGTGCCGGAGTGATGGAATTGGCAGTCATGCACGACTCAAAATCGTGTGCGGTAACCCCGCGTGCGGGTTCGACTCCCGCCTCCGGCACCATCCATATGCTGGGAAGTCCCCCGCATAGTTGTGACTCCCCACCCATTCTGGCGGTCTCCGCCACCTGCTAGTCCAGTCTGTACATGCTTACCTGCAGCTGACCTTCGGACGCCTTCCGAACAGTGAGGACGAACTCCCCGGAAGGCGAGACGGCATAACTGTCGAAAACCGGGATCCTTGCCCGTGAGACCGTCACCGCATCTTTGCCCATATCGAAGACGTACAAGTAGTCCTCGCCTACTCGTGAACTCTCGCCAACGGCAAGTACTCTAGATGCCTCTTGAGCACTCACGAACATGTTCTTCAAATCTCTTTGGTAAACGAGCACGTTCTGGTTCCTGCCGAAGACTGTGATAGCCATGAACGGCGTCGTTACGTTCTTGCTCACAACGTAGGAGGCGGTCTCCGCACACTTGACCATAACAAGACCTTCTGCGGAGGACCATACGGCTTGAACTATCTGGTTCGATTCACGTGCCCGTTCTGGCGTCCCGGTCCGGAGGACTCGGCCTTCAAGGTCCACCACTGACATAGTGTTGTCCTGGCATGAAGCTAGCAGGCCGGCCGGGGAGTATGTCAACAGATACATGTTGGGAAGTGCCTTGCGAAGATCCACCGATTTGACTGTCAAACCGTCCGGAACGCTGCTGAGGAGAAAACCTATAGCAGGAGGCCTGCCTCCCTGGTCCTCGATTGATAGGACCATGCTTCCGTTGTAGAGACCTTCATCGCTTACCAACGCGTCAGGCGTGAAGTATCCGACATCTGGTAGATCGAATTCTGCTCTAATCGAACCCGTCGCCGAATCCAACAACATCACACGAGTGGGAGATTCCGCATACCGCTGGATAACCTGAGAAGCATACTCGCTGGAGAAGACGTCGCCGGATATGCCATTCAGCAGGGCAGGATTCTTCCCATAGCACCCGATGACCGAGTCGTCTACGTGAAATAGGTATGCCTGGGCGAGACCCGGGGTCTCCCATATGACTTCTCCGTCCCGACTGACCATTCTAACGACCGATTCGAGGTAGACCGCGCGGGCCCCGCTGCTGCCAGGTGTAGACCAACGTTCATAGGTAACCTTGCGGTCGAGCGTCGCCCACCCGAATTCGGTCATGTGGTCCAATTCGGGCGCCTGGTCCCAATCGGGTTTCCTGAACTGAAGCCAGTTGAGTTCACCCGTCTTCTTCCCGGACGAGTCAAAGTACGCCGTGGGTAGGAGCCCAGACCCAAGCTCACCGAGGGGGGCGATATCGGCTGTGCCTGCATCTGTTGGGTAGAGGCGGGCAGAACTGCCCGATATGTCCGCCTCCCAGACTAAGACCATCGGCTGCTCCGAATAGCTCGTTCCACATCCCACGGACGTGAAAAAGAAAGCGAGAAGCAGTGCAATCAAGAGAACCCTTGGAGACAGCGATCTCAGACTGCTGCTCATCGTATTGGTCTCTCCTTTCTCACTTATGAGGAGGGCCTGAAGGGTCACTTCACCTCCACTGTGACGCTCAATTCACGAATCGGTTCCACCGTTGAACGGTGACGGCGCCAGAAGAATAACCTGTTGACGAGGCTTTCCATCTGGAGGCATTGGTATGGGGCTATATGTTGAAGTGGAACCCAATGTAAGGGTCTTCGTAGAGGACCTCAACCCAGAAGGTACGAGGCCAATCGTGCTTCTACACGGTTGGCCTGGAAGCCACAAGCTGTTTGAGTACCAGTTTGACCAGCTTCCAAAGCTGGGATATCGGTGCATTGGAATAGACACCAGAGGATTCGGCGATTCGGACAAACCTTGGGGAGGCTACAACTACGATCGATTGGCGGACGATGTTCGATGTGTGGTAGAAGCGCTCAAATTGCGGGATTTTACACTAGCGGGACATTCGACCGGGGGAGCGATAGCCATCAGATACATGGCTAGGTACAACGGATACGGGGTATCGAAACTTGCCCTCTTTGCCGCTGCCGCGCCTAGCCTTATCCAGCGCCCGTACTTTCCCTATGGTTTGCCTAGAGAAGCTGTAGACCAGATCATCCGAGGAACATATGATGATCGCCCAAAGATGCTGCGGGACTTCGGGGATATGTTCTTCTTCCAGCACATAACTGAGCCGTTCGCAGATTGGTTCCTCCAGCTGGGGCTGGAGGCCTCGGGTTGGGCTACCGCGTCAATTGCAGCCTCATGGCTGGATGAAGAAAGCCTGTTCACTGACCTTGGGAAGATACATGTTCCGACTCTGATACTCCACGGTATCCACGACAAGGTATGTCTGTTCCCGTTGGCTGAAGCACAAAGACGGGCTATCAGGAACTCCAGGCTCGTGCCATTTGAATTCAGCGGTCATGGACTCTTCTATGACGAGCGCGACAGGTTCAACAAGGAATTGACGCAGTTCATTGAGGAATGATGGTACCTCCGCCACTGATGGCTGGAGCAGCTATCTCGTGGAGTGAACTCACGGCCGTGCCGAGGCGGATGGCCGCAGCATGTACACGTGGAATGTCCCGGTCTTCTCATCGAAGGAAGTGAGCAGCACACAGCCTTCCTCCACGAACTGACCAAGGTAGCCCGTGGTGGGCCAGGACTCCCATCTGTAGTTGATGTATGAGAGCCTGCCTTCTGCTTTGAAAAGCGGAACAATGCCATTGAGAGCCTTGGCGCCACCGGGCAGGACTCCGGGTTCGACCGAGAACAGATAGCTTTCAATGGAGTGCGGAGTGGCGTTTATCAGGTC
>JBBDIP010000061.1:31318-56497 GCA_040880305.1 Bacillota bacterium
GACAGCGTCTCCGGTCTTGAGGTCCAGGAACACGCTCTCCTCCGGGCCAATGCCACGTTTCTGCTCCACTCGCACTCTGAGGACGCCGTCTTTAGCGTCCGAAGCCATAACGCGGCCATCCTCGGGAGCCTCCACGCCGAAAATGTCGTGGCCTGTTCTCACGTCTATCCCACGCACCCAAGACGGAGTCGCGGCCAGAACGGTCTCTCCTTCCAGCCAGATCGAGGGAACGTCGCCTGTGACCTCCATTTCGGCGGACCAGAGGGCATCGCCCGTCCGCATGTCGAGGCACTCCAGTGTCTTCAGGTCGTGGAAGACGATAACCCCATAGTGGGTAGCCAAGGAACGAGAATGCTCATCGAATGAGCGGGCCCAAGGCGATTCTCCGGTCGACGTGTCCCAGACTCTTGCAGCATAGTCGGGTTCTGAGCCGCACCTCACGACCGTGTCTCGGGTAACCCACAGGTTCCGCCCTTCCCTGGCGCCCAATCCTCGCCAGTCACCGATGTCGTCGATCTGCCATGCGACTTCGCCTGTCGCGGGATCGAGGCCGAACAGGAAGCCCTTCTCCGGAGGCGGCCCGTCCTCGTACCAGGATTCCTTCACCTCGACGCCAGGCGGCGTGAAGTAGGCCAGAAGAGCGACGGTCCCGTCAGGACCCAGCACCAGGTTTGGTCCCAAGGACCCATTCCTTCCCCACGCCTTGAGCTGCGCCACCTCCATGCCCTCGGGCTCAGGGATTGTAAGCGATGTCATGTCCCCGGTCTGGGGGTCTACCAGGTGATACTCCGCTTTCCCGCCTTCACCCGCGATGACCAGGAACTCAGGCGTCACTGCCAGGGTCAGTCTTGGATCGTCAGGTCGGTACACAATCCATTCGTCGGTCGCTGTTTTCCACAAGAGATCGCCGCTGGCCCAGTCAAACGCGAAGATAGTCCATGCGGCCGATCGGTTCACGATGTAGAGCCGCTCATCGTCCCAGTAGGCGGCGAGGGCAGTTGTTCGGGCCTCAAGGGGACCAAAATCGAAATCTCTGCCCCATGCCAACGTGCCGTCACGAAGGCGGACCCTTCCGATCCATCCGTCTGCCGTGAACAGCGCATCCTCATCCAGGGCAGGTTCCTTCGCTACACTTCCTTCGGTGCGAGAGACCCACTCCGGTGTAGCGAGGCTCTGAGACCGGAACCAGAACCCGTTGCCGATGTGAGCGTCACTGACAGGCAGCGTTGTCTGCCAGGCCAACTCGTAGTTGCTGTTCAACACTGCCGGGGCCCTGCGCCACTCTATACTGAAGTACGGCGCCATAACTAGAGCAACCGCTAGGGACAGGGCAGCCGAGGCACCTGCAATCCGGACCACTAATCTTTGGCCCGAAGGATCTTCATCCTTGGCCCGCTCCAGGATGTAGCTCAGACTCATGGCTCCCCAACCTGAGAGCGCGGCTATCCCAAGGCCTGCGGGATTAGGGTATACCATGCCGTGGACAAGAAAGACGGGGATGAATGCCGGAAACTCGTGTAGAGCGCTGTAACCCAGCAAGACGGCTACGCCAGCAACAATCCAGAAACGAGCTTTCTTCCCGACCTTAGGGGTGAAGGCCATCACAGCGCCGCCCAGCACAGAAAGGGATGACGGAATGGCGACCACCAGGACGTACTGCCGCATATTCTCGAATGCGTGTATCTTGCCCACGCCTCCAGAGACGGGTTCCGTGCGTCCGAGAGGGTAAAAGGCAACAAGGGCGGTGACCACGATCAAGAGGACGACCGCCCTCCACGTCCAGAAACGGCCGGTCAGATCGCGTTTCCTGTGTTCGGACATATCCTGGGCCTCCAGACTTGCGATTGCAGACTGCACTCATCGTTGACGCACAATTCGTGAGACAGTTCCATGCACCCTCCCGCGCACGCTGCTCCCTAATAAGGCGCTCCACCTCGCTGCAGCAGCAATTGACGCTCAATTCACGAATCGGTTCCGCGTGAAGAGCACCGGCTACTCATCGGTTGGGGTAGGTCCTTTAGGGTGTGTCTGCTCCAGTTGGATAACCTCATCAAATAGATCCATGAGGCGTGGATCGGTTTCATGGGTGATGACGATGCATGTCAGTTCTTCGTCCGCGAATATCCCAGATAGCACCTTAACCGCTGTTTCGATATCAACACCGGCTGTGATCTCGTCGAGGATCAGAACGCTTGGTAGGTGTAGCAGCGCACGCGAGAGTGCGATCCTTTGCTTCTGTCCCCCGGAAAGCCCGGATCTATCTGAGATCGTCCTTGATAATGCCGTTTCGTTGGGCAGGAAGTCGGCAGCTTGCGACTTTGTGATCGCACTGCGGAACACTCTGTCGTCCGGTATTTCGTCAAAGAAAGCGATGTTGTTGCGAACCGTGTCTGTAAACAGGAAGGAGTCCTGTCTGACAAACCGGACAAGATGATGATATGCCGCCTTGTCGATGGAACGGATATCAATTCCGTCCATAGTGATAATGCCTTGGTAGTCGTCGTATTCACCCGATAGTGCTTTCGCCAGTGTGGTTTTCCCAAATCCGCTCGGAGCCGTGACCGCGTACTTCTTACCCCTCTCGAATCTCAGGTTCAGTCCATCAATGACATCGGTTCCGGTTTCGTATGAGAAACCAAAACCAAGGATCTCAATCGCGGTGGTGAATCTGTCCTTGAAAACACCACTGCGATCGGGCTGCGCAACCTCATCTGCTTTCTCCGCAATGCCTTTTGCTGAGCGGATCGCGTTGATGGATGTTGTTATCATGTTGATGGGCATGACCAAGGAATTCATGAGCTGCACGACCGCAATCATGTATCCATACGTCATGGTCCCTTGCATGACGAAGTATCCGCCGAGACTGAGCGCGGCGATGAATGTCAAAAAGCCAAGGCTCTGGGCAACCCTATTGGCCATTTCACTAGATACGCGCGTCCCATATCGTCGCTTCTCTACCTCGTTGTTGGCCTTCTCATGCTTCTTGAGGAACACTTCTTCTTTGTCATATGCGATGATTTCTCTCTTGCCCTGGATGCACTCCCGCACGACGTCCACATATTCGGATGTGGATTCAGAATACGCTTTCTTTCTGGCTTGCAGTGATCTGGAGAATAGGTTCGTGCTCAACACGGGCAGTAACGTCAAAGCAAATATGACGACGGTGATTACCCAGCTTATGTACAACATCGTCGTCAGCGCGAACAGGAATTCGGCGGCATAGTACAGGATCGTCAGCCTAGGCAAGTAGTAGCTTGTTTCCAGGATGTCCGTGTCAGTTGTGAAGAAGCTAAGATCCTTTGCGTCATCTTCCTGTGGCTTCTTTCGCCTGTTGTAGAACAAGAAGGTCATTCGCTGTTGCTTGACGGCGGAGAGCACTCGGGTCAAATAGCGGTACTTAAACATCGGAGCCACAAAGTTCAGTAAAGCGTCAAACATCCACAGACCCAGAAGCCAAGAAACCGCAGCTACCAATGCGTTCACGCTTCCGGTCAGCGTCGAGTCGATCGCGCGCTGCAGTAAGATGGCCAACAGCACATTCGACGCCGCGGTACAAAGAAGAAGGAAAGCTGCGATGATGAACGATGTCCTGACTCGCTTTGGCTTCTCCATCCTAGACACCTCCGGAGGGTTCTCCTATGTACTTGACCGAACGCGGAGGAGCATCGAACGGGCCCAATCGCATCATCTGGTGGAACATTCTCCGCAATTGGTGCAGACACCTTGACATAGACCTTCTCATCGTGCAGGCGCAATGGTACTCCCCATCAACCTGGTAGTACACTCCGTCAGTGATCGTCCCATCCGCATTCAGCCTGGTCGAGTTGTAGAAAGGCCTTGCCTGCCGCAGCCTGTCGACCTTCTCGGCGAGCGTGTGGCTCCCGTCAGCGATGTCCCTTAGGAACCTCTTGACCTTCTGCTCCCGTGAGCCGCCAAGGCAACAAGCGCAACCGTCAAGGATTTCGTATCGGCGCTCGTAAGGCAGGTTGTCGTCAAGCACCTTCATCGCGTGCCTCATGAAGACCGCCTTGGCCTTCTTGGGCGATTTGTCTTCTATGGCTTCAAATCCCTGGTAGACCTGCTCCATTACGGCCGCGTCGACGCCATTCCGCTCCAAGGAGCTCCTGAGTTTCGAGGGACTAGGCATGCTAGCATCCTCCATTCACCAGGTGACCATCTCAGACTTTTGCACAGAATTCTGGCAAGTTGAGCCAATTCCCTCTTGGTGTCTGGGGCGTGAGGTATGCCCGGTCATGGAGGATCTCTCGTCACCTCGGCGAACTAATCACAGTCTTGGGAAGCAACCTTATGCAGGCGCTTCACGCGCATCAACACACTGGAGGCAAGGCGCCATGACCATGCGACGCCGCATCGCAACGACCATGTGTCTACTTGTGGCGCTGGCACTTGCTTTGATCGGCATTCTTGGTTTTGGGGGTCATGACAGCAGTGTCTTTGCGGCAGCCGCGCTAAGGGACATAGCCGGGCACTGGGCTGCGCCATACATCAACCAGATGCTGGAGAAGGGGATTCTGACAGGCTATCCGGACGGGACCTTCCTTCCCGACAACAGCATAAGTCGTGAGGAGTTCGCCGCTGTCCTGGCCAGGGCCAAGGGGCTGAGAGCCCTGGCCTCCGCGAGCCCGTACTTCGCTGACGTGGGTCCGGACAGCTGGTCCTACGGTAACATCCAAGCGCTGGTTGAGGCAGGAATACTCCATCCGGCGGACTACGGTGGAATTCTCCAGCCGGGAGCCGCGATCAGAAGGATCGAGATCGCTACGATGCTAGTGCGTGCGGCGGGGCTGGAAGATGAGACCGCCAAGAAGGCTGACCTGATCTACTTCTCGGATTCGGTGCCGTCCTGGGCCAAAGGATACGTTACGGTGGCCCTTAACCACGGACTTGTGACCGGCTATGAGGACGCGACATTCCGCTGCCAGGGGCAAGCCTCCAGAGCGGAGGCCGGGCTCATGGTGTTGCGGCTGATAGACCCCAAGGTCCGTCCGGCGACCTGGGTGGAACGCTACACCTACCAGGGCAAGACGGGAATCAACACCCTAAGGGTGGTGCGGGTCAACTTCAATCACGACGACGTAGAGATCCGACCGGCTCTAGCGGGCACTACCCAGGAGACGGCCTATCTTGCGGATATCGCCGGCAGAGAGGGAGCAGTCGCCGCCATCAACGGCGGGTTCTTCTCGGCCTACAACGACAACAACGGCGACTACCTGGAGCCGTTCAATGCCCTCGCGATCGACGGTCAATGGGTTCACTTTCAGTATCAGGGCACAGCGCTGGGGATCACCTCGGATAAGCGGGTGATCATGGATCCCATACGGATGGCGATCAGCGGCTCGACAAACGAGGGCGCCAACACTTGGTCGGCTTGGTCTGTCAACCACACGAGCCCCGATATCATCGGCCTGTTCACAAGATACCGGGGCGAAACCACCAACATGGCGGATGGCGTGACATATACCGTCAGAAACGGGCGAGTCGTCTCCAAGGGAGGCCCGGATGTACCGATCCCGGACGATGGATACGTCGTCTTTGTGTCCAACAGCCGCGTCAACAAGTGGACAGACGGCATGTTCCCCATTGGGGGGACGCTAAGCTACAAGGTGACGTTCGCTGATCACAAGGACGTCGCCTATCCCAACACCTGGGACTGGGAACACATAAGGCACGCCATAGGCTGCGGTCCCCGGCTGGTGACAGAAGGGAACGTGACCGTGAACCCGCAGGCCGAAGGCTATACCGAGGCAAAGCAGACGACAATGTCGTATAACCGGAGCGGTGTTGGGGTCACAAGCGACAACATAGTCATGCTGGTCACCTGCACCTCACTCACCCCTCAGGAGTTTGGCGAGGCCATGGCGATCTGGGGAGTTGGAACGCGATGCAGATGGATTCGGGGGCATCGTCGTGCCTTTGGTACGACGGGGAGTACCTCACTGCTCCTGGCCGAATGATCAGCAACGGACTTTGCGTAGTGCAGGCGACTATGGGGTCAGCACCCTGAGTCCATTCTCGCGCGCCACCCGGTTCAGTTTCTCATCCGATGAGACGAACACTACGTTCTCGCCCATCTCCATAGCTAAGGCTATTTGCACAGCGTCGACGGCGGTCAAGTATTGCTGGATCTCCAAAACGAGCGCTTCCTGAACATCACGAGGAGTAACACTTAGGGCAACGAGCCGTCCCGACGCGACATCGGCCAGAAGTTCAGCGCACAGCGCTTCGAATTGGTCTCTGGACAGCAACTTCTCAACTGAGTGCAGGCGCTGGAAGACAGACACGGCCTCCAGCAGTCCCATGTTCGAGATACTCCTTCTTGCCTTCTCTTCGAATATGCGGTCCAAAGCATCCGTACCCTTCTCCGCTATGTACGCTTTAAGAAGAGCGCTCGTATCGATGAAGTATTCTTTGCCGGCTCTCTCCGACGTCACTGCCTCTCCCTCCCCTCACGCACGAGGCGAGTGAGGTCTGGGTAGGTGCCGTCAATACTCTCCCTGAGGCGACGACGGTCAGAGAGCCGCTTCTCATATCCAAGATCTCTCAGCACTTGCTCTGCAGCAAGCTTCATCTGCTCCGAATCGCTGAGTTCAGCCTTCCTCGTGAGCACTATCGCTTCATCCTTGACTACTGCCTGCAGATGATCCCCTTCGCGAACCATCATTATCTCCCTGACCTGCTTGGGGAGAGTGATCTGCCCTTTGGAAGTAACCTTTATGTCCCACTCAGAATCATCCATCATGAAGCCCCCTCACCGCCTTGCTCCTTACGCCTTACATCTTACTCCGTTTCGCTCCGAACCTCTAGTGGCTTTGTTCACATGGCCTTCAGCACCCGCGGGTCGTCGAGGTAACCCAAGCGGACTAGACTGAAAACCATGTTTCCTGTGAGGCAAGGATAACCATGCTCGGCAGACCCCCGCCCGATTTCACGCTTGCACGCATGGAGAAGCCGCCGCCGTCCTTCTCCTGAGAGCTTGCGAGTAGAGACTCGCAGCCATCAGCGACCGGTGCGGTGCGCTCCGCGCCGAGTTCCGCCAGAATGATGAGCTGCCAAGCCAGCCCTTGGTACTTGGTGTAGAAGTCTTGCCGCATCTGGCGGCCTTGTTCCTTGTAGATTCCAACCGTTCTAAACCCCATCTTGCCATAGAGGTCCATGCCCTTATCGTTGAAGGGGAAAGCCGAGAGCACCATCTTGTGAAACCCGATCTTGCGAGCCTCCTCGATCAGGTGCCCCAGCAGGAAGCCGCCTACCCCTTTGCCCCGCCACTCTCGCTCGACGTAGACCGAGAAGTCGGCTACGTGACGGTACGCAGGTCGCGGGTTGAAGACGTTGAGCGATGCCCAGCCAATCACCTGCCCGCATTCTTCGGCCACGAACACTGGATAACGATCGCTGTGGTCGTGAAACCACTGAAGCCGCTCGTCCTCGGTTCGCATCTCGGTTTCGAGGGTGGCGATCCGGTCTTCGATGCCCTGGTTGTATATGCGGGTGATTGACGGGACGTCGGTTTCGGTTGCGGGGCGAAACTCCATGCGCGCATCTCCTCTACGACTGCGGGCCTTCAGTTGACTCCTGGTCATCTGCTGACCAGTCTTTTGGGCCTATTGGTCAAGAGCTGACCGTTATCCCCGTCACCCGACTCGTCGCGCGGAGTGCCTCACAGACTACGCGCTTTTCGCCCCAGCCAGCCCATCCCCCACCGCGGTCTTCCATTTGCCGCTGAGGTAGCGCCAACCGACGATCACAACGCGGACCCATTGGTCGATGTTGATGGCCCACCAGACCCCGTGGATGCCGAGGCCAAAACTCCGGCTGAGGATGAAGGCGAACGGGACGCGGAAGCCCCAGATGCCCACGGCCGCAGCCACCATCGCCGTCACGGTGTCGCCTGCGCCGCGGAGTGAGCCGCCCAGCGTCATCGAGATTTGCTGGGGGATCTGCGAGAAGCCCATAAGCATCAGGTACTGGGCTCCTAGAGCGATCACCGCCTTATCGTTGGTCAGGATGCCCATGAGTAGCCGAGGCGCGAACACGAGTAGCGCAGTCGCGCAGGCGCTAAGGGCGATCCCCCAGCGCACGATCTCGCGGATGTAGCGCTCGGCTAGGTGCGGGTTGCGGGCACCGAGCGAGCGTCCGACTAGGGCCGTGGCCGCAATCCCAAATCCTGCTGACGGCATGTAGGAGATGCCTTCGGCCTGCAGACCGAGCTGGTGCGCAGCACCTGCGATGGTCCCGAAATCGTTGATAAGCCGGAAGATAATGATGGCAGCTATCTGCCAGAAGAACATCTCGGCAGAGGACGGGATGCCGATCCCTAGTAGCCTGCGGACCAGGGGCACGTCCAGGGAAACGCGATCCCGCAGCCGGATGCCGACACCCGAACGGGTGCTAAAGAGATACCATGCGGCAATAGATACACCTGCCATCTGCCCCACGATGGACGCAACCGCAGGGCCGCGGAAACCCAAAGCCGGAAAGCCGAGCCGCCCGAATATGAGTACGGAGTTTAGGGCCACGTTGACCAGGTTGATTACCAAAGCGATCTGCATCGGGACGCGGGTGTTGCCCGTACCCCGCAAGATGGCGCTGATGACCAGGTATAGGGCCTGAAATGGCATGCTGAAGGCCAAGATCCGCAGGTAGGCGACGCCGATAGGTAGGGAATCGGGGGTGGCCTTGAACATCGCGAGAAGAGACGGAGCGAACACGTAGGCGGTGCCGGAGATCAGGAGCATGAGGATCATCGCCACAAGAAGCGCTTGCTGGGCAATGCGGCGGACCTGTTCCTGATCACCTGCTCCAAGAGCCCGCGCAATCAGCACCGTAGCCCCTGTGCCAACGGCGCCTAAGATGATCCAGACAAACATCCCGACCCTGCCAGAAAGTCCCACGGCCAGGATAGTGGCTGCTCCGAGCCTGCCGACCATCGCCGTGTTGACGAAGCCAATCAGCATCAGCAGGACGTTTTCCGTGGCCACTGGCCAGATCATTGCGAAAATACCGCGTCTCAGTTCGCGCTGGGATGGTTCAGCTGAGGATATTGACGAGTTGGTGACTGCCGCCATAGATGGGATCCCTCCACGCAAGAACCGATTCCACGCAGGTTACGGCGCTTCCTCCAAGAGAGGGAAACCCCGTCGTCCGCAGAAACAAATCCTTGCGAGGATACCAGCAGATAAAGTCGCGAAAGGACTGACCCGCTTGGTCACGATGGAGACCTAAAGACTCATCGTAAGAAACTTCAGACCCGACGCTCTGCACGAGTACCTCTCCCAGAGCCGGGTGCTCAAGTACGACATCGAGACTGTAAGCGATGAGGAAGAGTGCAAGGTGAAGGCGTCTGATCGCGCGAAAGGGAAGGCCTTTTGGGCGGTGTGCCTGAAGGACACCCAGAAAATGATCGGGCACGTCTACTTCTGCCCAACTGAACCCCCGGAATTCCTGACGTGGGACATCGGGTATATCTTCAACCCTGCGTACTGGAGCAAAGGCTACGCGACCGAAGCCTGTCAGAGGATGCTTCAGTACGGGTTTGAGGAACTCGGGGCTCACCGGATAAAGGCTGAATGCAGCCCGGATAACCCGCCTTCCTGGCGTCTGCTTGAGAGACTGGGCATGCGTAGAGAGGGGCATCTCAAGCAGGTCGTCTTCTTCCGCAAGACCGCCGAAGGAGAGCCCCTATGGCTCGACGCGTACCAGTACGCGACACTTGACGAGGAGTACCGGTCCCGACGCCTGGCTTCCCCGCAGACGCTGAGTTAGGCACGCTCGCGCCGATAAGAGGTGATCAAATGACGGAAGCGGTGCATCTGGCCAAGCCAGCCCTGCGTTACCGCGCTCAGTACTACGAGGTGCAGTCCGAATACCTGGCCAACGGGGAGGAGCCCACCTTCGGTCTCCATTTCACCCAGCCGGACTTCGAGGATGTGCTGAAGGCAGTAGATGACTGGGCAAAAGGCGTCAATCTGCCGCCGGGAGAAGGCCGGCGTAGGGTGCTCTGGCTGGTCCGAGACACTGACGACAGGCTCCTCGGCACGGTGAACATCCGCTCCCTCGATACCGAGTACTTCGTCACAGTCGGAGGCAACATCGGATACAGCGTTAGGCCAACTGAGCGGCGCAAAGGCTATGCAACTCGGATGCTGTCGCTCGCCCTGGATGAGTGCAGGAGATCAGGATTGGAGACGGCCCTGGTTACATGCAACCCCGGCAACGCTACGTCGATCAGGACTATCACCAAGAACGGCGGTGTGCTGGAAGGCGAGGTCACCGACCGGGAAGGCGTGAGGTATCTCCGGTTCAAGATTGACTAGAGTCCATAGTCTGTGTCTAGGGAAACAGTCGCGGTCTCGGCACGTAGACGACCACACCATACTGCCCCGGCTTGAGAGAGGGCTCGAGCGCCTGCGCTCGCTCCTCAGCCTGCTTCGCTGCATCGCCGTCCCCTATCTGCCTAAGCGTCATAGCCATCTCATACCAGGCGTCGGCGTCCCCCGGGCTGTACTGAACAGTCTTGCGGTAGTAGACCAGGGCTTCCTGTAATTCGCCGGATTCTCTCTTGATGCTGGCAACGCAGAAGAGCGCACCCGGGTGGGTCGGGTTCGTCTGGAGGACCTTGTCGTAGCAGGCAAGAGCCTTGTCCCACTCTCCCATGATGTGATGGATGCACCCTTTGTTGAACCACGCCTCGGCGAAGTCGGGCCTTTGCCCAAGTGCCTTCTCCAGGTCGACGAGCATCTCCCGGAACGCCTTCTGCCGCATGCCTTGGATTTCGGCCTCTGTGATTGTGCTCTGTCCACGTCCGGAGCGAATGCTTTTGATCTGTGCTTCTAGTAGCTTCATGTTGTCCCGCTCTAGCTTCTGGCTTCTCTTCCTGGCTGATTCAAACCAATCCTCGGGTTTCCTGCCGAATCCAAACATCCCATCGGTCCCCCTTATTCTCGGCGAAGGTTTCTCAGGCCTCACCCCTTCGGCGCGCTACCAGATCATTCCTTTTTTCGGCTCCGCCGCTCTGATCTCTCCCGGCGAAATGGACGTGTCCCAAAACCCACGGAGGTCTCCGTGCTCGCAGTACGACAGAATCGCGCGTATGGGCCCACCGTGGGAAACGACCGCAACCGCCCCCTGGCCTGAATGGGCTGCAGCCGTGGACGAGTGGGCAAGCACAATCTCCGCCATGCACCTGCGGACCCTGCTCCACATCTCGGTCAGGCTCTCGCCACCGGGTGGGCGACCGTGGAGGGGGTCGGCGAGCCAACGCTGCAGGCGCTGAGGGTCACGGAGGCTGATCTCCTCGTACGTGAGTCCTTCCCATTCCCCGAAGTCGACCTCGGCGAGCCCATCAAGTATCACGGGGACGATGCCGAGCCGGTCCGCGATGATATGGACCGTCCGCAGAGCCCGCCGCTTTGGGCTGGAATAGACCGCGCGAATGCCGGCGCCCTCCAGCGCAGTGGCCGCGTTCTGCGCCTGTGACAAGCCCTTTTCCGTGAGGTCGCCGTCGCCTCTCCCCTCGTACCTCCGCTCTTGGTTCGCGCGTGTCTCGCCGTGTCTGACAAGGTAGATGACAGGCTCGCTCGCGACCGGCTCCGACATTCTTACCACCTCGCGGCGAAAACCACGTAAACTGCGGCCTCCGCGACCTCGCACAAGGCGCCGTGGACGTCTCCGGTAAGACCGCCGAGGCGTCCGGTCACCAATCTCCCCAGGCCCAGCGCCATGAGGACACATGCGGCAAAGGCCGCGATGCCTGGGACGCCCGCTACCGCCGCCGCGAGAGCCACGGCAAACACGCCCGGCGCAACCATCCAATGCAAGCGCACTTTGTCCTTGAACAAGCTCCCCAGCCCACCCGCGGTCCGGGCGTACGGGAAGACGGTCATACCGGTGAGCATAGCGTACCTTCCCAGGACCGGTGCCAGAAGCAGCGCCGCGAACCTCCTCTCGCCCGCCAAGGCAGCGATGGATGCGACCTTGAGGCCGACAAGTAGGATGCCAACCGCAACTCCCATGGCCCCCACCCGGCTGTCCTTCATGATCTCAAGAGCCCTCTCCCTCGGCTTGCCGCTGAGAAGGCCGTCGGCGGTGTCCAGCAGGCCATCTAGGTGGAGGCCGCCTGTGAGGAGGAAGACCGCCGCGAGGTCGACAACGGCGACGGCCGGCGAAGGAAGGATTAGGCAAACTAGATAGTCGAACGACGCCACAGCCGCGCCAATCAGAGCGCCGACCACGGGGAACATGGGAGGCGATTCTGACAGCGAAGCTTCGTCCAGTTGTACAGATGACGGGAGCGGTACTCTGGTCAAGAAAGAGACCGCGGATAGGAAACGGCGCCAGGTCTTCATCTCAACCACCCCACGTTGGTGACCGGCTTCTTCAAAGAACCGGACAGTGTGTCCATGAACCCCGGCTCGACTGATGCAACCAGGCAAGTGGCCGGCCCGGCGGATTTGGATGGGTTCACGCCGGGCGACTCCCGGAGTTCAAGCGCCAACCCCGCAGACGTCGCCAATTCCCTTGCCTCGTGGGCGATTCCCCGCGACCCTGCAGGCGCCACCTCGTGGACCCCAGGCAGGGCAAGCAGTAGCCTGAGGGTTTGGGTATCTACGATCTCGGGGTCGTCCAAGTAGACCTCCCGTCCTACCTTGGGCACCCCGATGCAGACCACGTCGTCGTCCCTCAAAGACATGCCAAACCGCAGATCCGATGGAGCGGCGAATCCGATGACGGTAATCCCCAGCCCCGTCTGCTCCGTCGAGACGTTCTTCTCGGAGCTCCCCGTGAGGGCGATCTCGCCGGCCAGCCCCGCCTCGACCAACTCGTCCGCGATCCCCCGTTTCACCTCGATGCCTGTGGGATCGGGCTCCGCGCACAAAGTGCTGACCAGCGCAGCCGGGATGGCCCCGCTCGCGAGCACCTCCATGAGGGCGACTCTGGATGTGAAGCGCCCCACGATGTACGCGGGGACTTTGACCACGTCCCGCTCCTTGGGACCTATCCCCCCCGAGGAGTCGCAACCGATCACCGCTACCTTGTCCCTCGCGACGGGGAGAACGAGTAGGTCTCGGACCCTGGCGCTTCCAAGCCACTTATCCACCTTACGGCCTCCCCGGGACGACAAACCCGCGCTTGACGGCCCTAGCGACCACAGCAGCCAAAGACACATTGACGGCGGCGGCCACGGTTAGCGGCAGGAGCAGGGTTAAGACGAGCGGGAACTCTAGCCAGGGAAGGAGGGCAAACGGCGCGACCAGACCGTTAAGGACGACCGCCGCAACTACCCCCGGAACCGCACCAAACCTGCCCGTCACCCATCTGAAGGCCAGCGCGCAGAAGACCATCTCGGCGGCGATCACGCCGTGGATGGCAAGGCCCAGCGGAAATCCTGCCACAGAACCGCTGGCAAGGTGTCCCGCTAGCGCAACCCAGGCCCCCACAGGTCCAAGGACAAGGGCGCACGCGTAACCGGGCCACGAGTCGAGCGCCACGGTGCCCACGGGACTGGGGATCTTGATGAGCGAGCCGGCCGCGGCCAAGGCGATGGACATCGACATGACCGCTATGCGACGTGTGCGGGATGCTGATGATGCGTCTCTCATCTGAGGCCCTCCTCCAAGAGCGAGTTTTTGCCGCGCAGCGCCTTTATGTCCACGGGAATTCCCGCTACAGTGAGGAACACATGACGCGCCGCCTCGGCCAGAATCTGATTGGACCATCCCATTGCGTCCCGGAAAATGCGGCCCAGCAGGCTTTCGGGCACCACACCGGCCCCGACTTCGTTTGAAACCACAATTACTCTAGCGGATACTTGCGCGGCGACTTCGGCGAGCCCCCGCACCCTATCCAACACCTCATCGCACCTCAGCGTGTACGGCATCTCTTCTGTTTGCCGCAGCAGGATGTTGCTCACCAAAAGACCAAGGCAGTCGACGATGACCGCATCGCTGGTCCGCCCGTGTTCCGCAACAGCTTCCGGCACGGCCAGGGGTTCCTCGACCGTCACCCAGTGGGGCGGCCTGCGCTCGCGGTGGGCGCGGATTCGCTCTCGCACTTCCTCGTCCAGAGGTTCCATGGTCGCTATGTAGGTCACCTTGTCCCCCGATTCCCTGGCCAGACGTTCGGCCAGACGGCTCTTGCCGCTCCTCACGCCGCCGGTGATGAGAATCATCATGGCGCTTTCACCTCAAATAGCTCAGGATATAGGGCTGCCGCGATCTCGCGCAGCCCCTGCACGGCCCTTGGGCCGGGACGCGATACCAGGTTGTCGTCGAGAAGGTACACACGCCCCTCCCGTACTGCCGTTAGGTCCTTCCAGGCAGTCCTTGCCCTAAGGGCGCTGAGGTCCAGGCCGCCATGGACGCGCGGGAGCAGTAGGACGTCGGGGTCCTCGACAAGGACCGCCTCCATGCTGTAGGTGGGGTACGGCTCGCCGGTCGCGCCAGCTATGTTCCTGCCTCCCGCGAGGGAGATCATGTGGTCGATGAGGGTCCCGGGACCGACAGTCAGGATGGGGTCGTCCCAGGCTACGTACATGACCTTGGGTCTTTCTGAATCGGGGACAGCCTCAACCTTGGATGCAATGGTCTCGACCTCCCGCTCGATCTCCGCGATGAGCTTCTGCGCCTCCCTCTTCTTGCCCGTGAGGTCACCCACTACCCGGATGCAGTCCCCGATTTCGTCCATCGTGGCCGCATCCAGGATGGCGACCGGAATCCCCATAGCAATCAAAGGGGCCAACCCCTGGTCTTGACCGCTTGTGGCCAGAATCAGGTCAGGGTTCAGGGAGACTATCTTCTCGGCCGAGAAGTCCATGAACCCGCCGACATCGGGTTTTTCAGTGGCTTCGGGCGGGTAGTCGCAGTAGGTGGTCACCCCCTTCACCAGGTCGCCGAGCCCAAGGGCGAACAGGATCTCGGTGTTGCTAGGCGCCAGCGACACAATCCGGGAAGGCCGCTTGGGCAGGACGATCTCCTTGCCCGAACCGTACTTGGCAGTCACGGGGCGAGAACAGCCCGAGGCAAGGGTCGAAAATACGAGGATGGCAACGCAAAAGATGGTGGCTGGAGACAGAGAAGGCGTGACGCGCGGCTGGATCTTTCTCACGAGATCGCACCCCCAGATAGATTTGAGCCCGGCCCTCGAAAGGAAGGCCGGGCGGGATGCGCTTATGAAGAAGCGTCGCACAGCCGCACCTGCCTTTGCTCCGAAGGTCGCGGGTACGGCGTGAGGGGCAGGTCTCCTGGCTACCCGGTTCTTAGCCCGCCGGCGCCTTCCCATCCTTTCGGACAGTGGCTTTCTGCCGGCAGGGCTCCCCGGTTACAGTGGCGGGACCGCTCAGGATTCGCACCTGATTTCCTATTCTCCCATTGTCGGGCACCCATCACGTCTCATATTCGGTTGTCGAAACCATTCTAGACCAAGATGAGTCTAGGCGCTATTTCCCCTGCCCCACGAACCTCTCGGGGTCCTTCTCGAACCGTTCCTTGCACCTGGGTTGCAGAAGTAGTAAGTGGTGCCCTTGTAGTCGGTCTTTGCGGGCGCGGTCTTCGGGTCAACTTCCATCTTGCATACCGGATCGATTGCCATCAGCATTCCATCTCCTTTGAGGCGGACTACCTATATGTTGACGAAGATGTACTTGCTTATCCAGTGCTTCACGCCGGACCTGACAAGATACCTGGTAGGCGGGAACATGAACAGGATCCCGGTGACGTCAGTGAGGACTCCGGGCGATATGAGGAGCAGCGCTCCAACGATCACGAGCACGCCGTCAATGATCGAGTCCTTGGGGATTCGCGTCGCCTGTATCTCCTCACGCATTTTCCGGAAAACGCCGTACCCTTCGACTCCGAGAAGGGCGCCGCCCAAAATGCCTGTCCCGATGACAAACGCGACGGTCCACCACGTGCCGATCCGTTTCCCCATTTCGATAAGAAGAGCGATCTCAATGATTGGGAGCGCCGTGAAGACCACGAAACCAGTGACGCCGAGCCGTACTTTCCACGACATATGGCCACCTCCCCAAGTCGACACCGGAGGACTATTCCACGCTGAGGCGGCTCCGACCTACTGCTTCCCCCTGACCATCACTTTGATGGCGGCGTATAGCAATACCATCACGCCGAAGATGGTTGCCATCGAAATGCCGGCTATGGTGATAGTCTGGCGCATCGCTTCACTCACCGGACGCCCTCCCTACTTCACCAGCGCCAAGATCATGGCGCCTGCGATGATAGATGCGATCTGCCCCGCAGCGTTGGCGCTGACCGCCTGCATGAGGATGAAATTGCCCGGCTCTTCCTGTTGGGCCATCCTGTGGATGACCCTGGCGGACATCGGGAACGCCGAGATGCCGCAGGCCCCTACCATAGGATTTATCTTGCGCTTTAGGAACAGGTTCAGCGCTTTGGCGAAAAGCACGCCGCCGGCCGTGTCGAAGACGAACGCAGCGAGCCCCATGGCAATGATGAGGAGCGTCGTGGGCTTAAGGAATTCCGCGGCGGTCATAGTCGAACCGATCGTGATGCCGAGCAGCAATGTAACTATGTTGGCAAGCTCGTTCTGCGCGGTCTTGGCAAGACGGTCGACCACGCCTGATTCGCGGAGAAGGTTGCCGAACATCAATGTCCCTACCAGAGCAAGGCTGATGGGAGCCACTAAGCCTGCGATCACCGTGATTAGTATCGGGAACAGCACGCGGGTCCTCTTAGAGATCGACTTGGAGGCAGTGGGCTCCATTTTAATCCTCCGCTCAGCCGGGGTCGTGAGCGCCCTAACCACCGGGGGCTGAATTATCGGGACCAGCGACATATAGGAGTAAGCCGCAACGGATATTGGCGCCAGCAGGGCCGGGGCGAACCGGGTGGCCACATAGATTGCCGTCGGCCCGTCCGCCGCCCCAATGATGCCGATGGACGCGGCTTCTTTGATGTCAAAGCCCAGCGCCACAGCCAGCGCCATCGTTAGGAAGATCCCGAACTGGGCAGCAGCCCCAAAGAACAGCATCGACGGCTGCTCAAACAGGGGGCCGAAGTCCACCATGGCGCCGATGCCGATGAAAACCAAAAGAGGGAATAGCTCAGTGATAATGCCTGCTTCATAGAGTTTGGTGAGGAACCCGTGGGGCCCTACGGCCGACGATCCTGGGATGTTCGCCAGGATGGCTCCAAAACCGATAGGCAGAAGAAGCACCGGCTCGTATTCCCTCTTGACTGCCAGATAGATGAGGATCCCGCCGACAGCCAGCATCACGGCCTCGCGCCAGGTCATCGCCGTCAGCCCGTAGAATAGTCCGTCCACTTCATGCCCTCCTATGAAAGGACCCTTACCCCTGCTCAAGGCCGGGATAAAGGTCTTGCTCTTGTCCCTTTATCTCCCCAGTGAACATTATGTTTCCTGCGAAGTCAACCTGTCAACTCCGCTTCCCCAGGAATTATGTCCCCACGGCAATCGACTTCACGCCGACGTTCCTTATCTCCATGACGTTCGTGGTCCCCGAGACACCGGCTGGGACGCCCTTGGTGATTACGCAGAGGTCCCCTTGCTGAACCAGGCCTGCGCGCTCCAGGGAGCGGAGCGCCAGCTCTGAGACGTCGGCCGGGCAGCCAGGCGACCCGATCTCGGACTCCACCAGCACTGTCTCGACCCCCCAGACGACGGTAAGCCATCCGGCTGTTTCGTCATGCGGGGTGGCCGCGTAGACCGGCATCCCGGGTCTGAACCGGGCGACCATGCGGGCGGTATATCCGCTCTCTGTCGGGGTGACGATGGAAGAAGCCCTAAGGTCTTCGGCGGCATCCAGCACCGACCGGCTGACCGCCTCGGTCACACTGGACACCTTGGTCTCCGCCTTGAACCGCGGCGAGAACACGTTGCGGTCCAGATCTTCCTCCGTGCGAGCAGCTATCCGGGCCATGAATTCCACTGACTCAAGCGGATACTTTCCCGAGGCGGTTTCAGCCGACAGCATCACAGCGTCGGTGCCATCGAAGATAGCGTTGGCTACATCCGAGGCCTCCGCCCTGGTGGGACGGGGGTGTTCGACCATAGATTCAAGCATCTGAGTTGCCGTAATGACCGGTTTGCCAAGTCGCATGCAGCCCGCGATCATCCTCTTTTGCAGTATCGGGATTTCTTCCGGCGGGAACTCGACCCCCAGATCCCCCCTAGCAACCATCAAGCCGTCCGACGCTTCGATGATGGCGTCCAGGTTCTGGATCCCACCGACGCACTCGATCTTGGAGATGATGTGCGCTCTAGAGCCGGCTTCCGTGAGGATTCGGCGGATATCCGCGACATCCTCAGCGGAGCGGATGAACGACGCGGCCACGAAGTCAATCCCGACGCTGGCCCCGAACCGAAGGTCGGATACGTCCCTGTCTCCCGCTATAGGCATTGCGAGCGCGGCCCCCGGCACCGAGACCTTCTTTCTGTCGGAGACGACGCCGCTGTTCAGCACCCTGGTCTTGACCGCATCCTCCGAGGTCTCAATGACGCGGAGCTCGATATTGCCGTCATCCACCAGTATCTGGGCTCCAGGCCACACGGCTTTGGGGAAACCGGGCAGGTCAATGTGGGCTGTCCGAGAGTCACCCAGCGCCTGTTTAGTCGTGAGAGTAAAGTCGCTGCCCTTCTCCAGGACCGCGAGTCCCCCGGCGAACAAGCCGAGCCGGATCTCAGGGCCCCTGGTGTCCAGCATAATGCCAATCCGCTTGCCGGCCCTGCGGGCGGCGGTGCGGACGGCCTCGATCCTCCTGCCATGCTCCTCGTGGGTACCGTGAGAAAAGTTGAACCTGGCCACGTCCATCCCGGCCAGGATCATCTGATAGAGGGCATCCACATTTCCGCAGGCAGGTCCCACGGTACAGACTATCTTCGTCCTGCGTCGTTTGTCCACTATTCTAGCCTCCGGCTGCTGTTGAACTCCTCGCCTCCCGTTGACTATTCGACACGGTCTCTCCTGTTCCTACCTCGCGAGATCTTGAGCAAGGTTGTACAGTTCCATATCTATGAGCCTCTTGGTGCCAAGGACCTCGGGCATTGGAGTGGCGACCACGCCGGTTCCCTTGATGCCAACCATCAGATTGGACTCGCCCGCCGCAAGCAGGTCGACCGCCTTGGCCCCCAGCCTGGAGGCGATCAAACGGTCAAGCGCGGTGGGCGTGCCTCCGCGCTGAACGTGCCCCAACACGGTGACCCGGAGCTCCATACCCAAACATGCTTCTATCTGTCGGGCAACGTCAAACCCGCTTCCCGCGCCTTCGGCAACAATGATGATGCTGTGAACTTTACCCCGGTCCATGCCCTTCTTGAGCTTCTGGCAGGTCTCGTCGATGTTGACCGGCAGTTCGGGGATGAGGATGGTCTCAGCGCCGCCCGCGACCCCGACGGCCAGGGCCAGATGACCCTCGTGCCGGCCCATGGTCTCGACCACGAAAATCCTTTCGTGGGAGGTGGCGGTGTCGCGGAGGCGGTTCACCGCCTCGACTCCTGTGTTGACGGCGGTATCGAATCCGATGGTGTAGTCGGTGAATGAAAGGTCGTTATCTATGGTGCCGGGAACCCCTACGGCTCTCACGCCACGCCTGCACAGTTCTACCATGCCGCGGAAGCTTCCGTCGCCGCCGATCACCACGAGACCGCCGATAGCCGCTCCCCGCAGCCTAGCGGCGCCGAGATCGACGCCTTCGGACTGCATGAACCTGTCGGAGCGGGCGGTGTGCAGTATTGTCCCGCCTCTGTGGATTATGTCCCCGACCGATTCCACTTTCAGGGGGACGAAGTCTCCATCGAGGAGACCGTCAAACCCCCGCCTGATCCCGTACACGTCCATTCCGAGGGATAGACCGCGCCTAACGACCGCCCTCACGGCGGCGTTCATCCCCGGCGCGTCCCCCCCGCTGGTGAGAACGCCTATTTTCATGTTAGACCCTCACACTCCCAACCAATCGCATCAAGAGTGAATGAGCTTCTGAGACCTCGATCTCTGGAACGAGAAGTTCGACATGCTTCGCCAGCTTGTCTTCGTCGGAACCACAGGCCCTTAGCATAACCAGAAGGCCGTCTTTTGCCAGACAATCCTTTAGGCGCTCGGCTTCACTCCAACCTGCAGCCACATAGACTACGGTCCACACAGACAGGCCCATACGCCCCAGTGACGCGGGACTGTGGGCTTCCCTCCTTCCCATCCTCATCGGTATTGTCTCTCAGGCATTCTCCCCGATTCCAGCAGCGTATCTGCTGTCAGGAGTTCCCTTGCCAGTATTCGACGCGTTTCCTCTTGCTCCTCCAGATTCCCCTGCACCACGACCACCATTTCCTTGGTGAAGTTGCTCTTCACCCGAGCCCAGAGTTTGGGAAAGACGATCACTTCGATGGCGTCAAAATCATCTTCGACAGTGGCAAATACCATCTCCACGCCCGACCGGGTGACCACCTTCTTGAAGGAGGATACGCGCCCTCCCACCGTGACTTCCTTCCCGTCGGCCGAGGAATCCAGATCGGCGATTGGTGTAGCGACCTTGCGCAGGAGGTCCTTGTACTTCCCCAAAGGGTGCCCGCTGAAGTACATGCCCAGGAGGTCGCGCTCCCAAGAGAGCCGGACATCAAGCGAGATCCCTTCGACGCTCTCTCGCACGGGCGCGATTGACGCCACGGGTCCCGGTTCGCCGAACAGGGAAACCTGGTTCTGGACCTGCCTGGGCCTTTGGGAGACCACCGACTCGACTTTGTCCAGGTTCGCGTACCGCGTGCCCAGGACGTCGCAGGCGCCGCACTGTATGAGGCTCTCCAGCGCCTTTCTGGCAAGGTGTCGGGAGTCAAGTCGAGACCCCAGGTCCTCCAAAGACCGGAACTCGCCCCCGGCCTCCCTCTCCGCCACGATAGAGTGTGCCAACGTATACCCCACGTTCTTTATCCCGCCGAGCCCGTATCGTATGGATCCCTTTTCGACGGAAAACTCCACTTTGCTGTCGTTCACGCTCGGGCCCAGTACCCCGACCCCAACCTTCCGGGCCTCTTCCAGGTATACTCCCACCTTGCCTTGGATGCCGGCCACCGACGACAGGAGGGCCGCCATGAACTCAATCGGATGGTTGGCCTTTAAGTACGCCGTCTGGTACGCGATTAGAGCGTAGGGCGCCGCGTGGTTCTTGCTGAAGCCGTAGTTCGCAAACTTCAGGATTAGGTCAAACACCTGCTCAGCCACGTCGGGGGGTACCTTTGTGCGGGCGGCGCCATTCATGAAGGCCTCCTTGCTTTCCACCAGGAGTTCCCTCTTCTTCTTCCCCACCGCGCGGCGAAGGATGTCGGCCTGCCCCAAGCTGAACCCCGCTACCGCCGCCGCTATCTGCAGGATCTGCTCCTGGTAGACCAGCACTCCGTAGGTCTCTTTAAGGATTGGCTCCAAAACCGGGTGCAGGTACTTGGGCTTGCCGGACCTTGCCCTGATGAACTCGGGTATCTGCTGCATCGGACCGGGCCGGCAGAGCGCGATAGAAGCCACGATGTCGGTCAGCGCCCTAGGTTTCAGCTCCTTGAGGAAGTCCCTGACCCAGGACGACTCCAGTTGAAAAACGCCCAGGGCGTCCCCGCGCGACAGCATGTCGAAGGTCTTCCCATCGTCCAAAGGTATGGCGTCCAAGTCAAACGGCTTGCCCCTGCCTTCCTCCACCAGCTTTTGCGCCCTCTGCATGACCGTCAATGTGCGAAGAGCAAGAAAGTCTATCTTGAGCAGCCCGAGAGCCTCAAGGTCCTCCATGGCGTACTGCGTCACGACGTCGCCTTCCTGCGTCCTGGCCAGGGGCACATAATCCCACAGCGGTCCCTTGCCAATGACTATGCCGGCGGCGTGAATAGATGAGTGCCGCGGCATGCCTTCAAGTTTCAGGGCTATATCCAACAACTTGCCTATTTCCTGCCTGGACGCTGACATCTCCCTGAGGTCCGGTACGGTCTCCAAAGCTTTTTCGATGGTCATGCCTATCTGGTAGGGTATGAGTTTGGCGATGCGGTCCACGTCCCCGTAGGGGAGCCCAAGAGCGCGGCCAACGTCCCGCACGGCCGCCCGCGCGGCCATGGTCCCGAACGTGATGATCTGCGCCACTCGGTCCTCGCCGTACCGGCCCCTGACGTACTCGATGACCTCGTCCCGGCGGTTGTCCTGGAAATCGATGTCTATGTCGGGCATGGTGACCCGCTCCGGGTTGAGAAACCTCTCAAACACAAGGCCATACTCGATGGGGTCTGTGTTAGTGATCCCCAGGCAGTAGGCCACAAGACTGCCGGCGGCCGAGCCTCTACCCGGGCCAACCCAGATTCCGCGGCTCTTGGCGTAGGACACGAAGTCGTGGACTACCAGGAAGTATGACGAGTACCCCATCCGCTCGATCATGGAAAGCTCTTGCGCAAGGCGCTGCTCCCTGACCGGGTCCGGCTTCCCCCGGGTCCGCTCGGATAGGCCGGAGCGGGCCATCTCGCGCAGGACTCCTGCTGGGTCCTGACCAGGGGGCAACGGGTACTCGGGGAGGTGGATGGAGCCGAGGTCCAACTCGGCCTTGCACCTCCCGGCGATGATTCCGGTGTTCTGAATGGCCTCAGGCAGGTCTTGGAAGATCTCCTCCATCTCCTGGGGGCTGCGCAGGTAAAACTGATCGCCTGTGAACCGGAGCCTGTTGGGGTCCTTCATGTTGGTCCCGGTCTGAATGGCGAGGAGCACCTCGTGGTAGGAGGCGTCTTCTCGCCGCAGGTAGTGGCAATCATTTGTGGCCACGAGCGGTAAGCCCTGCTTGCGGGCCAGTTCTACGAGCCGAGCGTTAGTGCGCTCCTGCCCGGGAACGCCGTTCCTCTGCAGTTCAACGAACAAGTTCTCTCGCCCGAAAATGTCGGCGTAGCGGCCCAACGCAAGAGCAGCCCTGCGTTCATCGCCTGATTGTAGGCTGAGCGGGACTTCCCCTTCGACACATCCGGTGAGAGCAATGATGCCCTTAGGGTACTTGGCCAGGGTATCCAAGTCGACTCTGG
Source organism: Bacillota bacterium (assembly GCA_040880305.1). Classification (GTDB taxonomy): domain Bacteria; phylum Bacillota; class Sulfobacillia; order Fermentithermobacillales; family Fermentithermobacillaceae; genus JBBDIP01. Next base: position 54,359 of record JBBDIP010000061.1, read on the forward strand.
GCTTGTAGTAGAACCCGTCGAGGAAGCCGGTCGAGACGACTCGCATGAGATTTCGGTAGCCTTCCGTGGTTTCGGCCAGCAGAACCAGGTGATAAGGTTTGTCCCCCGTACCCTCGGTCTTGGTTAGGCGAGATCCTCGCGCCACGTAGACTTCGCAGCCAAGTATGGGATGAATGCCATTCGACTTGCACGCATCGTAAAAACCCACCGCCCCGTACATGGCACCGTGATCCGTCACAGCCAGAGCGCCCATGCCCATTGAACTTGCCATGCGGGTAGCCTCGCCAATCCGGCATGCGCCGTCTAGCAGGCTATATTCTGTATGGACGTGCAGATGAGTGAACGTCATCTTGCCAAAGGACGCCTCCGGTCTGTCAATTGCGCCAACTTTACGATAGAATGGACAAGGACAACATTGCAGGAAGGTGACCTCAGTGCCCTGGAAATTCTGCCCGTCGTGCAAGGAGATTTCCTACAGCGCCGCCACCCAGTACGATTCCTGGCTCTGTCCTCATTGCAGCACCGAACTCAGCAAGGAGCCGGAGTACGATATTCAGCAGGCCAAGGCCCTCCGGGACCAAAACCACGCCCGGAAAGCGGCCGGAGCCGCTCCCGAAACCTAGCACTCAAACCCCGACTACGCTCTGTGACTAGGTAATTCTTGTGAGGAGAGACCAACTCCTGCGCGTCGACGCCCGAGTGCCCACTTCGTGGGCACTGAGCTTCTTCAGGAGATGCACGACCCCTTCAGGGGACACTCCGCGCAGCGGGGGTTGCGCGAAAAGCACATGTCCCGCCCGTGGCGGATCATCATGACGTGCAGGGGCATTTGGATCTCGGAGGGGACAAGCGCGCTGAGAGCCTTCTGGGCTTTTTCGGCGGAGGCTTTTAGGGGAACCAGGCCTAGCCGCCTGGATATTCGCAGGACGTGGGTGTCCACCGGAAACGCCGGCTTGCCCAAGCCGAACCCTATTACGCAGGCGGCGGTCTTGGGGCCGACGCCCGGCAGGGACACAAGGTAGTCGTAGGATTTCTCCGGCGGCCAGTCAAACAGCGGATCCAAGGTGATGCGGCCAAAGTCTTTCTTGATCTTGGCGAGCGTCTTCCGAATCTTCTTGGTCTTCTCGCGCTGCAGCCCACCCGCAGACAGGGGTTTCTCCACATCGACGCTTTCTGCGGCCAAAACGTCTTCCCAGGATGGGAATGCCTTCTTCAACGCATCGAACGCCCGGGAACTCAGCGTGTCGTTGGTGGCCTGTGACAGGATCGTGGCTATCAGCGCGTCCATGGGACTCCCGCGGCTAGGCTCCAACAGGGTCGACTGGGCGTCAGGATAGAGGGACTGCAGGGCCGCGTGAATCTCGATGATCCTTGCGGAGTCGGATGTCTCCTGACCGGTCACTCCAGCCGCCTCACGATCTCCTTGAACATCCTGCCCCGCTCCTCGAAGTTGGCGAACATGTCGTAACTGGCACAGGCAGGCGAAAGGACGACGGAGCCCCCGGGCTTGGCCTTCGCGGCTGCCGCTCTTACCGCTTCCTCCAGTGTCCCGACGCGCTCTACGTCCGGCGACGCCGGCCAGGGCAACGACCCGGCTGGCCGGGCCATCCTCCAGGCGCTCTGCAGCGCCTCCTCGATCTTGGTAGCGGTCTTCCCCAGGGTAACCACAGCGCATCCCCTGGTAACGATCTTCTCGGCCAGGTCGCCGAAGGGCAGCCCCTTGTCATAGCCGCCCATGATAAGCACCAGGGGGCCGGTGACGGCATCAAGCAGGGCCTCGGTCCTGTCAGGAGACGTCGCGATGGAGTCGTTGTAATACCTAACCGCCCGCAGTTCGCGCACGAACTCGATGCGGTGTTCGACTCCCCTGAATGACCGTATAGCGCTGTTGGCCGCGGCGGGCGTGGCGCCCATGATCAGAGCGCCCAGCGCGGCAGCAAGAGCATTCGAGACGTTATGCTGGCCAGGTACCAGGAGGTCGTCCCTCCCGCCAAGGCGAACGTCCCCGCCGCTGACGCCGAGGTGATGCTTGGAGGAAGCGCCAACCATGAGGTCCTCCCCTTCCCGCCAGGCCACCGGATGGCCTGCTGCCAACTCCCGCCGGGCGGCCTTCGGGTCCAGGGTGAAAAAGCCGGTCCT